>NZ_JAKGBU010000014.1 GCF_021555155.1 Rhizobium alarense
AGCCGAAGCCGCCATAGCGGGTGAGCATGATCTTGAGAAAGACATCCTGCGACAGCAGCAGTCGATCGCCGAAACCCTTGTCGACAAGGGCGGCGATGGCGCGGGCGTTTTCCTCGTCGGAGGGTGACTGGGCATCCTGGTCGGCGTAATAATAGTCCATGCCGATCATGTCATATTCCAGAAAGGCGCCGCGTCTGGCGAGTGCCATCTGGTAATCAAGATCGCTGTGGCTCGGATTCATGTGGCAGAGCACGGTATGCGTCGGATCGGCTCCCTCCTCCTCCACCACGTCGAGCACGCGGTGCGCCAGGCGCTCCCAACCCGGCAGGTGGATGGAGAGCGGCAGGCCGGTGATGCGCGCCGCCCGCGCCGAGGCGCGCAGCGATTTTTCTTCCTCGGCCGTGAAATGGCGGCTGACACCGATCTCGCCGATGATGCCCGCCATGATCTCCGGCTGGTTCTCGCCGCCGCCGACATCATCGACGATGAACTGCGTCACCTCCTCGACATCCATGGCCTTCAGCCATTCGGGATGGGTGTGTTCGAGGTAGAAGCCGGTGCCCATGATGATGCGAAGCCCCGACATGCGGGCGATGCGGGCAAGGCCCGCCGCATCGCGGCCGATGCCGAAATTCGTCGTCTCCACCACGGTGCAGCCGCCGAGCGCCTGGAAGCGCTTCAGTTCGCTGAGCGCGAGGTCTCCGTCATCGAGCGAGACATTGTCCCGGTTCATGTAGGGGTTCATGCGCAACTCGCCGATGATGCCGATGTCAACCTTCTGCTCGGCGATCGCCTTCTCGTCGGGATGGCACGGGCAGATCCAGCTTGTCGCACCGTCGAGGAAGATATGCTCGTGCATCAGCGTCACGCCGAGATCGTCCACCGGCACGGGACCGGTGACGGTCATGGCGGCGCCGGAGGTGACGCCGATCGCATGGCGCGTCTTCGGCTCCTCGGCAAAGAGATGGTCGAGCATGTCAGCGCCCCTTCGCCCCGCCCTTGAACAGGCGGAAATTGAGCCAGATCGCGACCAGGATGATGAAACCGGTGACGATGGGCGTGAAGAAGGGCGACAGGTGCGACAGGATGAGGCCGTTCGCCAGAACCGCGACGGTGAGCGCCCCGAGAATCGTGCCGACCAGCGAACCGCGCCCGCCAAAAAGGCTGGTGCCGCCAAGCACCACGGCCGCGATGACGTCGAGCTCGAACCCCTGTCCCGCATTCGAGGAGCCGGAGCCGAGGCGGGCCGACAGGATGACGCCCGCCGCGGCCGCCGCCGTGCCCGACAGGATGTAAACCCAAAGGATGACTTTTCGCGTGTTGACGCCGGCGCGTCGCGTCGCTTCCGCATTGGCGCCGACGCCGGTGACATAGCGGCCGAAATGGGTTTCGTTGAAGGCGACATAGGCGGCGAGAAGCACGACGATGGCGATGAGCGCGGGGGCGGGAATGCCAAACACCCAGGCCCGGCCGATCGTCACGAACGGACTCGTCGGCTCGATGGGGATCGAATAGCCGCCGGTGATGAGCAACGCGAAACCACGGATGACCGAGAGGCCTGCCAGCGTCACGATAAAGGCGGGGATGCGCTCATAGGCGATGAAATAGCCCTGGATCAGCCCCACCACGCCGCCGAGCACCAGCATCAGCAGGATGGCGAGCGGCCAGGGAGTGCCGGCTTGCAGAGCGGCCGCCGAAAGGGTGGCGGTGAGCGCGAGAACCGAGCCGACCGAAAGATCGATGCCGCCCGTGGTGATGACGAAGGTCATCGCGGCGGCGACAATCAAGAGCGGCGCGGACTGGCGGACGATATTGAGCAGGTTCGGCGCCGTCAGGAAGGCGTCCGTCGTCACCGCGAAGAAGAAGCAGCAGACGATGAAGAACAGCGCGATCGACATCACGCCGCCATTCGCGGTGATTTTGTCGAGCACGGTCGCCTCGCGCAGGCGCGGCGGGTGGCTGGAATAGGCGTTGGGCTCGGAACTCATGCGGAAGCACCTCGTTCCTGTTGCTGGCTGGCCTGACGGTGGCCGGCGGAACGGGCGGCGAATTTTCGCCCGACGATGAGATTGACGACGTCCTCGATATTGGTGTCCTCGATGCGCCGTTCGGCAACGTTTCGGCCTTCATACATCACCTGGATGCGATCACAGACGAGGAAGAGATCCTGCAAACGATGGGTGATGAGAATGACGGAAACGCCACGCCGGGAGACCGCGCGGATCAGTTCGAGCACCGCCTCCACCTCCGCGACCGCGAGCGCCGCCGTGGGCTCGTCCATGATGAGCACGGAGGGATCGAAGGACGCTGCGCGGCCGATCGCGATTGACTGCCGCTGGCCGCCGGAGAGGTTTTCCACCTTCATCCATGTATCGGGAATGACGATGCCGAGATTGGAGAGCATGTCGCGCGCCCGCTCGTGCATCACCTTCTTGTCGAGCATCGGCACACCGGCCAGATGCCGTTTCGGCTCGCGGCCGAGGAACAGATTGCCGGCAACGTCGATCGTGTCGCAGAGCGCGAGGTCCTGATAGACCATCTCGATGCGCGCGGCCCGTGCCTCCGCCGGAGAGGTGAAGGACACCGGCCTGCCGTCGATTTCGATCGTGCCTGAATCCGGGATCACGGCGCCCGAAAGCACCTTGCTGATGGTGGATTTTCCCGCGCCATTGTCGCCCACCAGCCCGAGTACTTCGCCCGGCATGAGGTTGAGCGAGGCGTTGTCGAGCGACTGCAGGGCGCCGTAGCGCTTGGATATGCCGGTCATCCGGACGCGGCTGACTTGCGTATCGGTCATGTTCAGTGCCCTTCCCAAAAAACACGCTGCCCGGCTTTTCGCCGGGCAACGACGGTCGGCTTACTTGAACATAGCGCGATAGGCGTCGACATTCTCCTTGGTGACGATCGTCACCGGCACGTTGATGATCGGCTCGATCGTCTCGCCCTTCTTCACCTTGACAAGTGCCTCGACGGCAGCCTTGCCTTCACCGGCCGGATCCTGCTGGATGACGGCCGTGACGAAGCCCTGATCGATGCCGTCGATGGCCGACTTGGTCAGGTCCCAGCCGAAGACCTTGATACTGTCGCCGCGGCCCTGGCTGGCGACGGCGGAAGCGGCGCCGAGCAGCGCGGGCTCGCCGGTGGCATAGAGTGCGGTCATGTCGGGATTGGCGGTCATCAGGTTTTCGGCAGCCGAAAGTGCCACGTCCTGCACGTTCTGGCCGTCGACGGTGTCGAGGAATTCGACCTTCTGGCCGCCTTCGGTCACCGCCGCCTTGAAGCCGTCGAGGCGCTGGTTCTGGATGAAGGAGTTGAGCGCGCCGACAACGCCGACCTTGGCGGTTCCGCCCATGTCGCTCTTCACGTAGTCGGAGAAGAACTTTCCGATCTCACCGCCCGCCGCGGTGTTGTCGACGCCGACGAAGGCGATATTGTCGCCTTCCGGAATCTGCGCATCGATGGCGATGACCGGAATGCCCGCATTCTTGGCCGCGGTGATCGCCGGCTTTACGCCATTGACGTCGATCGCGACGAGAATGATGCCATCGACCTTCTGGGTGATGTAGGTCTCGATTGCATCGTTCTGCGCGGACGGCACGTTGTTGGCGTTGAAGATGACGAGGTCGACGCCAGCGGCCTTCGCCGCCGCATTGGCGCCGTCGTTGATCTGGTTGAAGAACAGCGCCTGCTGGTTGATGGTCACGAGTGCGAATGTATCGGCGAAGGCATTGGCCGCGCTGATCAGCGTCAGCGTGGCCGCCGCAGCGCAGCCGAGAAGATATTTGGTCCGACCCATTTTGACGTTCCCCTTGCTTGAAGCCGCTGGCGGCCACAGGAATTTACGAGGAGCATTATTCAAGTAACTTGAATTAATGTCAAGTTACTTGAATTTCCCGTCAACGGAAATCGACGTTTTGGCCTTTCGATAACGATATCAGAAGGTTGGCGGCGTATTGACCCAAAAGATCGAGGCGCGCTCCTCCCCGACATTGCGATACCAGTGAGGAAGTTCGGAATTGAACACGAAACTGTCGCCGGCGGAAAGCCGAAAGGTTTTGTCGCCGATCATCAGCTCGATTTCGCCGACCAGCAGATAGCCGACCTCCTCCCCCACATGGTGGATCGGCCCGGCGCTCTGGCCGCCCGCATCGATGTGGTGGATGTTGCACTGGAGCAGATGGCCAGTCGAATAGGGAATGATGCGCTCGAGCGAGATGCCCTCGCCGCGGCGCAGCGGATCAAGCGTAATGAGAGGGCGGGTGCCGGCGCGAAACACCACGCCTTCCTCGCCATCGGTCTCCTCGAACATCCAGCCGATGTTGGAATCGAGCGCGCGCACCAGCCGGTGCAGCATGGGAAGCGAGGGCGAGGCCTTGCCGTTCTCGATCTTTGACAAAAGACTTTCCGAGCAATCGGCGGCCAGCGCCAGCGCCTTCAGTGTCAACCCCCGCGTCTGGCGGGCAAGCTTCAAGCGCGCGCCGAGCCGCACCGGATTCGACTGGATTCTGTCCTCGCGGCCGCTCTCAGGCGGCGAAGGCGGCTTGACCATATTCATGTGTGAGCGTCGCATTGATCGGGATCGTGATCATAAGTCCTTGAGATGACGACTGTCCAGACGCAACCCCGAGGGCGTCGTGCGGGTGAGCCTGCGCAAAGACGCCCGCCGTCAGCACGGCTTTGCCCGCCGAACGCGATCTCCGGCTTGGTACGGGATACGCGCGACAGCTCGGAAACATCGCACCATCAAACCGCCGGGTCGACCAGCCTCGAGTTTCGTAGACACACCGTTCCGCACCTGTCTGTCATTTCGAACGCGTTGGCGGACTTCGTCGAGCGGCCGATCGACCCCTTTAATCTGGTCAACAGGGGAATTCATTGCCTCGGCAATAGGGCTTCAACGTCTCGACCAGGGCGCCAAGATTCTCCTTCAGGAAGTAGCCCGCGACATTCTTCTCGTAGGCGGACTTTCGGTCGGTCTCATATCCCGAGGTGGTTAGCATGAAGACGATGCTTTTCTTGAACTCGGCATCATCGCGCAATTCCTCGAGCAGCGTGATGCCGTCCATCCGCGGCATGTTGATGTCCAGCAGAATGAGGCATGGCTGCGGCAGCTTCGGACGACCGTGGCTGCCCCGAAGCATGTCGAGAGCCTCCTCGCCGTCGCAGGCGCTGTGCGTCGGATTGGCGAAGTCTGCCCGCCGGAAGGCGCGTCTCACGGCTTCCGTGTCGATTTCGTTGTCTTCGACAATGAGCACGTCGATGAGCCCGTCCGTCATTTCGCTTCATATCCTCCGTGTCCGGGTGCCGCCTTGGGCCACGTAAAACAGAATCGGGCTCCCTTTCCGGGCTCCGATTCCACGGTGATGCGGCCACCATGCGCGTCAATGTACTTCTTGATCAGCGCCAGACCCATTCCGCTTCCGTCTTTTTCTGATTGTGGTTTCAGCGTTTGAAACATCTCGAAGATTTTTTGATGGTATTTTGGATCGATGCCCGGTCCGTCGTCCTCGACGGTGAAGGCGAATCGCTCGCCGAGATCGAAAACGCCGATATCGACCCGGCCGCCGCAGCCGCCACGATGTTTGACGGCATTGTGAATCAGATTGTGGAAAATCTGCTGAAGCGGCATGCGCGGAAGCGGAATCCCGTTGAATCGTTCGTCGACGTTCACGACGAAGTCAGCCGGAGGGTCGACCAGATTGACAACGTCCTGAACGAGTGCGACGCCGTCGACGTGTTGGTCGCCGGCTGCCCCACCGCGCGGGTCGATCCTGGCGTAGTCGAGAATATCCTGGAGGAGCCTTTCCATCCGACGGGTCTGGCCACGCAATTTCCGCAGGTGTTCTGCGCTTTGCTCGGGCAATATCCCGGCGGTGTCCTGGTCGATCCACTCCGCCAGGACATCGATGGAACGCAACGGGGAACGCAGATCGTGGGCCGTGGCATAGGCAAACCGTTCAAGGTCCCGGTTCGACCGCAAGAGCCTTTCGACGAGGATCGCTCGGTCGGCCGCCACCTTCCGACGCTCGGCAATCAGCTGCTCTACCTTGACCGTGAATTCCTCCGCGGAGAACGGCTTTGCAATATAGTCGCGAACGCCTTCCCGAAGAAGCTCCATCTTCAGCGGATCGTCCATCTTCGCGGTCAGCATCAGGATGGGGATATCTTTCGTGACCGGGTCGTCCAGCAATGTCCGCGCCATCTCGTCGCCTGTCATAACCGGCATCATGACGTCGGTGACGATGAGGTCCGGGATAAGCTGGCGGGCGGCGTCGAGCCCCGCGCCGCCGTCGACCGCCGTTTCCACACGATAGCGTCCCGCAAGCAGGCCAGCGACATGGCTGCGCATGTCCGCGTTGTCGTCGACGACGAGAATGACGGCGCCGGTATCCGGTATTGGCAAATCTGCCGCGTTGCCCGGAATCCTTGCCAATTCATGGCCAAGCGCATCCGGTTCGGAAAACCGTTGCGCCTGATCGTTGTTTTCAGCGACTGCAAATCCAGCAGGCGCGACGAGGGGAAGCGCAACGCTGAAGCGCGCGCCACCTTGCAAGCTGGCCTCGACCCGAACGCTGCCTCGCAACAACGACGTGAATTCCTTGACAATGGCAAGGCCCAACCCGGTTCCGCCCTTCATTCGCCGCTTGCCGGCGTCGAGTTGCCGGAAGCGCTCGAAGACGACACCGCGATCCTCCTCGGGGATGCCCGGACCGGTATCGTCAACATGAAAGGCGGCCTGCTCGCCGACGCGCTCGAGGGAAAGCTGCACCCGGCCGCCTGGAGGGGTGAACTTGAAGGCGTTCGACAGCAAATTGAGCAGGATCCGTTGCAGCTTTTCGACATCAACCTCGATGTCCAGACTGGCTGGCGCAATCGCCTGGAAAGAGATGCCGCGCTCGCGCGCCATGCTCTCGAAGTTCGACACCAGAGTTCTTGAAAACCGTGCGGCATCCAAGCGCGCGTAAATGAGATCAAACTTGCCGGCCTCGAGCTTCGCCACGTCGAGCAGGTCGTTCACCTGCCCAAGCAGGATCAACGCATTTCGTTCGACAATCTCGAGATCACTGCGAGCGGCCAATGACAACGACGCAGTCGAAAGAACCTTTCTGACGGGACCGAGGATAAGGGTGAGCGGCGTGCGCAGTTCATGGCTGACATTGGCGAAAAAGTCGGTCCTGAGCTTGTCGAGATCGCGCAGCTTGCGGTTTGCCTCGGCGACCTCCTGTGCACGCTGGAAAATTTCCAGTTCCATTTTTTGCGCACGACTGCGCAATTCATCGTTCACCTCGATCTGTGCGCTGTCCTTGTGTTTCAGGCCTATGAACTCGGTCACATCCTCGACCCTGTGGATCACATAGGCGACCTTGCCGTATTCATCGAACACGGGCTTGTTGAAGGGGCTCCAGAACCGCGCCTCGAATCCGCTGCCGTCGGCCCTCCTCACGTCATATTTCTGGACAGCCATCGTGTCGCCGGCTCCGGTTTCAAGAACCCGTTGCAGCGATTCTCCGAGATTTCTCGTTCCGGTCGCGGCCGTATCGTCGGGATTGTCCGGGAAGACGTCAAAGATATTGCGACCGATTATTGCGGTCCTGTCCGTCATCGTGGCGCTCAGATAGGCGTCGCTTGCCGCCACGATCACCAGGTGCCTGTCGAGAACCAGATACAGGCCGGGGGCAGACTCGAACAGCATCCGAAAGTCCGGCAGCATGACCTGTCCTCATCGCAATTGCGTTCGGCACGTGTAGCGTGTTCGTGCTTCGGCTATTGTGCCGCAAGTGGTGCGTCGGCGGAAGAACCTTTTGGGCGCCGTTCCGTTAACCGGCAGGTCCGGTGGGGAGCAACGCCGTTCTCCACCACGGCCATCGCCGACGCGCTTTGGCGGTATTCCCGTTTCCCTTGGTTTTCGACTGGTCCAGAAAATGCTGCCGAGCACACGGTCGCTCAGAACGCGCGGCCAGCCAGACGATCGTTCTCAAGTCGCGTCACACAGCCGGAGATCTTGGCCATGAGAATGTCGAGATCAATAGGCTTCGTCAGGTAATCGGCAGCGCCGGCCCTGAGCCCGGCCAGCATGTTCTCCTTGTCCGTCATCGCAGTCAGAAAGATGAAGGGGATATTGGAGAGTTCGGGGTGGTTCAACTGGATGGTGGCGATGAGCTGGTGGCCGTCCATCTCCGGCATGGTGATGTCGCAGATCACGATGTCGGGCCATTTCGCCAGCAGGAGCTCAAGGCCCTCACGACCGTTCGCAGCCTCCAGCGTGGCGAAGCCCGCATCCGCGAGTTCCTCGACGATCAGCTCGCGGATGTCCGCCTCATCGTCGATACACAGAATCGTTATCATTCTTCCGGCACCTCATTCCATTCGAACGGTTTCGATCAGTCGCACACTAGGCGGTTTTGATTGTGTGAAACTGGTCACTGCTACCTTGCGTCGCAGCGATCGGCAGGGCGACCGTAAACGTCGTTCCCTGTCCCCGGCTGCTTGTCACCTCGATCGCCCCGCCGTGCATCTCCACAATCTGCTTGACAAAGTTGAGTCCGATGCCGGTGCCGGCAATGCCGGTCGACGTGCGCGCCCGGAAATACCGCTGGAACATGCGCGGCAGGTCGTCCTGATCGATGCCGATGCCTTCGTCGCGTACCGAGACGTAGGCCCAATCCCTCTCTTGCCAACCGGTGATGTGAACATTCGGTGCATCCGGCGCGTATTTTACGGCATTGGATAGAAGATTGTCGAAAACCTGCTCCAGCGCCGTGCGGTCGGCTGACATCGACGGGGGCAGGCGGTCGAGGTCGCGCAGGAAGCGGTGCGACTTCTTGATCCTTGCCTGGCGGCTGCAGCAGGTTGCAATGATGTCGGAGAGCGAACAGTCACCGTGAGTAATGGTGAGCCGGCCGTGGTCGAGGCGACCGGCAGCGAGGAT
The DNA here is from genome assembly GCF_021555155.1 of Rhizobium alarense. Taxonomy (GTDB): domain Bacteria; phylum Pseudomonadota; class Alphaproteobacteria; order Rhizobiales; family Rhizobiaceae; genus Rhizobium_D; species Rhizobium_D alarense. Next base: position 8,930 of record NZ_JAKGBU010000014.1, read on the forward strand.
GCTCTCCATCAGTTCGAGCATGCGCGACACGGAGCTGCGGATCTGGTCAGCCTTGTCCGCCACGAATTCCGGTGTCGCGCCGTCCTTGCGCCGCACGAGGCGCTGAGCCGCGCCATCAATGATGGCGAGCGGCGTGCGGAACTCGTGCGAGGTCATGGCGACGAACTGGCGCTGCAACTCGTTGATCTGACGCTCCTGAGCCAACATCCGTTCGAGCTCCTCAGCTTGGCTGGCGAGCTCCGCGGTGCGGCAACGGACGATTTCCTCAAGGGTGTCGCGGTGCTGCATGAGGTCACGCTCGGCCTTCTTGCGCGCGGTAACGTCGACATAGATGAGAATGCAGCCACCGCCGGGCACCGGCGCCGTGCGCGCCTCAACGACCACCCCGGCGAGCGTCTCACGTTCAAAGCTGTGTTCGAGAAAGAGCCGCGCGTGACGCACCCGGGTCGCCACAAGTTCATCGACGTCGCCGGAGCCATATTCGCCCCTCAACGCATTAAAACGCAGGATGTCGGCGAAGTTGACTCCCGGCGGGAAACGCTCTTCGGGCAAGGCGAGCAGCTCGTAGAACCGCCGATTGGTCATCGAAACCGTGAGATCCGGTTCGATGGCACAGAGGCCGCCGGGGAAATTCTCGACCGTGGCGGCAAGGATATCGAACACCTTGCGCTGTGCTTTGTGGCCAATCGCACGCTGAAGCGGCCCCTTCCGGCTTCCATCCTGCGCCAGGCGCCGGTGGATCACAAGCTCGATATGGCGAGCGATATAGCCCAGCGCCTCATCTTCAGCGGCATCAAAGGGACGCGGGTCCGTCCGATAGAGCCGCAGCACGCCGCATGTCTCTTCCATATCCCGGGTTATGGGAACGGCGGCGGTAAACAGGCCGCTGCGCGGGTCGCGTTCGCCGTAGACGGTGCTTCCACCGCAAGGTACGGTGGTCTCCAGCATCGTCCAGTCAAGATTGTAGCAGCCCGCCAAGGCTGCGGTTTCGCTTGATTGCTCTCGCAGGTAGAGGGCCGCACTGGGCGCCAGCCCGTGAACCGGAACCGTCGCGGCGATACGCAGCATGTCAGGCATGAGCTGGGGAACAAAGCGATCGGAATAACCGATCCTCAGGATGTCCAGCGCGGCGTTGCTCGCCCAGTTCGGCACCAGATGCTGATCGCGTTTCAAAACGTACATCCCGCCTCCCTTCGCCTCCCCTTCGCCTCGCTGCAAACCGCGGCATCGGGGCACTATACTCCTAGTGGAGCTTTAAGAGAGCGTTACACGCGCGCAGGAAACTTCGCGGGTTGACCACCGATCGGAAAGACGTGCGACGGCTCGCGATCCCAGGCCTGAATCAGCAGAGATTCGTCATTCCAGTACCGTGTCGGAACCTCACACATGGCATCCGTCACGTCCGCAAGCGGTTGCAGCCTCGGACCACAGTGGACATGCTCTGCGTGTCGTGGCTGCCAGGCGCGCAGGTGTCGCGCCCGGGCCAGATGGAACGTTCGGCATGGTCAAGGCGTCGCCGCCAGTGCAGCCGCCACCTACCCGCTCCTCAACACCTGGCCGACCACCGCAATCAACCTGTATCCGCCGTCTCCACACATTCCACGGGCCAAACAGCCTCACCCGCCGCCGCCCATGGTGACGGACATGAAGGCCCGAAAGGTTTGAGCCGCTGAAGCTATGGGGCGGGCCCGCGCCCAGGCCAGGCCGACATCCATGCTCGGAACCGGCTCGATCAGCCGGCGAAGTTCGATACGCTGCCCGTCGAGAGACCAGGGACGATAGACCATGTCGGACAGGATCGTTACGCCGACGCCCGCAGCGACCAACGAACGTACAGCCTCGACGGAACTTGTGGTCAGGACGGCGCGGGGCGCCAGTCCGACGGCATCCCAGTAGCGCGAGGCGGTCTTGCTTGCTTCGTCGACGGTCAGCACGATGTAGTCCTCCTGCGCGACGTCGGCCATGCTGATTTCATTTTTCACAAGAAGATGATGATCCGCCGAGAGCCAGAGCCGGCGGCTCGACCGCAGGAGGAGTTCCTGTTCCAGCTCCTCCGAATTGGCGAGATTGGAGACCAGCATCAGCCCGATGTCGAGGTCGCCCTGCACCAACTGCCGCTCGAGTGCCGGGCGAGGCAGTTCCTTTATCTCGACTGTCATCTGGGGATACGTCTTGCGGAAGCGTGCATAATACTTCGACATGAAATAGCCGGCGACCGTGTAGGTCATCCCGATTCTCAACTTGCCGGACGATCCGGCCTGCTCCCGCAGCGGCGTGCGTACCGCAGCCGCGACGGCGCCCGTGATGACACGCGCATGTTCGAGGAAACGCGCGCCCTCCATGGTCAGCCTGACACCCGCATGGGTCCGCTCCAAAAGCCGCACACCAAGCTCCTCCTCAAGCGATTTGATCGCTGTGGTGACTGCCGATTGGGAGATATTGAGATCGACGGCCGCATGGCTTACCTGCCCGCTTTCGGCCGTCGCGATGAAATAATCCAATTGTTTCAATGTGATGGCCATCGCGCTGCGCCCCTCATCCGAATTATCTCTTTTTCTGATATTACATTAAAAAAATTACTATTTCACAAGATGGAAAAGCTGCGACAAGAATTGTGCAACGCCGCAAAGACGGCAGCTTAATTAGGGGTACGAAATCTATGACGGTCACGTTGAACTGTGACATGGGGGAAAGCTTTGGCCTTTATCGGCTTGGTGACGACGCCGGGATGATGCCGCTGATCGACGTCGCGAACGTCGCTTGCGGTTTCCATGCCTCCGATCCCGATCACATGCGCACCACCGTTCGGCGGGCGAAGAAGCATGGCGTCAAGGTCGGAGCACATCCCTCGCTCCCCGATCTCCAGGGTTTCGGCCGGCGAGAGATGAAGATGAGCCGCGACGAGGTCGCCAATTCGGTCATCTATCAGGTCGGCGCATTGCTCGGCTTCCTCATGGCGGAAGGCATGCAGCTCCATCACATCAAGCCGCACGGCAGCCTGTACGGCATGGCCGCCCGGCAGGAAGAGGTCGCGCATGCGATCTGTGATGCCGCCGAAATCTTCGGCGTGCCGTTGTTCGGCATGACCGGCACGATGCACGAAAAGATCTACCAGCAGCGGGGCGTCGCCTTCATTCCGGAATTCTATGCGGACCTCGCCTACGCGCCGGGCGGCTCGCTCATCGTCACGCGCGAGCATGAGGCGATGGACCCCGGCTTGATGGCCGAGCGCTGCGTCCGCGCCCTTCAGGACAAGAAGGGTACGGCAATCGACGGCAGTTTGTTCCCGGTCGGATGCGAAACGATCTGCGTGCATTCCGACACTCCGAACGCCATCGATATTGCCAAGGCCGTCCGGAGCGCGATCGCGCCCTGGCATTGACATCTTCGACCGCCCGAGCGGCGGTTCCATTGCCTGCATCACCTCGCATCGTCGGATTCGGAGATCTCGTCATGACACAGATTCTTTCCCCCCTTCCCGGGACCTTCTATCGCAGCGCGGCACCCGGTCAGCCTCCGCTGAAAGCTGACGGCGACGATGTCGCCATCGGCGACGTGATCGGTCTCGTCGAAGTGATGAAGTCCTTCCACGAGATAAAGTCGGAAATTGCCGGTGCGGGCATCTCCTTCCTGGTCGACAACGAGGATCCGGTCATGGCCGGAGCACCGCTGGCGGAACTCGGCTGATGTTCAAGAAGCTGCTGGTTGCCAATCGCGGCGAGATTGCGGTGCGCGTCATCCGCGCGGCACAGGACCTCGGCATAAGGACAGTCGCTGTCTATTCCACCGCCGATGCCGATGCACTGCATGTCCAGCTCGCCGACGACGCCGTCAACATCGGCCCGCCGGCTGCGAAGAAGTCCTATCTGAACATCGAAGCCTTGCTCGCCGCCGCCCACGACACCGGTTGCGACAGCGTTCATCCCGGCTACGGCTTCCTCGCCGAAAATGCGGAATTTTCGGACGCCGTGACGGCCGCGGGTCTCGTCTTCGTCGGCCCCTCCGGCAATGCGATCCGCCTGATGGGCGACAAGGTTTCGGCGCGCGCAGCCGCCGCTGCCGCCGGCGTTCCCGTCGTTCCGGGATCCGCCGGACGGGTCGAAAGCATCGAGGCGGCGCGCGAGGTGCTGCAGCAGACCGACTTTCCGGTGATGATCAAGGCAGCTGCCGGCGGTGGCGGGCGCGGCATCCGCATCGCCAATTCGCTTGCCGAATTCGAGCAGGCATACCCGCAGGCACAGGCCGAAGCGCTTGCCGCCTTTGCCGACGGCGGCCTCTACATGGAAAAGGTCATCGGCCGTGCCCGCCATATCGAGGTGCAGGTTCTGGCCGACGGGACGAATGCCGTTCATTGCTACGAGCGCGAATGCTCGCTGCAGCGCCGGCGCCAGAAGGTCTGGGAGGAAGCGCCCTCGCGCGCCCTGTCGGATACGTTGCGCGACGAACTCTGCGCGTCGGCGGTGGCGCTTGCAAAGGCCGTCGGCTACTCCGGTGCCGGAACGGTGGAATATCTCTACGACGACGCGGCCGACCGGTTCTACTTCATCGAGATGAACACCCGCATCCAGGTGGAACATCCGGTGACGGAAGCGATTACCGGCATCGACCTCGTGGCGGAAATGCTGCGCATTGCCGGCGGGGAACCGCTGCGGCTTGCCCAGGGCGACATCGCGGTCAAGGGCCACGCCATCGAAGTGCGGCTCAACGCCGAGGACCCGGCCAGGGACTTCGCACCTTTCCCCGGCAAGATCGGCGACCTTCGCATTCCGGGCGGCCCCGGCGTCCGCTTCGATTCCATGATCTACGATGGCTACCAGGTGCCGCCCTTCTACGATTCCCTTCTGGCGAAGCTCATCGTGCATGGCGAGACGCGGGAGGCGGCAATCGTCCGGCTGGCGCGGGCGCTGCGCGAACTCGACATCGCCGGGATGAAAACCACCAAGCCGCTCTTTCTCGCGCTTGCAGCCGATCCTTCGGTGCAGGCGGGAGACGTGCACACCCGCTGGCTGGAAGGCTGGCTTACCGAAAACGCAGCGGCGCTCGCCGGCTGAGAAGGGGAACCGATGTCGATACGCTTCAACTTCGGCGGTGACGAACACATCTTCGGCGAAGTGTCCGAGGAAATGTCTCTCGCCTCATTCTTCACCGGCCTTTCGATGATCAATGCGGTGCGGCAAGCCGCCATCCGCGGTGTCACCGAAACCTGCCCGGCCAATGCCAGCTTCCAGATCCGGTTCGACCCCGACGTCATCGCGCCCCGGGACCTGCTCAAGGAACTGGCCTCGATGGAGGAAGCGGCGTCGAAGTCCGACGCATCGCTGAAAACCCGCATCATCGAGCTTCCCGTCTTTTTCCAGGATCCATGGACGCACGAGACCTGCATGCGCTTCCGCGAGCGCCACCAGGACCCGAGCACGACGGATCTCGGATATTCGGCGCGGATCAACGGTTACGACACGATTGAGGAATTCATCGCCGCCTATTCCGGCCAGCCCTGGTTCGTTTCGATGGTCGGCTTCGTCGCCGGTCTGCCGTGGCTCTACCAGATGGTGGAGCGCAAGAAGCAGATCGAGGCTCCGAAGTACCTGCGTCCCCGCACGGACACGCCGAAGCTCACGGTCGGCCATGGCGGCTGCTTTGCGGCGATCTATTCGGTGCGTGGCGCCGGGGGCTACCAGATGTACGGCGTCACTCCTGCTCCCATCTACGACCCGGCGCGCAAGGTCCGCTACCTGACGGACGAGATGTGCCTCTTCAAGCCGGGCGACATTGTCAAGTTCAAGGCGATCAGCCGCGACGAATACGACGCGACGCTCGAGGAGATCGACGCCAACCGCTGGCAGCCGACGGTTCGCGACTGCACCTTCAGCCTCACCGATTTCAACCGCGACATTTACGGCACCAATGCCCAACTGATGGAGCTTCTCGATGGCCGTTAAGGTAATTACTCCCGGCCTTGCCACTTCGGTCCAGGATCTCGGCCGACCCGGCTGCTATCATGTCGGCATTCCCGAGGGTGGCGGTATGGACCGGTTCGCCACCCGCATCGCCAACCTTCTCGTCGGCAACGACCCCGGAGCCGCCGTGCTCGAGGCCACCTTCATGGGTCCTGAGCTCGAGTTCACCGCACCGGCGGTCATCGCCGTCACCGGTGGCGAGCTGCCGCCCAAGGTCAACGGCGAGGAGCGGCCGACCTGGGAAAGCTTCGCGGTCAACGCAGGCGACCGCCTCTCCTTCGGCTACCTGAAGTCTGGCGCGCGGGCTTATATCGCGATTTCCGGCGGCATCGACGTCCCGGTCGTGCTGGGATCGCGCTCGACCTATGTTCTGGGCGCCCTCGGCGGTTTCGAGGGACGCACGCTGAAGACTGGCGACGAACTGCCGATCGGGGCCGGCATAGGCAAGGCCGGGCGGTCTCTGCCTCCCGGACTTCGCGGAAACGGCGCAGCACCTTCGGAACTGAGAATGCTCCCGGGCATCTACTGGCACCGCATCACGGAAACTGCGGGCAAGCGCTTCTTCGAGGAAACCTGGAAGGTAGCCCCCGAGGCCGACCGCATCGGCTATCGCTTCCGTGGTGGCACGCCGCTGGAATTCATGCCGCGCGAGCAGCCGTTCGGCGCCGGCTCCGATCCGTCCAACATCGTCGATGCCTGTTATCCGTACGGCTCTGTGCAGGTGCCGAGCGGCACGGAGCCGATCGTTCTCCACCGCGACGCGGTGTCCGGCGGCGGCTACATGATGCTCGGTGTGGTCATCTCGGCCGACATGGACCGCATCGCCCAAATGCAGCCGCATACGCCCGCCCGCTTCGTGCCGGTCAGCCTCGAGGATGCCCTCGTCGCGCGCGCCGACCGCCGGGCCGCCCTTGCCAGGGCAGAAGAATACCTGACCGCCTGAGGCGGGCGGGGCAGGTCTCCGGGAGAGGAACCGGAGCAGGGAGGGGTTCGGTCGGCCAAAGCCGGCCCTTCGCCGCGCCAGGGAACAAGATCCGGCGCGCGCAACGACAAGACGAGACCGTTAAACGGCGTGAATTTGGCATCCGAGCGGTCCGAAGAGATCGCCGGAACCGACAGGGGAACATCGCGATATCCACAGGCCGGAACACGGCCGGATTCGCCATGCCCTTTCCATCGGCAACACAAGGAACAGGGGACATGGGTCATCTCAGCGCGGAAAACGTCTCCGTCGCCTTCGCAGGGCTAAAGGCGCTGTCGTCGGTCACGCTCGACATCACCCCGGGCCATATCAGCGGGCTGATCGGCCCGAACGGTGCGGGCAAGACGACGCTCGTCAACGTACTGACCGGCTTTCAGGCGGCAACCGAAGGCGCCGTCAAGCTCGACGGCACGCCGCTCGGCGGCCTGAAGCCGCATCAGGTTCGCCGCCGCGGTATCGCCCGGACCTTCCAGGGCGGCCGCCTGTTCCGCGACCTGGCGGTCATCGACAATCTCGAAGTCACCGGCGTCGGGCTCGGCATGAGCCGGCGCGCCGCCGTCGCGGAAGCCGAAGCCATGCTGGAATGGATCGGTATCAGTCCGCTCGGCGCGCGCATCGCCGGCACCCTACCGTACACCGACGAGCGCCGTGTCGCGATCGGTCGCGCGCTGATGGGGCGGCCCGCCTACATTCTCCTCGACGAGCCCGCCGCCGGCATGAGCAGCCACGAAGCGGCCGATCTTTCCGCGCTGGTACGGCGCATCGCCCGCGACCTCGGCTGCGGCGTACTGATCATCGAACACAACGTCGGCCTCGTTCTGGGCCTCTGCGACCATATTGTGGTGCTCGACTCGGGCGCCGTGATCGAGGAGGGAACGCCCGCTGCAATTCGCGGCAGCGAAAGGGTGCGGCACGCCTATATGGGCACCGCCGCCGAAGCCGGCCTGCCGGTCGTGGAGGCCCTGCAATGAGCATTCTCGCGGTCTCCGACATCGCTGTCCGCTACGGCCGGCTCACTGCCGTCAGGGGCGCCTCCTTCTCGATGCAGGAAGGAGAAATTCTGTTCATCACCGGCCCGAACGGCGCCGGCAAGTCGTCGTTGATGCGGGCGATCGCAGGCGTCACGCCACCGGCGGCCGGACGCATCGACTTCACCGGCCAGGAGACCACCGGCCGAGCGCCGGAAGACATTGCCCGTCTCGGCTTCTCTATGGTCCCCGAGGGGCGCGATGTCTTCGGTTCGCTGACCATCGAGGAAAACCTGCTCGTCGGTACCGGGATGCACGCCCGGGAGCGTGGCTGGCGGACCCGCGCAGCCAGCGAGCTCGAAGCCGTCTATGACACCTTTCCGATCCTCAAGGAGCGTCGCAACGGCCAGGCCGGCCTCCTCTCCGGCGGCCAGCAGCAGATGCTCGTCATCGCTCGGGCATTGATGACCAATCCACGCCTGATCGCCATAGACGAGCCGTCTCTCGGGCTGGCGCCCAACATCACCGACCAGGTCTACGAGCGACTGATCGATCTCCAGACCCAGCGCCGGCTGACCCTTCTCATCGTCGAGCAGAGTTCCACCCGAGCCGTCATGGTCGGCGGACGCATGATTCTGATGCGCGGGGGCGAGATCGTGCTGGACGGCGACGCGCGCACGCTTGGCAACAGCGAAGCGATGCAGGCCGCCTACTTCGGTTACGAGGACCATTGACATGCTTCAGATCGTGTTCGACTCGCTGTCCCTCGGTTCACTCTACGCACTCGGCGCCCTCGGCATCGCGCTGATCTTCGGCGTCATGCGGCTTGTGAACTTCGCCCATGGGGACGTCATCGCATTCTGCATCTTCGCCCTCCTGTGGCCGTCGACAGATGCAATGGCGATCGTTTTCGCCGGTCAGCTTCCCTGGTATCTGCTGGTGCCCCTTGTCCTCGCCGTCGGTGCAGGCCTTTCGGTCCTGTGCGAGATCGCCGTCTTCCGTCGCTTCCGTCGCGCCAGTCCGGCGACGATGATGATCGCCTCCTTCGCGCTCGGTTTCGTCATCCGCTATTTCCTGCTGATGCTCTTCACCAGCCGACCGAAATCGATCTCGCTCCTGCCGATGCTGTCGCAGCCGGTGGAAATCTTCGGAGCGCGGCTCCCCCTGCTCCAGCTGATCACGATCATCGCAACCGTACTGATCCTGGTCGGGCTGTCGCTCTTCCTGCGCCGGACGCGGTTTGGACTGGAAATGCGGGCGGCGGCTGAAAACTTCTCGATGGCGCGCATGCTCGGCGTCAGGGCAAACCGAGTGATCATGGGCGCCTTTGCCCTTTCGGGAGCCCTGGCCGGGGCGATCGCGCTTATCTTCGGCAGCCAGACCGGCACGGCAGATATCCAGATGGGTGCCTCGATCATGCTGATGGCCTTCATCGCAACCGTGATCGGCGGCCTCGGCAGCCTCGGCGGCGCAGTGCTTGCAGGTTTCCTGCTCGGAGCCGCCTCCGTCGTCATGCAGGTCATGCTGCCGGTGGATGCGCGTCCGTTCCGCGACGCCTTCGTCTACGGCGCCGTCATCCTCGTTCTCCTCTTCCGTCCCCAGGGGCTGATCGCCGCACGCGGCACCCGGGAAAGGGTCTGATCCCATGGCCACCACTGCAACCGCTCCCGCCCTTCCTCTCGAACTCTCCTCTACCCGCAAGCCGCGCCGCTTCGCGCTTGCGCGGCGCACGATCATGACACCGATCCTGTTGTCGCTGCTGATCCTCGCCATCGCTGGCCTGACGGTGCTGACCGGGTCCAAGCCGTTCAACCAGGCCGTCATCGACGTGTTCGTCCGCGTCATCCTGGTCGTCGGGCTCTACGTCTTCATAGGAAACTCCGGCGTGCTCAGCTTCGGGCACATCGGCTTCACCTGCCTCGGCGCCTATGCCACCGCATGGCTGACCATCAACCCGCTGATGAAACGCAATTCCCTGCCCGGGCTTCCGGAGTGGCTGCTGGAGATGCGCCTGCCCTACTGGCAGTCAGCGGCACTGGCGGCGCTCTTCGCGGGCCTCGCGGCCCTCGTCTTCGGGCGCGTGCTGATGCGGCTGTCCGGAATCGCCGCCTCGATCGCCACCTTCGCGGTACTGGCGATGATCAACACGGTCTACTCCAACTGGGAGGATGTGACCGGCGCCACGTCGTCGGTGGTCGGCATTCCGATCGTGCGCACCATCTGGCCCTATGTCGCTGCCTCGATCATCGCGATCTTCATTGCCTGGGCCCATGCCATATCCCGCTCGGGACTGGCGCTGCGCGCCGCCCGCGACGAACCGACCGCAGCGGCGGCCTCCGGCGTCGACATTCCAAAGGAGCGTCTCGTCGCCTTCGCCATCTCCGGCGTGGTGATGGGGCTGGGCGGCGCGCTGATGGCCCATTCGATCGGCGTCGTCACGCCCGACACCTTCTATCTCGGCCTCACCTTCACCACGCTGTCGATGCTCGTCGTCGGCGGCATGAACAGCCTCTCCGGCGCGGTGATCGGGGTCGTTCTTCTTTCCGCACTCATCCAGGCGCTGCGCTGGCTGGAGGCGGGTGTCCCGATCGGCACCGTCACCTTTGCCCTGCCCAAGGGGCTTCAGGAGATCGCCCTCGGCGTCATCATGATCGTGATCCTCGCGCTCAGGCCGGCAGGTTTGATCGGCAACCGCGAGATCACTTTGTTCCGTGGCAATCGCAACAAATAGCCGGCGGAGAGGAAACCGTCCGGCATAAAAAGGAGACGTCAATGACATACAGAACAGGAATGCTCGCAGCAGTTCTGGCGACCACGCTGGCCGCCTATCCGGCACTCGCCGACGACGACAGGATCGTTGTCGGCTTCGCAACCGGCGCTTCCGGCTTCATGGAAGCCTACGACAAGCCGGCGCAGGATGCGGCGATGATCCGCATCGGCGAGATCAACGCCGCCGGCGGTCTCCTCGGAAAGCAGATTGAAGTGGTCAATGCTGACACCAAGTCGGACCGTGCGGAGGGCGCAAAGGCTGGCCTGACTGTCATCGACGAGGGCGCCGACCTGGTGGTCGTCTCCTGTGACTACGACTTCGGCGCGCCGGCGGCGCTTGCAGCCGAGGACGCCGGTCTCGTGTCCTTCTTCCTGTGCGCCGAGTCGGTCAAGGCGGGCATCCAGGGCGTCGGCGCGCACAGCTTCTCGGCATCGGTCCTTGCTGCCGTGCAGGGCGCAACAATGGCCGAATGGGCCTACAAGGAAAAGGGCGCGAAGAGCTTCTACCGTTTGCTCGACAGTTGGACCGAGTACAACAAAGGCATCTGCGACGGTTTCGACTGGATGATGCCAAAGCTCGAAACCCAGGGCGCCAAGCTCGTCGGCGAGGATACCTTCAAGAACGACGACGCCTCGATCGCGGCCCAGATCACCCGCATCAAGTCGCTGCCCGAAGAGCCTGACGCGATCATGCTCTGCACGATGATGCCGGGCGCCGTTTCGGCGATCAAGCAACTGCGCGCCGCCGGTATCAACTCCATGATCCTCAATGGCTCGGGCGTCGACGGCAGCTATTGGCTGTCGGCGGTGCCGGACCTGTCGAACTTCTTCGTGCCCGTGCAGGGCTCGATCTATGGCGACGACCCCAATCCGGACGTTCAGAAGTTCAACACCGTCTACAAGGAGAAGACCGGTACCGACCCGTCCAGCCAATACGTCTATCCGGGCTATTCCATGATCGACGTCTGGGCGAAGGCGGTCGAGCGCGCGGGCACTACGGATGCCGACGCCGTCGTTGCGGAGCTAGAAAAGATGAAGGACGAGCCGACCCTTTTTGGTCCCCGCACCTTCACCTCCGAACTGCACCATCAGAACAAGGCCAGATATCTGATCGCCGAAACGAAGAACGGCAAGCCGAGCATCGTCGGCGAATGGACCATCTCCGAGCCGGTTCCGATGGAAGCACTGGTCAAATAACGAAGCGTCACCGGGCCGACCCGGCGTCCTTTCCTTGCCAGTCCGATCCCTTTATGAGCCCGGTCGCCGTCAGGCGACCGGGCTTTTCGATCACGCGAGGCCTTCGGCGGCGACAGCGTCGATCAGCCGGTCGAGCGTCCGACCCATGCGGGCCATGATCTCGCGGGCGTCGTCCGCGGTTGCGATCAGCGGCGGACAAAGGGCCAACTGGTCGCCGATGGCGCGGAAGATCAGCCCTTCGTCATGACCGATGACCGCGGCGATCGCGCCCGCCCTGCCCAACTTGTCGAAAGGCTTGCGGGTCTTCTTGTCGGCCACCAGCTCGACCGCGCCGATGAGACCCGCGCCTCGCGCCTCGCCGACCAGCGGATGATCGGCAAACGACCTGAGGCCGGACTGGAACTGCGCTTCCAGCCTGGCCGCATTGCCCATGAGGTCCCGCTCCTCGATGAGGGCGAGGTTTTCCAGCGCGACCGCCGCGGCAACCGGATGGCCGGATGCCGTGAAACCGTGTCCGAACACACCGTTCTTTTCCGAATTGTCGGCAAGCACCTGGTAGATCGCATCAGAAAACATCACTGCGGAAAGCGGCATGTAGGACGAGGTGATCTGCTTCGACAGCGTCATGATGTCGGGTGTAAAGCTATATTTCTGGCAGCCGAACGGTGTCCCGAGGCGCCCGAAGCCGCAGATCACCTCGTCGGAGACGATCAGGATGTCGTTGGCGCGGCAGATGCGCTCGACACCCTCCCAGTAGCCGGCCGGCGGCGGCATGACACCACCTGCAGCCATCAGCGGCTCGCCGATGAAGGCGGCGATGGTGTCCGCCCCTTCCCTCTCGATGACGCTCTGGAGTTCGGCAAGCAACCGGGCGGTGAACGCTGCTTCGTCTTCCCCTTCCGCGCCCAAACGATAGAAATGCGGGCAGGTCAGATGATGGACGGGAATGGCCGGCAAGTCGAAGTCGCGGTGGTTGATCGGCAGCCCGGTCAGGCTTCCGGAGGCGATGGTGATGCCGTGATAGCCCTTGATGCGCGACAGGAACTTCTTCTTGCTCGGACGGCCGAGCGCATTGTTCATGTACCACACCATTTTCACGATCGTGTCGTTGGCCTCCGAGCCGGACGAAGTGAAGAACACACGCGTGAGGTTCGGCGGCGTCATGTCGACGAGCTTCTCGGCGAGCCGGATCGAGGGCTCGTGCGCCTTGGAGGAGAACGTGTGGTAATAGGGCAGGCGCAGCATCTGCCTGTAGGCGGCTTCCGCCAATCGCGGCTCGGAGAAGCCCACCGCGACCGACCAGAGCCCGGCAAGCCCCTCGATATACTCCTTTCCGCGGTCGTCATAGACGCGGATGCCCTCACCCCGGTCGATGACGAGCGGACCGGTGCGCTCGTGCTGTCGCATGTTGGTGTTCGGGTGCATGGTCGTGGCGGTGTCGGCAGCGGCAAGCGAATTGGAGAGAATGTTCATGTTGTTCTCACAGGCTGGAGATAAGGGAAGGTCACGCCGCATGGTCTTGACCGTCAGAATGGCTGTCGATGACCTTCCGCATGAGGACGGCTACGTCACGGGCATTGGGCGGATCGGAATGAATGCAGACGGTCCCGAATGAGACAGGGCGGATGCTGCCGTCCGTCGTTTCCAGTTCGCCCGAGGTGAGTGCACGACGCATCCGCCTTTCGGCAACGGACAGATCGATCGCACCGTGCACGCGGGGGATCACGAGGCTTCCGTCCGGGGCATAGGTGAGGTCGGGAAAGAACTCGCCGACGAACGGTACATCGAGTTCCCCCGCCGCGGTTTCATGGAAGGTGCCGGCAAGCCCGAACAGCGGAACTGCGAACGGCTTGACCGCTGCTGCGATCGCCGCGGCTGTCGCCCGATCGCGCGCCGCCATGCCGTAGATGATCCCGTGCGGCTTGACGTGCGAGAGCGTGCCACCCTCGGCCTCCAGAATGCTGCACAGCGCTCCGATCTGGTAGAGGAACGCCGCCGTCAGCTCTTCCGGCTGCAGCTTCATCTCGCGGCGGCCGAAACCTTCCCGGTCCGGCAGCGAAGGATGCGCACCGACCTTTGTGCCATGCTGCAGGGCAAGGCGCACAGTCTTCAGCATCGTCCAGGGATCGGAGGCATGGAAGCCACAGGCAATGTTGGAGAGGTGCACGTAGGGCATGATCGCAGCGTCGTCTCCGAAGCGCCAGTTTCCGTAGCTCTCGCCCATGTCGCAATTCAACGTGACCATGTCTCATCCATTCTTCTGTCGCTCCGCCGGCTGCCGGCGCCGCACGCGTCTGCTCAGCCGAGGGTGTTGGCCGTCCAGTCCGCAGCGATATGGGCATGAGCCGGCGCGGGCTCGCGGTCGTTCAGCAGCCGCAGCACGCGTGGCGGCGTCAGCGGCAGCCGGGAAACGGACTTGCCGATGGCGCGTGCAACCGCACAGCCGATTGCCGAACCGACAGCAAGGATCGGAACTTCGCCAGCGCCCTTGGCGCCGAAAGGACCCATGGACGGCGCCCCCTCGTAGAGATCCGCGACGACGGGAATGACATCCTGGGCCAACGGCACGCGGTATGTTTCAAACCCGTCCTGGGCGATGCGGCCATCATTGGTGATCGTCACCTCCTCGTGCAGCGCATAGCCCAGACCCTGGACCACGCCGCCCTGGATCTGGCCCATGACGGCCCGCCGATTGAGGGCACGGCCGACATCCTGCACGACCCGGTAGGCCAGCACCTCGACATGCCCGGTGTCGGGATCGACTGCCACTTCGGCCTCGTGGACGACGAAGACCGGGATGTCGAGCGCATCGATGAAATGGCCCATCGCGCACCCTGCCATGGCCGGGGTGTTCCTCGCGGTAAAGCTGCCGGTGCCGCTGATCGGCCCTGTCGTCGCCTGCGCATGCGTCACGACCGTCGGGATGGCGACGCTCGAGCCCGGCCGCCCCGCAATTTCAACCCGCCCCTCGCACAGCACCAGATCCTCAGGAGGTGTCTGCAGCATCTCGCCTGCCGTGCGCAGGAGCTTCTCGCGCACTTCGGCCGATGCGGCGATGCTTGCGGCACCGATCGAGACGGTGGTCCGGCCTCCGCCCACGCCAACGTCCAGGCCGGCGGCATCCGTATCGGCTTCGCGCACGATAACCTGATCCGGGTGCAGCCCGAGCTGGCCCGCCACGATCTGCGGCAGGGACTGCATCATCGTGCCGGAGCCGATCTCGACACCGGACGTCACAAGCGTGGCACTGCCGTCGGCGTTCAGGTTGACCGTGGCCGCGGACGGGCCGACGAAGATGAACCAGGTGCCGATCGCCGTGGCGCGACCGTAGAGACGACCGTCCGCCTTGTCCTCCGCCGTTCCCGTCTTCTCCCGCAGCACTTCCATCCGCTCCAGCATGGGACGCAGGACGTCGCCTTCGAACACCTGGCCCGTCGGGCCGAGATCGCCGTCCCCGAGCACGTTGCGCTTGCGGAATTCCATCGGATCCACGCCGATCGCCGCGCAGATCTCATCGGTGTGCCGCTCCAGCGCGAAACTGTTGTAGACGCCGTTGCAGGCGCGGAATGCGCCGTTCGGCGGGGTATTGGTATAGACGGCACGGCTGACGAGCCGTACAGCACCCAGCCGGTAGTTGCCGCCGAGCGTATGCGACGTCATGGTGGTCAGGAAAACCTGCTCGCCGCCATAGGCCCCGCAATCCATCAGCACGACCGCCTCGCGCCCGACGATATCGCCATCGGCCGTCACGGCCGAGCGGATGGCGATATCGGCATTCTCGCGGCAGAGGCAGGTCGCCATCTCCTCCTGGCGCGTGTTTTCGAGCATGACGCTGCGGCCGGTGATGCGAGCCAGAAGTGCGGTGATCGGCTCGATCGAGGCGTCGAACTTCAGCCCGAAACCGCCGCCGACCGGCGGCACCGTGACCCGCACGCGCCCGGGCGGCAGCTGCATCACGCGGCCGGTGACGTTGCGCACCGTCCAGGGCACCTGCGTCGAAGTCTGGATATGGGCGCGCCCGTCTTCCCAGCTGCCGATGGCCACGCGCGGCTCGAAGGGAACATGGCTCTGCCGACCGACGACGAAGCTGCTTTCGACGATCGTGACATCGGCGCGGGCAAACGCGGCGTCGACGTCGCCGCGCACCGATTTCGCTTCCCATGCGATGTTGCCTGAACGCGCGCCGCCTTCGGTCAGCACGTCATATTTGCGCCAATCCTCGTGCAACAACCGGGCGTCGGGGGCAAGCGCCTCAGCCATCGTGAACAGGGGTTCGAGCGGCTCGACCTCCAGCACGATGGCGGCAAGGGCGGCACGTGCTTCCGCCTCGCTTTCGGCGGCGATCGCGGCGATCGGCTCACCGTGATAGCGGATGGTGTCGACGGCGAAGATCGGGTGGTCGGCGATGCCGATGCCGTAATTGCCCGGCGCATCCGCCGCGGTCGCCACCGCCAGCACGCCCGCGCACTGGAAGGCGGCCGACACGTCAAGCCTGACGATACGCCCGGCCGGCACCGTCGAGCGCAACAGGACGGCATGCAGCATGTCCGGACGTGCCCGGTCGTTGGTGTATTTCGTCCGCCCGCGCAGCTTGTCGCGTGCGTCGCGGCGCGGCAGGTCCATAACGGTCGTCGAGAGGTCAGTCATGAACATGTTCCCTGTTCTGCCGGCCGAGGACATCCATCACCGCATCGACGATCCGCTCATAGCCCGTGCACCGACAGATATTGCCGGCCATCGCCGCCTTCACCTCAGCCCGGCCGGCAGCGGGGTTGTCGCGCAAGAAGGGCGAAAGGCTCATGACCACGCCGGGAAAACACATGCCGCACTGCACCACGTCCGCAGCCTCGAACGCGGCCTGCAGCAGATGAAGCGGCCCCTCGCCCGGCGACAAGGCCTCGACGGTTGTCACCGTCGCACCGTCGAGCAACCCCACGGGGCGAAGACACGACATCACCGCCGCGCCGTCGACATCCACGGTACAGGCGCCGCAGAACCCCTCGCGGCAGACTGCCTTGGTGCCGGTCAGATACCGCTCCCGGCGCAGCACATCGACCAGTGGCGTCATCGGATCGCCGCTGAAGCGGCTGACCGATCCATTGATGTGAAGCTTGACTGTCATCGGATAACCTCCTTGGACAGGAGGGCCTCCATACTGCGACGCACAAGCGTCGGCAGAACCTGCCGGCGATACCAGCCGTCCGCCTCTATGCCGTCGCGCCCCCGGAAATCATTGCACGCGGCAGCCAGGGCCGCCGCCCGTTCGGCGCCGGCCGGACGGCCTCCGGGTTCCGCCGCAAACGCATTCTCGAGCGCGTCCCAACGCCGCGCCACGTCCTCGACCGAACCGACCGCGACGCGCAGACGGCCTTCCGTCGTGAGCACCATCGACACGATCGCGACCGGATAATCCCCGGCACGGCGCAGCGGCAGCCGTGCATGGGCGCTGGCTGCCAGATCGCGGCTAAGGATCACACGGATAAGTATTGTATCGGTGAGAAGAACCCTGCGGCCCGCGAGGAAAGCTGCCATCGGTATGAACATCGGGCCATCGGACGCCGCCAGTTCGACGGTAGCCTCCATAGCCAGAAGCACCGGAAGCAGGTCGGCTGCGGCGAAATCCTGCGTGCAGAGATTGCCGCCCACAGTCGCCACCCGGCGGATGGCCGGGTTGGCGGCACCGACTGCGGCCGCGACGACGGCCTCGAAGCCCACCACGCCGGCAAACGCCCGTCCAAGCGCCTCATGCGTGACCGCCGCGCCGATTGTCATGTGGCCCGCCTTGATGTCGATTGCCGCCAGACCGGGAAGTGCATGCAGCGAAACCAGAGTCTTCGGGAGCACCTGCCCCCGTCGTGGGTCCCGCATCAGCCATGTGCCGCCGGCCAGGATCGCAGCGCCCTGCCGCCGGGCGGAAAGCGCTTCCTCGATGCTGCCGGCGACGGTCAAAGACCGCTCCAAGCTATCGGACATCTACACTGTACCCCTTGAAATGCCGTCTTTTGCGGCGTTGCAGCATTCTCTCCCAGACGGAGGTATCTGTGAAATAGTAGTTTTTTGAATGTTATATCGATAAAACAGATACTTCTCGGCGGCTCTGAAAAGGGATCGGTGCGGCGGGCATCGCGTCGTCGCAACACCCGCCGAGGTGATCGTCAGACCCAGCAGGCGACACTGCGTTTCTCAAAGCTCTCGCGAAACTGCTCGGTCGTCTTCTTCAGAACATCGCCGTTCTCCCAGTCGAGGATGACGGCGAAGCGGCGCACCGCGTCGAGCGCATTGATCTCGCCGGCCTTGTAGCGGACGGAAACCGCGTCCGGATCCATGCGCGCCCACTCCTTGCGCTTGCTGCGGATCTCCGCCCGGCATGCCTCCGTCGCGGCGCTGTCGATCTCGTACCGGCAAAGATCGCGGTCAATTTCCTTCAGGACGACACCATAGTCGATCGCCGCCCGCTCGATCGACACGTAGTCGTCGATCACATCGTCCATCACCTTCAGCGGGTCGCGCTCCAGCGGATCTCCGAAGCCCCCGCCGCCGGCCGTCGGCCGGGCGAACTCATCGCCGGTGAAAACCGGATAGTCGGAGAAGACAGAGCCGAGCCAGGTCTTAGCCTCCTCGCCCGAACGGCGGATCGTCAGACCGTGCGGCATGGAAGGCAGCCCGCCCTCGATGCCCCAGACGACGGCCCGCTCGCGGTCGCAGATATAGGACATGACGGCGTTTTCGGCCGACAGCAGCACGGACGTCTTCTGCACGCCGACGCCGCCGCGCCATTTGCCGGGTCCAGCCGAATCCTGCTTGATCTGGAATTCCGTGGTGCGGGTCGGGTTGACGCGCTCATTGCCCTCGTTCGGCTGCGACATCAGGCCGGTTCCGAAGCAGGCGGTGGTTACGTCGGCGCCGTCCTTGCCATTTCGGCCGCCCCAGCCGCCCGGCAACCATTCGTAGAACATGAAGATCGGCTTTTCCGGCTTGCGGGCATCGCGGCCACCGGCCAGCAGATATTCCAGATTGAAAGCGCAGGCGATCGCCCGTTCCGGCATGATCTGGGACCACATCTCGAAGATCGCGTTCATGATCTTCTCGAAAGGCATGAGGAAGCCGGTGACGGCCACCGGCCATTCCGCACTGACGACGCTGTTCTTCGGCGCCGTCACCTCGATCATCCGGTAGAAGCCGCTATTCAGGGGCAGATCCGGGAAAAAGGTCTTCATGCCGGCAACCACGGCCGAGAAGGTCGCGCCGGGTGCCGAATTGTACATCGACGCAATGGTCGAATGGCTGCCGGTGAAGTCGTAATGGATCGTATCGCCCTTGATGGTCATCCTGATGCGGATCGGGATCATCCCTTCGCCCGCGCCGAGGTCGCGGTCGATGTAGTCCACCGTCTCCCAGGTGCCGTCGGGCAATTCCGCAAGCCGCTTGCGCACGGCGCGCTCGACGTAGTCCTGCACCTCCTCCATGCCGCGCGTGACCTGGTGGCGGCCGTATTTCTTCACGAGCCGCAGCAGTTCGCGCTCGGCCGCAAGGGTCGCCTGCGCCTGCGAATGGATATCGCCGATGATCGACGCCGGGTCGCGGGTGTTGGCGGCGATCAGATTGGCGATGTCCGCGCAGAACGTTCCGGCGCGAAACAGCCTGACGGGAGTGATCCGCATTCCCTCGCGAAACATGTCGCGCGCCGTGACGTCGAAGGACCCGGGCACCGAGCCGCCGAGATCCGACCAGTGGCCGTTCGACTGCGAAAAGCCGATCAGCGTGTCCTCGTCGAAGATCGGCCGCACCAGCCGGACATCGCTGAAATGCGTACCGCCGGCATAGGGATCATTGATCGCATAGACGTCGCCGGGCGCCATGTCGCCTTCGAACGCGCGGATTACTTCCTTGCAGGTGTTGTGCAAGGTGCCGACATGCACGGCGATATCGTAATTGCCCTGGGCGACCGAATTGCCGTCGGCATCATGCAACGCATTGGAAAAATCGCGGTTGTAGATGACGAAGGAGTAGCAGGTGCGCAGCATCTGCTCGGCCATCTGGTCGACGGTCGTGATGAAGGAGTTCTTCAAGACCTCGAACGTGACCGGATCGAGGCTCTTTTCCGCTTCGGTGAAGTTGGTCATGTCTCAGCCTTTCGTCGCAATGAGGATGTTCAGGAATGCATCCACCCTGGCGCTCATGCCGGGCGGGACGACCGTGGTGGAATCGAACTGCTCAACGATCGCGGGGCCAGAGAAGAAAGCGCCCGCCTCGAGCACCTCGCGCTGGTAGATCGCAGTGTCATGGGACGCACCGTCGAACCAGACCGGCCGCCGGCCGACCGGTTCCGGCACATGCTCTTGCATCTCGTATTTCGGTAGATCGGCCTTCGGCACGATGCCGACAGCCTTGATGGCGATGCGGAAGATCGAGACCGGCGCCTCGTCGCGGCGATAGCTGAACTCGCGTTCGTGCTCGCCATGAAAGGCTTCAATCAGCGCGCAGATGCTCTCGATTTTGGCCGGCGCGTTGACGGCAAGCGAGCGCCACTGTCCCTGGTACATCATCTCGACGGTGCGCTGCATGGCCATGTCCTCGGGCGACACACCTTCATGCGAAAGCCGCTCGGCGGCCTGGACCTCCATGCGCCGAAAGGCCGCCTCCATCTCGCCCGGAGCCACCGTCGAGGCGTCGGTCATGAAGCTTTCGGAAAAATCGTGCTGCACATCGACGAGCAGGCAGCCGAGCGCCGATGTAACACCCGGATTGGGGGGCACGATCACGGTGGGGATGGAGAGCTCCCTGGCAACGGCTGCGCCGTGGAGCGCACCGGCGCCGCCGAAGGCGACCAGTGCGAAATCGCGCGGATCATAGCCCCGGCTGATCGACAGGAGGCGCACGGCATTGGCCATGTTGGCGTTGGCGACGGCGACGATTGCCTCCGCAGCCTTGTGAAGTTCCATGCCGAAAACATCGGCGACCGTCTCGTTGACGGCTTTCGCCGCAAGCTGCGGATCAAGGGTAATCTTGCCGCCGGCAAGGCTCGTTCCCAACCGACCGAGCACGACGTTGGCATCGGTGTTCGTCGCCGTCGCATTGCCGTTGCGGTAGCAGGCCGGCCCCGGAAAGGCACCCGCCGATTGCGGCCCGTTGCGCAGCGAGCCGCCCTCGTCCTGCCAGGCGAGCGACCCGCCGCCGGCACCGATCGTCAGCACCTCGATCGAGGGAAAGCGGATCGGATAGCCGTATTCGATGTACCAGTCCTTGGTGATGCGCGGCTCCCCGTTCCAGGCCAGCGAGACATCCGTGCTCGTCCCGCCCATATCGAAGCCGATGGAATTGGGAAAACCGCAGAGATTGCCGATGAACCGGCTGGCGATCGCACCGGCGGCGATCCCCGAACCGGCAAGACGGGCGGAAAATTCCCGAACGCTTGCCGGCGTCATCACCCCGCCGCCGGAGTGCAGCAGCAGCAGGTCGCTTCGATAGCCGCCGGCGGCCAGCTTCTCGCCGAGGCGCGATACGTAGTCCACCACGACCGGCGCGCAGACGGCGTTCGCCATGGTCGTGGAAAAGCGCTCATGTTCGAAAATCTCCGGCATCACCTCCGAGGAGATCGAGACCGGCAGGTCGGGCATGATCTCCCGGAGGATCGCGCGCATGCGTCGTTCATTCGCGCCGTTGACATAAGCATTCATGAAGCAAACGGCCACGGACTTGACGTCCCGCTTCTTCAGCACCGCTGCCACGCGGCGCGCATCCTCCTCGTTCAGCGCCTCGAGCACGACGCCCTCGGCATCCACACGCTCGCGGACCGTCAACCGGTCGCGGCGGGGAATATAGGGCTTGGCCACATCCTTGTAGGTGTCCCAGAGATCCTCCTTGTTGGCGCGGCGGATCTCGACTACGTCCCGGAAGCCCTCGGTGCAGACCATCGCCGTGCGCGGCAGGCGCCGGGTGATCAGCGCGTTCGTCGCAACCGTCGTGCCGTGCGAGAACATCGTCACCTCGGAGAGGTCGATGCGTGCCTGCTCTACGCCGTTGAGGATCGCGCGCATGGGATCGTCCGGTGTCGAGGCGGTCTTCTCGATCCGGATCGCACCGGTTTCCTCGTCCATGATGCAGATATCGGTGAAGGTCCCCCCGACATCCACGGCAACTCTCGTCTTGGTCATGATCTTTCCTTTGCAGGCTGGTTTGGCCGGACAAAATCCGGCCCGCGCCCGCCCCGCGCGGGGGCAGCGTTTCGTCTTCTCCGATGGTGGCGGAAGCCCGGGGGCCGGACGGCTTCGACGTTCCCGCCCGCGCCTCAGCGTGGGGCATGCCGACTGCGGTTTGCGTTCATGCCGGCGCCCGAGGTCTCAGGGTAAGTGATCGCGGTGCTAATGTCTCTGCCGTCCGCCGGTCGGTCGGCCTGCCCTGAGTGCTGCCTGCTTGCGGGTTTCGGTCGGCGAGCAGCCGAACCGTGCCCGATAGTGCCGGCAGAACTGCGACTGGTCCGCAAACCCCCAGCGATAGGCGATCTCCGCAATCGTCGAGCTGCAGGTGGTCGACGTCAGTTCTTCGGCGCAATGATCGAGCCGGCTGTCACGGATGAAGCCGTTGATCGACTTGTCGCTGTCCTGGAACAATCCCTGCAGGTAGCGCAGCGATATTCCGCAGGCGTCGGCGACCGCCTGGGGACCTAGCGCCGAACTCTTGATGTTGTCGCGAATATATTGCTCGGCGCGATGAAGATGCCCCGCCCGAATGGAAGAAACACTGCTGTTGAGCACCCGGTCATCGCTGACGATCGACAGGCAGAGCATTTCAAGAATATGCCGGCCGGTCATTTCTCGCGCCGCTTCGGTGATCTGGGCGACGTGGCCGATCGTGGTGCGCACCGTGTCGAGGAACAGAGCTGCGACGCCGCTCGTCCCGTCGAAGCTCAGCGCGCTCAACCGTTCGGTCGGGCCGATGCGGGCTCGGACGCTGGCGGAAGGCACTTTCAGCACCCAAAGGGCATTCGGCCGGCCGTGCCAGAACTCGTAAGGGGCATCGCCGCGCTCCAGGATGAAGCCGCCGGGATCGCATTTGACGCTGCGCGAGCCCTGCGAGAAGTTCACTTCGCTCACTTCGGGAATGGTGATCAGCAGACTGGCGTCGCGCTCGTTGACGAAGTGCCGGCGGTGCCGCCTGTAGCTGACAGCATCGCAGCGCATTCGCGAGACGCCCACGAGACCCAGCGACCAGGTATCGAGCGCACCCTTGAACTCGCTGCGATTGCGGTACTCGGTATCGAGTGGAAAATAGGTTTCCGTGACTGCAGCCTGCCAGGCATCGCCGCCAAGCGGGCCGCCGATGTTATCGACGACGTATCTCATTCCTCGATATTCCCCTGGTGCTCCGGCTTTGCCGGCGTCGTTGTTGCGGCAAGAATACATCAATAAAAACGCCCGTATTGCCAAAAAACGAATAAACTTCTGAACGCCGCCGCGCGGACTGCGTCAGAGGAAGCAGGTCGGAAATTGTCTCGACAGCTTCCGTGATGGTATTTGCGTATGAGCGCGACCCCCCGTTTGAGGGCACTAGAGGCGCCGTTTGGACACAAATTTCCAGCGGGCAGACCGAACCTCGCAAGGGTGGATGATCGCATGTTCTACGACCAATATGACGCCTATGAAGGCGATAGAATACGCGATCACATGCGCGGTCTGAAACTGCTGGAAATACAGGTGAATGCGAAAGCCGACTCCGTTGGAGCGACCGAGGAATTCGACAACGAGCACGATCTTCCAGATGACGGCGATGCCGTTGCGGGCGGCAACCGCCAGCCATGGTGCCAGTTGCGGTATGACGAGATGCCGGAATCGCTCCCGGCGCGAAAGCCGGGAGACGGTCGCCAGGTCATCGAGTGCCGGATCGAAGGACTGGACGCCCTGTCGCACTGTGACCAAGACCATCGCCGTCTTGTTCAATGTTACAGCGACGATCGCCGCAACGTCGTTCAGCCCGATCCAAAGATAGCAAAGCACGATCAGAACCAGTGCGGGCAGGTTCATGAAAATCGTTACCCAGGGATCGGCCCAGCGGTTCAGCGCCTTATGTCGGCCGAGGAGAAACCCCAGCAGACAGCCCGCAGCCATGGCCAATCCGAACGAGATGGTCACCCGCAGCAGCGTGGCCAGCAGCTCTCTCGGCAGCCGTCCGGAAACCGCTTCCGACCAGAACGCGCGGGCGACATCGACCGGCCCAGGAAGCACGGTCGGGTCAGCCTTCAGGGCCGCGAGTGCCGCCCAGAACAGCCCGAACAGGCCAAGTGAAAGAAGGAACACGTCCGCTTGCCAGCGGTCGCCAGGGCTCTTCTCGGACATCCGAACTCTCCTGACCTGACTATAGCCGGCCGGCCGAGCCCCCGATCCGCGACCTTGGTCGTATGGCTACATTTCACCCGGAGCATAGAAATCGGCCCGGGAGGATCGCGTTATGGGAAGACGCTTGGCCCTGCTGAGCATTCTCGCTTTCGGCATGCTCATCTGCGCCCGGATGGCCGGCGCGGCGTCACTTAATCGGGACGCGCTTGCGAACATGATCGCGCCGCCCTATGCGCTGGGCAAGCAGGTGAACGAGAGGGGCGTCTGGACGCTGCTGAATTCCGGGGGAGCAGAAGCGGGTTACGTCTTTGAAACCGGTCCGCTTGCGCCGCTTCCGGGTTTTTCCGGCGCTCCCATCAACATGCTCGTGACGATCGACCGGGATGGCCGCTTTCTCGATGTGCGCCTCATCGCGCACAACGAGCCGATCTTCGTTTCTGGCTTGGGGGAAGCCCCGTTGCGCGCATTCCTCGAACAGTATCGCGGGCACTCGATCCGGGAGGCGCTTGTTGTCGGCACACCGCATGCCGCGGTCGACGGCGGCTCCGACCTCGTCTACCTCGACGGGGTCACGAAAGCCACGGCTTCCGTTCGCATCGCGCATGAATCGATCCTCGCCGCAACGCTGGCTGTCGCGCGGGAGAAGATGCAGGGCGTTGCAAGCGGCCCGCCGGTGCATCCCGATCCGTCGATAGACGAGAAACTCGATTGGACGGAACTCGTCGCGCGCGGGCTGGCCCGGAACCTGAGGGTCACGAACGCCGAACTCGGCAACGCCTTCAAGGCGACGATCTGGGCGCATGACGACCCCGAGGCGGCGGGTGATCCGCAAGGACTCTTCCTCGATCTGTGGGCGGTCGACATCGGTCCGCCCTCCGTCGCCCGGGCGGTCCTGAGCAAGGAGAGTTTCGCCGACCTTCAACGCCTACTGCACGTGTCGCCGGACGAGGAGCCCTTGCTTGTTATCGATGCCGGTCACCATGGGCTCGTCTCCGGGGATTTCGTGCGCAACACCGCGCCGGACAGGCTTGTGGCGGTCCAGGACGGCCTGCCCGTCGCGCTCCGCGATGCCGACATAGCAGTTGAAACCAGGCGGAACGTGCCGCAGGGCACGACGATGATCCTGAGAATTGACCGTCGCCTGGGCTTCGACCCCACGCGAGACTGGACACTCTCCGCCCAGGCCGTGCGCGCCCACGGCATGCTGAAGCCGGAAATGGGCTCGGTCCACTTTCCGCTCACCTTGCGGGCTGACCCCGCCTTTTTCGTCCGCCCGGAACTGTCCGCGGCGCTGCCGCCGTGGCAGGCGGCGTTCGTCGATCGAAAGTGGGATCTTGCAGGCCTTGGTATTCTGCTTGCGGGTTTGATCGGCGCGGTCGGCCCCGGCATGCACAAGCTCGCTGCGCCAAAGGTGCTGGGTCCGGTGCGGCTTGCCTTCCTGGGCGTGATGGTCGGCTTCGTTGGATGGTGGGGCCAGGGCCAGTTGTCCATCGTCACGCCGCTCGCTGCCCTGCGCTCCGCAAACGGCGGCGGCAGCCTGGCGGTCCTGCTCTACGATCCCTTCTCCCTGATGGTCTGGGGTGCTGCCATGCTCGGATTTGTCCTGTGGGGACGCGGCTTCTTCTGCGGTTGGCTCTGCCCCTTCGGCGCCATGCAGGAATTTGCCCACCATGCCGGCCGCCTCCTCCGGCTGCCACAGTGGAACCCCTCATCCCTCTGGGACAGGCGGCTGAAGGCCGGCGCATGGCTTTCCCTCGTCGGCCTGGTCGCTGTCACCTTTCTTGCACCGGAGAAAATAGAAACCGCAGCCGAGATCGAACCCTTCAAAACGGCGGTCACCACACTCTTTCAGCGCGAATGGTATTATGTTGCTTACGCCGCCTTCTGGCTGCTCCTCGCGGCAACGACCTTCAAGGGCTTCTGCCGCTATGTCTGCCCCCTCGGTGCGGTCATAGCGCTTGGCGGGATGCTGCGGACCCGACGCTGGATACCCCGCCGCGCCGAATGCGGCTCGCCCTGCCAGCTCTGCCGGGTGCGCTGCCCCTACGGAGCCATCCGCAAAACCGGCGAGATCGCCTACAGCGAGTGTTTCCAATGTCTCGACTGCGTGTCGATCCACAATGACGCGGCCCAATGCGTGCCGTTGGTCCTGGCGCGTCGAAAGCGCGCACCCATTCAAGCGCACTCCAGGGAGCAGGCACGAACATGAAGCGACGTCGATTCCTGTTCATCGCCGCGGCAGCCGCCTTTTCCGGCACGGCCCGCGCCGAAGTCACAGCCTGGCAGTCGGACATGCTCGGCGGCACCGTACGCGTGGATATGCGCGGCCCGCAAGGTCTGGCACAGAACGTTGCCGTCAGGATCCGCAGCACGATTGCCGAGGTCGAAGCGGCCGCCAGCCTGTTCAAAACCAGGTCCACCCTCGGCAGACTCAACGCTGAGGGCTATCTGGACGACCCGCCGTCTGCTCTTCGCGATCTCCTTCGTCTGGCCGGCCATGTCCATCAGGCGACGGATGGGCGGTTCGACCCAACGGTGCAGCCGCTATGGCGCGCGCTTGCCGAGGGGCGCGACACCAAAGAGGCACGCGCAGCTATCGGCTGGAAGCGGGTCCGCCTGGGGCCGCCCGTCCGACTGGATGATGGGCAAGCGCTGACCTTGAACGGCATCGCGCAGGGTTATGCGGCTGATCGCGTGCGTCGCCTGTTGTTTGCAGAAGGGTATGCGCAGACCCTCGTGGACATGGGGGAATTCGCCGCCATTGGCGGACCGTTCAGTGTTTCCGTCGAAGATCCGTCTTTGGGTCGAATTGCGACCCGCCGCCTCGACGGCAACGCCATCGCGACTTCAAGCCCTTCGGCAATGATGCTCGGTACAAGTTTTCATATTCTCGGGCCGCGCGGTGAACGGCCCCGCTGGTCGACGGTATCGGTGGAGGCGGAAAGCGCGGCGCTGGCGGACGGATTCTCGACCGCCTTCTGCTTGATGACGCCCGAGGAGATTCGCGCAACGCTGCGCCACGCCCGGAGTGTAACGCGCGTCACCGCAGTCGACCCGGCCGGCGATGTCTCGACGTTCTGAATCTATCGTTGAGGCAGCGTGAAGCTCAGGCCATGCGCCGCGAAAATCCGCGTGACTTCCCCATCGGCAAGCGCTTTTTCGATCGCTGCGTCAACGGCATAGGCGAGATCCTTGTGCTGGAAATTCACGCCGACGCCAATTGTCCAGCTTCCGCGCGCAAAACCGACAAGGGGCGGAGAATGCACTTTCAGCCCGACATCCGGATGGCGGGTGAGCCCGGCTTCCAGCTCCGCGCGCGGACCCATTGCCGCCTTGGTGTCGCCTTTAGCGAGTCCGTCCACCGCCGCTGCGGTCGAGCGATAGCGGCGGATCTTGTCCACGGGACCGATCAGCGACGTAAGATAGAAGTCCGAAATCGCGTCGTTCTCAACTGCCACGGAGTCGAACCGGAAAAAGGGCGGGGTCGGCGCCTTCTCCTCGTAGTCGGAAGCGCCATAGGCAATCGCGATGTTCTCCGTGGCGTACTGCCCGGTAAAGCTCACCTGCTCGATGCGGCAGACGAGCGCACTGTCATAGGGCACATGCAGCATCACGTCGCTGACGCGACCGCCAATGGCGGCACCCTTCCAGACGTAGTTCAAGAGATCCGCTTCCAGATTTTCGCCGGCCGCAACGAGGCGGAACTTCGCCTCGACCCCAAGGGCCTTCGCGATCAGCCGGCCGATTTCGATGTCCACGCCGGCCGCCTTCCCCTTCTCGTCGAACGACCAGGGCGGATAGTTCTCATAGACGGCGAACTCGATCCAGCCCTCCTCGATGATCCTGTCGAACTCGCGTCCGACATCCTGCGCAAACGTGTTTTGCGGCTTGAACTGGGGCCTGGAGTCCTCGCAACGCGCGAAAGCGCCGCCCGGATAGGCGACGCCAATTGCCAAGGCCAGAAGGGCGTGGCGCATCATGGCGGGCTACTGCGTCGCGGACAGGCCGACAGTCAGGACCTCCGCCGCCCTCTTCCAGCTTTCCGGCGTGTCGGAGAGAATGCGCGCGGCCTCGTAGGTGACGCTATCGGCGACCGGGGCGCCGGAAGCGGTCTTCACTTCGATGGCAATCGTTTCCAGCTCTTTCTTGAGCGCCCCCGTATCGGTCACCTTGCCGCTGCCGAGTTCGTCGCGGATTTCATGGAGACGCTTTGCGTGCGCGTCGAGCGCACCGTCTTCCGGCCGCGTTTCGACATAGGTGCGGATCGCCCAAGCCGCCTTCTGCCCGAGGATATCGCCGAACGCCGGCATTTTTGTCGTGCCGTCCTGGGTATAGCCGTGGCGGAACCGTTCGACGAACCACTCGTCTCCGTATTCCTCGGCCTCGAGAAAGCGCAGGTCCGGTGCGAGGCCGCCCGAGACAGCACCAAGACCATGGCAGCGTGCGCAGTTCTGATTAAAACCGGAGGCTCCTATTTCGACAGCTTTCAACCAGACGTCGTGCCCAACCTTTGCCTCACGATAGGGATTTTCGGTCAGCCACTCTTCGCCGACGTCCGGCAACGCCTCCGTGTTCACAGGCTGCGGGACGACGTCGCCGTGGGCGATCACCATGCTCGTCGTCGCCATCAGGATAAAAGCGGCGATCCCGCCACGAATGATATTGGCCGACATGCGGACCTCCCTCGCATTTCCAATTCCGCCTATTTCTAGGGCAACGAGGCAGCCGCGCGATATTCGACCTAGGTCGCGGCGCCGCATGGCACCAAGGTCGTATTTCGGGTGCTTCGACATCCCGCCATCCTCACAGGAGTGGGAGGACGGGATATGCCGAAAGGCTTCAAAGGCAGCCGGAAAGGATTGTGCCTTGCAGCCGCAGTCTTCTGCTCGGCAACGTCGGCCGCGGCAGAGGTCGCGATACCGATGACCTATCTGCGCGAGGAGGTCGAGGCGCCGCCGATCCTCTCCAATCTCGATCCGATTCCCGAAGACCGCGGCATTGCCGGCGCGGAGGTGGCACTGGTCGATACCAGGACCACCGGCAGCTTCATGGGGCACGACTACAGCCTGGCGCTCGCCTCGGTGGAGCCCGGCGGCGATTTTCTTGCTGCCGCCAGAAAGGTGCTCGCCACCTCCAGGGTCGTCTTCCTCGATGCATCGCCGGAGGGCATTCTCGCGGTCGCGGACCTGCCGGAAGCCAAAGGCGCGCTGCTTTTCAACGTCTCGTCCGGTGCAGGGCGGCTGCGCGATGCGGATTGCCGCGCGAATCTCCTGCACACGATGCCCGAGGACGCCATGCGTACGGACGCGCTCATGCAGGCACTGAAGGCGCGGCGCTGGAGCCGCACGGTGCTGATCGTCGGCCCGAAACCGGAAGACCGCGCCTTCGCCGACACGTTGCGCGCGTCCGCCGCCAAATTCGGCGTGGACATTCTCGCCTCGAAAGACTGGACGTTCGACACCGACCTGCGCCGCGCCGCGGGCCGGGAAATCCCGCTGTTCACCCAGGATTTTCCCGACCACGACGTCCTGCTGATCGCCGACGAGGCCGACGATTTCGCCCGCTACGTGCAGGACAACACCTGGCTGCCGCGGCCTGTCGCCGGATCGGACGGCCTGCATGGAGAAGGATGGGCGCCGGTTCTCGAACAATGGGCCGCCGTACAGCTCCAGAACCGCTTCGAGAAGGCGATGGGCCGCCCGATGAACTCGCGCGACTATGCCGCCTGGACGGCGCTGCGCACCATCGGCGAGGCCGTCACGCGAACCAATTCCGGCGATCCGGCGGTCCTGCGCGCCTTCATCCTGTCTGCCAGGTTCACCCTCGACGGCTTCAAGGGCCGCAGCCTGAGCTATCGCGATTGGGACGGCCAGCTTCGCCAGCCGATGGCGGTCGTCAACGCGCGCGCGCTGGTCGAACTCGCACCGCTCGACGGCTATCTGCACCAGACCAACGAAATGGATACGCTTGGCCTTGACCGGCCCGAAAGCGCCTGCACCGCCTTTGGAGGATGAGATGAGACTTCCGGCCCTGCTGATCGTGCCCCTGCTGACCGCAACACCTCTTCAGGTGTCCGCCGGCGAAATCTGGGTGACGAACGAAAAGGACGACACCATCTCCGTGATCGACACGGACAAGCTGGAAGTGGTGCGGACCATCCAGACCGGCGAGCGACCGCGTGGCATCACCTTCAATTCCGACAAGAGCCGCGTCTACATCTGCGCGTCCGACAGCGACACGGTCCAGGCAATGGATCCCGCCACCGGCGAGATCCTGCACGACCTGCCCTCCGGCGAGGATCCCGAGCAGTTCGTGCTCGCCCCCGACGACAAGCATTTGTGGATTGCCAACGAAGACGATGCGGTGACGACGGTCGTGGACGTCGACACGCGGCAGGTCGTGGCCCAGGTCAATGTCGGCATCGAGCCGGAAGGCATGGCGGTCTCGCCGGACGGCAAGATCGTCATAACCACGTCGGAAACGACGAACATGGCC
This sequence comes from Rhizobium alarense, assembly GCF_021555155.1. Lineage (GTDB taxonomy): Bacteria > Pseudomonadota > Alphaproteobacteria > Rhizobiales > Rhizobiaceae > Rhizobium_D > Rhizobium_D alarense. Next base: position 39,630 of record NZ_JAKGBU010000014.1, read on the forward strand.
CACTGGATCGACACCGACAAGAAGACGATCTTCGCCAACACGCTCGTCGATTCCCGTCCACGCCACGCAGAATTCGCCAAGGGCGGCACCGAACTCTGGGTCTCGTCCGAAATCGGCGGCACGATCACCGTCTTTGACGTCGCGACGCAGGCGGAAAAGGCGAAGATCCGCTTCGAGATCACGGGCGTCAATGCCGACCTCATCCAGCCCGTCGGTTTCAAATTCACCCCGGACGGCAAGACGGCCTTCGTCGCCCTCGGTCCCGCCAACCACGTTGCGGTGATCGATGCCGATACGTTCGAGACGAAGGCCTATGTCCTCGTCGGCCGCCGCGTCTGGCACCTGGCCTTCTCGCCGGACCACACGCAGCTTTTCACCACCAACGGCGTCTCGGGCGACGTGACCGTCATCGACGTCGCATCGCTGGAACCCGTGAAATCGATCAAGGTCGGGCGCTTCCCCTGGGGCGCCGCGTCCAGACCGTGAAATCCGAAGAAGGAGGGAATGATGAAAAAGGCAATCCTGGCCGCTGTCGCGCTCATTGCCATGCCGCTGGCGGCACTGGCGGACGACGATGACGACAACAAGGCGGATGCCGGCATGGGCCTTGCCGGCATCCTTTCCAAATCCAACCGCGAGACCCTGCCGGCGCTGACCCTGTCGGCCGGCCAGCCGGTCTCCAACGCGCCGCTGATGCTGACGTCCGGCAAATACTACACGCTGGCGATCGAGGCGGACGGCAGCCAGGAACTGGCACTCGAGGGAGCCGGCTTCTTCCGCGCCGTCTGGGTCAACGAGATCGTCATAGAGGGTATCGAGATCCGGCCGCTCGGCATCGACTCGATCGAATTCGACGACGGCGGCGAGGCGGAAATCAGCTTTGTCGCGATCAAGCCCGGCACCTACCATCTCAAGGTGCCCGGCAGCACCGGCGACACGCAACAGGTCTCGATCATCATAGAATGAGCAGCAGATGAGCGGCTTGGTGATAGACGGAGTGAACCATGACTGGGGCGCGCGGCGCGCGCTCGATGGCGTGTCCTTCTCTGTCGAACCGGGCCGTTTCTGCGCGCTGCTCGGACCGAACGGCGCGGGGAAATCCACACTGTTCGGCATGCTCACGCGGCTCTTCACGCCGGGCGCCGGCCGCATCTCCGTCATGGGCCACGACATTGCGCGCGAGCCGCGCGCCGCGCTCGCCCGCATGGGCGTCGTGTTCCAGGCCCCGACGCTCGACCCCGACCTGACCGTCAGGCGGAACCTGCTTTATTTTGCGGCCCTCCATGGTCTTTGTGGACGGGAAGCCGAAGGACGCATGACCGCCATGCTCGAGCGGCTCGGCATGGCCGAGCGCGCCCGGGAGAAAGTGTCGGCGCTGAACGGTGGCCACCGCCGGCGCATGGAAATCGCCCGCGCCCTCATGCACCGGCCGGCGGTCCTGCTGCTGGACGAGCCTACGGTCGGCCTGGATGCAGCCTCGCGCGCGGCGATCACGGAACACGTCCACCATCTTGCCGCGGAGGGGATGACCGTACTTTGGGCGACGCATCTGGTTGACGAGGTACGGCCGGAAGATCGCCTCGTCATTCTCCATCGCGGCCGGGTGCTTGCCGATGGCGAGGCCGGCGGGATCGGTGGCGCCGACCTGACGAAATGCTTCCTCGCGCTTACGGGAGACCAGCCGTGACGACGAAGGAGGTTCCGGCATCAGGGCCGAGGGCCGCTGGACCTTCCGGCCCGCGCCCGCTGGTCGCGCTGCGGGCGATCCTCCAGCGCGAAGCCTTGCGCTTCCTCGGCCAACGTGGCCGTCTGGTCGCAGCGCTCATCAGGCCGCTCGTCTGGCTCTTCGTCTTTGCCACCGGCTTTCGTGCCGCACTCGGCCTGTCGATCACACCGCCCTACCAGACCTACATCACCTACGAGATCTATATCGTGCCGGGACTCGTCGGGATGATCCTTTTGTTCAACGGTATGCAATCCTCCCTCAGCCTCGTCTACGACCGGGAAATGGGATCGATGCGGCTCCTGCTCACGGCGCCGCTGCCGCGCTGGTGGCTGCTCTTCTGCCGGCTTCTCGCCGGCAGCCTGATCGCGATCCTGCAGGCCTATGCGTTCCTGGCGATCGCGGCGCTCTACGGCATCCGCTTTCCCTGGTCCGGGTATCTCGCCGCTGCCCCCGCGATGGCGGTCGCAGCGATGATGCTCGGCGCACTCGGCCTGTTGCTCTCCTCGCTCGTCCGCCAGCTGGAGAACTTCGCCGGCGTGATGAACTTCGTGATCTTCCCGATGTTCTTCCTGTCCTCCGCGCTCTATCCGCTGTGGAAGATGGCCGAGGCCTCGCCGCGGCTGAGGGATCTTTGCGAACTCAATCCCTTCACCCATGCCGTCGAACTCATCCGCTTCGCGCTCTATGCAAAGGGCAATCCGATGGCGCTTGCTGTCACGGTTGCCGCCTTCGTCGTCTTCGGGCTCGCCGCGGTCTGGGGCTACGACCCCGCCCGCGGGCTTATCGCACGCAAGGCCTGACGGATTTCGACGGACAAGAGGTTTTGCCGAAAAGGAGAACGGCCGTGCGCCTTGCCGTCCTGGCCGCCAGCCTTCTGCTTCTTTCCGCCAGTGCCGCACGGTCACAGGCGGAAGAGCGAACGAGCATGGCCAATCCGCGCCATCGGCTGCTACCTCGCCAGGCCCGACTCTCATGAAACGGCACGCCGCCTCTCCGTCGACGAGGCGGCAAGCGGCGGGTTTGCCCCCGCAATGTGTCTGCGGGATGAGCTACGACCTCGGCGTCGTCACACCGGATGCGCCGACAATCGCAAATATGCTCCGGCTTTTTGGTCCTCGCAGGCAATCCGCGCAGGCCGCCCTTCGAGGCGCAGGATGCGTCCGGCGAGCCGCTCGGCCTCGGCACGCGCGTGGGTCACGAGGAGGGTCGCGCAGGTCCGAGCGGCGATCAGGCGTTCGAACAGGTCCATCATCTCGCAGGCGAGCGATGGGTCGAGGCTGACGAAGGGCTCATCCATCAAGAGCAGGTCTGGCGACGAGGCGAATGCGCGCGCCAGCGACAGCCGCCGCTGCTGGCCGACAGACAGCATGCCGGGGAAACGATCGCCAAGCCCGTCCAGCCCGACATCCTCCAGCCAGTGCAGCGCTTCCTCTTCGGATATACGGGCGACGATCGTGAGGTTTTCGGCCGCGGTCCGCCATGGCAGGAGGACGGGCTCCTGAAAGACCATCGCCAATCGTGCCGTCGCCTGGCGATGCCCTGCAAAAGTGCAGTCGAGGCCAGCGGCGATACGCAGCAGCGACGTCTTGCCGACACCGGACGGGCCGGTGAGCGCCACCGTCTCGCCCGGAGCCAGCGAAAGCTTGATCGGGCCGAGCACGCCGCACGGCCCGCCACATCGAAGATCCAGGCTAAGGACCGGCTCAACTGCCGGGATGATGGAAGACGCCATCGGGCAGTTCTTTCAAATCCCCGACCAGATCGGCACCGCCAAGCTCGGCCATAATGGCAAGCATGCGCGCGGCGGCTTGCTCGTCGACGGCACCGGCTTGCGGCCGGCCTGCGAGGAAGCCCGCCTTGAGCGCCTCGAACTCCGCGTCGTTCTGCGCCCGCATCATCGGCCGGATGCGTTCCCATGCCACCGGATCGGAGGCAAGCCTGTCCTTGGCCTGCCGCGACGCGACCGCCATTGCCTCGCCGAGGCCGGGATGGGCCTTCAGCACCTCGCCGCGAACCACATATCCTATGAGCGGCGTTTCCGGATCGAGCCCGAGGGCCGCGGCGGCGTCATCGACCGCGATCAGCGTGCGCATGCCCGCAGCCTGCATCCGTGCGCCGAAGTTCCAGAAATTCAATGCCGCCTGCACGTCACCGTCGACGGCCGCTTTGTAGATGAGCGGCGGAGCGCCGAAAACCTGCTCGGTCGCGCCGGCAAGGTCGAAATCCTCCACCTTAAGCGCATAGGCGCGCAGGATCAGCCAGCTCTTGTCGACCGGGCCGCCGGCAACGCCGATCCTCTGCCCTTTGAGGTCGGCGAGACTTTTGGCGGGACTGTCGGCAGCCACCATCAGCCCGCCAACCGTGCGCGAATAAGGAATGAAGACAAGGTCGCGGCCGGCAGCCCGCTGCCGCGCCACCCAGAGCCAGTCGGAAACAATCACATCCACCTCGCCGGCGACAAGCGCGAGCTGCGCCGCGGGAGCGCCGGCCACGTCGCTGACCGCAATCGAAAAGCCGTTCGACCGGTCGAAACCATAGTGGCGGATGGTGTCGACCTCCCAGTTCACGGTGCCCGAGAGCTGCAATGCAGCGCGCAGGACGGGCGTTTCGGCAAGCGCCGGCAAACAGGACAAAAGCGCGGCGACGGCCGCGCCGGCAAGTGATTTCATCAATGTCATGGGTTTCTCCTCCCGCGATTGGCCGATGCTATCCGCGGCGCGGTCTGCCGGGAATACGACCTATTGGGGGGGCGGCACGGCCCGGTGATCTGCCGGATCGGGCGTATTACGACCAAGGTCCAATTCATCTCACAACCGACTGCGCAGATGATCCGCGCTGTGGAGCCCGCACCCTGCTGCGGGCATGGAGTGGGAGGATGTCATGAGGAGTCTCGTTCTGGCCGCGATTGCGGCCATCGCCTGCGCAAGTGCCGCACAGGCGGGCGTAACGGAAGAAGATCTTGCTAAGGACGCCGAGACCGTCGGCGACGTATTGACCAACGGCATGGGACGCGGCCTGCAACGTTTCTCGCCGATGGAGACGCTGAACACGAAGAACGTGAAGAATCTGCTGCCGGCCTGGGCGTTCTCGCTCGGCGGTGAGAAGCAGCGTGGTCAGGAAAGCCAGCCGATCATCTACGATGGCACCATGTATATCACCGGCTCCTACAGCCGCCTCTACGCCATCGACATCAAGACCGGCAAGGAACTCTGGCAGTATGATGCGCGCCTGCCGGAAGGCATCCTGCCTTGTTGCGACGTGGTCAACCGCGGTGCGGCGATCTTCGGCGACAACATCTATTTCGGCACGCTCGATGCTCGCCTCGTGGCGCTGAACCGCAAGACGGGCGACGTCGTCTGGAACAAGAAGATCGCCGACTACAAGGAAGGCTACAGCTATACCGCCGCGCCGTTGATCGTGAACGGACTCGTCATCACGGGCAATTCCGGCGGTGAATTCGGCATCGTCGGCGAAGTTCAGGCGCGCAATGCCGAGACCGGCGAGCTTGTCTGGACCCGGCCCGTGATCGAGGGCCACATGGGCACCTACCAGGGCAAGGAAAGCACGATGACCGGGACGCTGAACGCGACCTGGCCGGGTGACATGTGGAAGACCGGCGGCGGTGCGACCTGGCTCGGCGGCTCCTACGACGAAGACACGAAGACTCTGGTTTTTGGCGCCGGCAATCCCTCGCCGTGGAACGGCCACCTGCGGGCCGCCGGCAAGCCGGTCGAGGGCAACAAGGGTGACAACCTCTATGCCGCATCCCGCCTCGGCATCGACCCGGAGAACGGGGAGATCAAGTGGCATTTCCAGACCACGCCGCGCGAGGGCTGGGATTTCGACGGAGTGAACGAAGTCGTTCCCTTCATCGATAAGGACGGCAACAAGCGCTTTGCGACTGCCGACCGCAACGGCTTCTTCTATGTGCTGAACCGCGAGGACGGCAAGTTTGTCGCTGCCCATCCCTTCGTGAAGAATATCAGCTGGGCGAAAGGCATCGATGAAACGGGCCGGCCGATCTACAACGAGGACAATCGCCCGGGCGATCCGTCGGCTGCGGCGGACGGATCGAAGGGCCAGCAGGTCTTCGCCGTCCCCTCGTTCCTCGGCGGCAAGAACTGGATGCCGATGGCCCACAGCCCGAAGACAGGCCTTTTCTATGTTCCCTCCAACGAGTGGGGCATGGATATCTGGAACGAACCGATCAGCTACAAGAAGGGTGCCGCCTACCTTGGCGCGGGCTTCACCATCAAGCCGCTCTTCGAGGATCACATCGGCAGTCTAAAGGCGATCGACCCCAATACCGGCGAGATCAAGTGGGAATACAAGAACGGCGCCCCGCTCTGGGGTGGCGCGATGACCACTGCCGGGGGCCTCGTCTTCTTCGGCACACCCGAAGGCGATTTCGTCGCGCTCAACAACGAGACCGGCGAGGAACTCTGGAAGTTCCAGACTGGCTCCGGCATTGTCGGCCAACCGGTCACCTGGGAACAGGACGGCGAGCAATATGTCTCCGTGATTTCCGGCTGGGGCGGAGCAGTTCCGCTCTGGGGCGGGGAAGTCGCCAAGAAGGTCAACTATCTCAACCAGGGCGGCATGGTCTGGACCTTCCGTCTACCGAAACAGCTGGCATCGCTGGATTGAGAAGGTGGGGCCGGGCGGAAACGCCCGGCTTCCTGCTTCTCAATAGAACCCTCAAGGCCGATGAAGACGGACGAAATCGATGTTAAGCTATCGCCAGCCTATTCGGGAATATCGCGTGATGCCAGTTCCAGCCCCAGAGAAACCCGTGCGCGAGCTAAAATCGGCGTTGATCGTGGATGATCATCCGCTTTTCTGCGATGCGCTGGCGATGACCCTGACGGGCTCGGTCGGAATTCCCGACGTCGAAGCCGTCGGGACGCTGGAGGCGGCGCTGGCCAGACTGGAATCAGGGCCCCTCCCCGATGTGGTGGTGCTTGATCTCAATCTTCCTGACGTAAATGGGCTTGACGGGGTGATACGCCTGCGCCGTGCCCTGCCGGAAACGCTGATTGTCGTCGTGTCGTCACTCGATGAGATCCGCGTCGTTCGGGCTGCGCTGAAGGCCGGTGTCAATGCCTTTGTTCCCAAGCATTCCGAGCGCCATGAGTTCCGCGAAGCCTTCGCCGTCATAGCGCGGGGAGAAATCCACGCGAGCCGCATGGCACTCGAAGCCTCGGCACCCACGCCATCCGAAGAAGCGGTGAAGCGGCTGGCCTTGCTAACGCGCCAGCAGGCGCGCATCCTCCAGCTCGTCTGCGCAGGCAGAATGAACAAACACATCGCCTATGAGCTCTCCATCGCGGAAACCACTGTAAAGGCCCATGTCACCGCCATTATGCGCAAGCTCGGCGTGCAGACGCGCATGCAGGCCGTGCTCTTCGCGCAAGAGGCGAGTTTCAATGTCATGGCGACCGACGCATGAACGGAATCCGTGCTGGTTCTCGGCCACGGCAGATGCTCTAACTTGCTGGCGGGGGAAACGGCGGAGGAGGCCATCACCCGTGGAAGAACAGTTCATTGCGCATGCGCTCGCATCGGCGCATGACGTCCACGCGATCGAGCGGCTGGCTGCAAACCTCGGCCCCGGCCCGTTTTCGCTTGTCCTGTTGTTTGTATCGCCGGAGGCCGAGGTGCCATCGATCGTTGTGGACGCGGCAAAAGCCTGGCCGGATACGCGCATCGCCGGCTGTACCACCGCCGGAGAAATCTCCGGCGCCGGCTATGACGAAGGAAGCATCGTCGCTGTCGGTTTCCGCATTCGCCATTTTGCGGCGGAAACGCTGCTCATTCCCGATCTGTCCCACCTTGTGGCAAGCGACCTTTCGGAGGCCTTGCTCCATATAAGACAATCGCTCGCCCGCGATCACGGACATCTCCCGGAGGAATTCGCGCTGCTCCTCGTCGACGGACTGTCTGCGCGCGAGGACGAGCTTGCTTCGGCGCTAGCCGCGGGGACAGGGGCAATGCCGCTCATCGGCGGCTCGGCCGGTGACGGCACGCATTTCCGCGAGACCCTCGTCTTCGACGGAGAGCGGCTTCTCGCGAATGCCGCAATAATTTCCGTCATGCGCGGCGCCTGTCCCCTGCGGGCTTTCAAGATGGATCATATCAGGCCGACGGAGCGGCGGATGGTCGTGACGGAAGCGGACCCGGCCGCCCGCATCGTGCGGAAAATCAATGCCGAACCCGCCGTGCACGAATATGCCCGCCTCATTGGCATGCAGCCGACGAGCATCGACACCCTCACATTCGCGATCCACCCGCTCACGGTCCGGATGGGTGAGCGACAGCACGTGCGCGCCATCCAGCGTGTTCTTCCGTCCGGAGAGCTCCTGTTCTTTTCCGCGATTGACGAGGGCATGGTGCTGACGATTGCCGAGCCGCACGATCTCGTGGACCACCTGGCCAGTGAATTGCAGGCCCTGAAGCAACCGGGCGACCCTGTTGCCATCCTCGCCTTCGACTGCATCTTGCGACGCGTCGAGGCCCAGGAAAAGCAGATGACCGGACGGGTTTCGGAGCTTCTGCGCCAACATGGCGTGATCGGATTCTCCACTTATGGCGAACAGATTGGCCCGATGCACGTCAACCACACGATGACCGGCTTTGCCTTCTACCCACCCGGCACCAGCGTCTCGGGAAGCGATCCATGAACAAGCGCTTGTCCGAAGACCTGCTCGACCCGACCATTGGCGACGCGCAAAACCTCGAAAGGATGCTTGTCATTGCCGATGCCCTCATTCGCCATGTTGAGCAGAGTTCCGGCGACAGGGGCGCGGCTTTCGAGCAATTCCGCCGCGCGGCCGTCTTGGAGGACCGGGTGCGCCAACGTACGCGCGACCTCGAGACGACGCTGAAGCAACTCAACGATGCCAACAGCGCCGCGGAGCGAGCCAGGCGCGACCTGTCCCAGGCTATCGAGGCAGTCGATGAAGGCTTTGCGCTTTTCGATCCCTCCGACATGCTCGTCCTCTGCAATTCCCGCTTCTGTCGCGACCTTGTCGATGTTCGCCCGAAGCTCTCTCCCGGCATTGCCTTCGCCGACTATGTGGAGATCGTCAGCCGTTCCACGATGCTCGCCCTTCCCGAGGGTGTGACGATCAAGGCCTGGGCGGCGGAACGCATGCGACTGCATCGGACGCGGCAGGTCTTCAATGTCGGGCTCAGCGGCGACCGCTGGCTTCAGGTCAGCGAGCAACGGACCGCCGATGGCGGTACCGTTATTCTCCAGACCGACATCACTGACATCATCCGCATGGAGCGTTCTGAACGCGGCAAGCTCCTGGACGACCAGGCGCGAATGATCCGCGCGACGCTGGAGCACATCAACCAGGGTGTCGGCATCTTCGATGCCAATCGCAGGCTGGTCGGCTGGAACAGCCGGGTCGCGCAGCTACTCGATATCCCGTCCAGGCTGCTGCGCCGCGGGACCCCTTTTGACTTGCTGGCCGATCGTATTGCCAGGACAACAACGCTCGGCGACGGGTTCTCCGCCGACATGCTTCGCCACTGGGTCGACGGCGGAGTTCCACGCGAACCGCTTTCTTTCGAACTCCGGCACGCATCCGGCGTTGTTCTCGACGCCTTCGCCCAGGAAATGCCTGGCCGTGGCTTCGTCATGTCGTTCGCCGACGTGACGCGCGAGCGTCTCGCCATCCACGCGATGATCAGGGCGAACAGCTCGCTTGAGGCGCGTGTGGCAGCGCGCACCGGAGACTTGGCGGCAGCACTCGCCGAAGCGGAGCGCGCCAATTCCGCCCGCGTCCGCTTCGTCGCGGCGGCGAGCCACGACCTCCTACAACCGCTTTCAGCGGCAAAACTCTTCGTCGCCGCCGCGCGGGACGATGCAGGGGCGACGCCGATGTGCGGGACATTGGAAAAGGCGCACAACGCCCTTGTCAGCGTGGAGGGAATCCTGGGAGCGTTGCTGGATATTTCCCGGCTGGAAGCCGGTGGAGCCGCGGTAGACATCGGGCCGGTATCGCTTTCGGTTCTGCTCAAGCAACTGACTGATGAATTCGCGCCCATTGCCGCCCGCAAGGGTCTTCGGCTCGATATTCTGCCCTGCAGTCTTACCGTGTCGAGCGACCCGACCTATCTGCGCCGCATTCTCCAGAACCTGATCAGCAACGCCATTCGTTATACGAGCACCGGCCGTGTCCTGGTCGGGCCGAGACGGCTGAGAGGGCATGTGCGTCTTGAGGTGCACGACACTGGACCAGGCATCGCAGTGGATCAACAGCAATCGATTTTCCGCGAGTTTCATCGCATCCAGGGCTCTGCATCCGCGTCCGAAGGGATGGGGCTGGGCCTTGCGATCGTCGAAAGGGCCTGCGGCCTGCTTGGCCACCAGTTGGCGCTTTATTCGGAGCCTGGACGCGGCACCTGTTTCGCCGTCGATCTGGCCGTTGTCGCGCACCACGCCGCACCCGCTTATCGGGAGACCGCGCTGACAATACCGGAGGAACCTGGCGATAATTCCGATCGTGTCGCGCTTCTTGTGGAAAACGACGAGGACCTGCGTCGCGCCATCGCTCTGCTGCTGGAGCGCCGCGGGGTCAGCGTACTCGAGGCGGCAAGCGGCGAAGAGGCGCTCTCCCTGCTGGAAGAAATCGGAATCGTGCCCGATCTCTATTTGGTCGACCAGCAGCTCGACGGCACGCTCACAGGCATCGAAACCGTACAGGCCTTGCACGACGAATACGGCGAACGCCCGACGCGCATCCTCACGGCCAATCGCACACCACAGACACGCCTTGCCGCCGACGCCGCAGGCATCGAGATCATGTACAAGCCGATCGCCGCCGATGCTCTGGAAGCCTTCGTACTTCATTCCAGCTGACCCGGCCGGCTGACCCGGCACCAAGGTCGCATTGCGGCCCGACCTTGCAGATGGGACATCCCTTCCACCTGAATTGGAGGAGGAAGGACATGAAGATGCTACGCGCGGCGACCGCCCTGATGATCCTCGCGAGCTCGGCGACACACGCGGCCGAGCACACCATAAAAATGATGAACAAGGGCGAAAGCGGCAGCATGGTCTTCGAACCGTCCGCCATCGCCGCCGCACCGGGCGATACGATCCGTTTCATCCCGACGGACAAGGGCCACAATGCGGAGGGCATCAAGGGCCTGCTTCCGGAGGGTGTAAAGCCTTTCAGGGGCAAAGTGAACGAGGAATACGTGCTGACGGTCACGCAACCCGGCTTCTACGGCGTGAAGTGCTCTCCGCATTTCAGCATGGGCATGGTTGCCCTCATCCGCGTGGGCGAAGGTTCGGCCAATCTCGACGCGGCGAAAGCGGTGAAACTGCCTAAGAAAGCGGCTGAGCGGATAACGGCTGCCTTCGAGACATTGGCGGGAACTCGATAAACCGCTTCGACTTGCACCTGCTTTGCCCCTGACGGGACTGCGACGCCAGCGATCGAGACCTTGGTCGCATTGTGAAGCCGCCCCGGTGGGTGCAGCCTGACTGCGTCAACTCTCTACATTCTGGAGGAGAAGAAAATGGCCTGGAAGAAACCCGTCATCAAAGACATCGCCTGCGGCATGGAAATCAACATGTACGGCCCGTCGGAAGATGATCCGCATCCCGAACACCCGTTCTGAGGACGCGGTGCGCATCGTCATTCTCGGGGCAGGCGCCGGTGGCGGTCTGCCCCAATGGAACTGCGGCTGTGTGCAGTGCACCGCAGCACGTAAGGGCCTGATCCTCCCGATGACGCAGAGCACGCTGGCGGTCAGCGCCGACGGTGTCGACTGGGTCCTGCTCAATGCATCCCCGGATCTGCGCCATCAGCTTGCCGCCTGCACATCACTGCACCCAACAAGCCTTCGAAGCAGCCCTGTCAAGGCCGTGGTGCTGACAAACGGCGACGTCGATCATATCGCCGGTCTTCTCACGCTGCGCGAGAAAACGGCCCTGACGCTATACGCCACCGACGCCACGCACCGGGTTCTGTCGGAGAACACGGTTTTCGGCGTTCTCGACCCGACGTTGATCGAGCGAAAGACCGTCGTCCTCGATCAACCCTTTAGTCCGCGTCCCGGTTTGACGATCACGCCCTATGCGGTGCCCGGAAAGATCCCACTTTATCTGGAAGGTGAGACACCCGATCTGGAAATGATGGGGGAACAAACCGTCGGGCTGCGACTGCAATCGGAAGGGCACGACGTGCATTACCTGCCGGGCTGCGCCGCCTTGCCAGACTGGCTTGTAGCACAGCTGGAGCACGCTGACCTGGTGCTGTTCGACGGGACCATCTGGAGCGACGACGAAATGCTCGCGTCGGGTACCGGCTCCAAGACCGGAGCCCGCATGGGGCACGTGGCGATGAGCGGACCGGATGGCTCGCTGGAACGCCTTTCCGGGCTTCGGGGGCGGCGCCTCTACACCCATGTCAACAACACGAATTCTGCGCTGATGCCCGAGAGCGACGCTCGTGCGGCTATCACGGCCGCCGGTTGGGAAATCGCAAGGGACGGGATGGAGATTGTCCTATGAACAGCAGCCCGAAGCATGACGACTGGCCGTTGAGCCGCGCGGAATTCGAGGCGCGCCTGCGTCGCGTCGGTGAGGAACGCTACCACGACAAACACCGGTTTCATGATCGCCTTCATGGCGGTGAATGCACCATGGACGAACTGCAGGCCTGGGTGATCAATCGCTGGCAGTACCAGTCCTCCATACCCATGAAGGACGCCGCTTTCCTGTCGCGCTGTCGCGACCCGGACCTACGCCGCATATGGCGATCCCGCATCGAGGACCATGACGGCGCGGTCGAGGATGGCGGTGGCATTCGCCGTTGGCTGAAACTCGCGCAGGGCGTGGGACTCGATCCCGCTTATGTCGCCTCGGGCCGCGGCGTGATGCCGGCCACGCGCTTTATCGTCGACGCCTACATCCGCTTCGTGCGCGACGAACCGCTCATCGCCGCCATGGCAAGCTCGCTGACCGAGATGTTTGCGCCCGCCATCCATACGCGGCGCATCGCCGGCCTGCTGGAGCACTACGATTTTGCCGACCCGGAGACGATTGCCTATTTCCGCCACCGCCTGACGGAGGCGCCGAAGGACGTGCAGTTCACGCTCGACTGGGTCCTGACCCAGGCCCTGACCCGTGCGGACCAGGAGGCGGCCGTCGCCGCCTTGACGTTCAAGACCGACGTCCTGTGGGCCCAGCTCGACGCACTCTGGTACGGCTATGTCGACGGTCATATACCGCCGGGCGCCTGGAAGCCCGGCGAGGGCCAGATGGTAGGTCGTCCATGAGCGTCAGTCTCGTTCCTCTATTGCCACGCGGCATGCGCCTGCACCACGACCGGGTCCGCGACGCCATGGTCCTGCTTGTCCCGGAGCGGGCGTTGCTGCTCGACGAGATCGGCGCCGCCATCCTTGGGGAGGTGGACGGCCGATCGACGCTCGCGGCGATAGCAGCCCGGCTGGCGGAGCGGTATGGCGCGCCTCAGCCAGATGTGGCGGCCGACGTTCGCACCTTCCTCGACGGGCTCGTTGCCCAGCGTCTGATGGACTACCAATGACCAATCGCCCGGGCCCGCCGATCGCTATGCTGGCTGAACTGACGCATCGCTGCCCCCTGTCCTGCCCCTACTGTTCCAATCCACTCGAATTGGTAGCGCGCGACCGGGAAATGTCGACGGACGTCTGGGAGAGTGTCTTTCACGCGGCGGCCGATCTCGGCGTCTTGCAGCTTCATCTTTCCGGTGGCGAACCGGCATCGCGGCGCGATCTTGAAGATCTCGTCAAGGCAGCACGCGAAGCAAGGCTTTACGTGAATCTGATAACCTCCGGCATCGGTTTGACGCCGAAGCGGCTCGATGCCCTTGAGGCCGCGGGGCTTGATCATGTGCAACTCTCGCTGCAGGCGACGACCGCCGAAAAGGCGGACTGGATCGGCGGTTACAGCGGCGCTTTTGCCCGCAAGGTCGCCTTTGCCGCGGAAGTCTGCCGCCGTGGCGTTCCGCTCACCGTCAATGCTGTCATGCACCGCCATACGATCGATGATATCGAGCATGCAATCGCATTCGCAGCGGATCTCGGCGCGCGGCGCGTCGAGATTGCCTGCGTTCAGTTCTATGGGTGGGCGTTGGCAAACCGGGCGGCGCTGCTGCCCTCCCGAGACCAGGTTCTCCGCGCGAAGGATGTCGTTGCCGGCGCTCGGGCGGCCTATGCCGGTCGTATGACGATCGACTTTGTTCCCCCGGATTACTATGCCGATTATCCCAAGGCCTGCATGGGAGGTTGGGGCTCGACCGGTATCAACATAGCCCCCGACGGAACCGTCTTGCCGTGCCATGCCGCAGCGACGATACCGGGGCTTCAGTTCGACCGGGTAACAGACCGCAATCTCGCCGAGATCTGGTACGATGGATCGGCCTTCAATGCATTCCGCGGCCACGAATGGATGCAAGATCCCTGTCGCAGTTGCGCCCGTCGCGACCGTGACCACGGTGGGTGCCGCTGCCAGGCAATGGCCCTTGCCTCCGATCCCTCCGTAACCGACCCGGTCTGCCGCCATTCACCCGCCCGGTCCGTCGTGGACGACGCGATTTCACAAACGGCTGCATCACCACCGCCATTCAAATATCGCACGCTTGCGCAGTGAAAGACAAAGCCGGAACGCGAGGTGCAGGTTGCGCCCCGAGCAAATTTCCCTGCCCCCTGGAGGGCCGGCTCTCAGTGCAAATCGGCACTCTGTCGCATTTACCAGCAACAAGAATGGAATGACAGATAGTTAACAAGTTCATATTCGTAACTTGATAGCAGGATATGATGCGCCGTTCGGATATTCACGTCGAGGATCGGCCAGCCGGGTTTCACTCGGTGACCAGCAGTTCCGGCGCAACGCAATCCTGGAATGCGCTTGCGAACCACATGCCTCCCAGGCGCCGCCAACCGCGACCGGTTTGTCCGCTTTTGTGGGATGGAGCCGCGTGGGGGCGTCCGGAAGAACTGAAGAATTTAAATCCTGCCAGCAACGTGTTCTCCCGGAATTCCAGCCGGGAAAACAAGCCGCAAAGGCGATCCTGGATCACGCCTCAGTCATGTTTGACAGGGCCGTGAACGCGACGCCCTTGACCGACAGCGCCTTTCGGATCGCGCGCGCCAGCGGCACGGCCCCCGGCGTATCCGAATGCACGAGGATGGAGCGGGCATGCATATCAATGACCTGCCCGTCGATCGCTTCGACAGTGCCCTTACGAAGAAGACGGAGAACACGCGCGATCACCGCACCTTCGTCCTGGATGACGGCTCCCGGCAGAGCCCGCTGCGCCAGATGGCCGTCGGCAGTATAAGCCCGGTCGGCCAGAAACAGGTGATGGCATTTCATGCTCATGCCCGATGCCGCCTGTTCCAGCGCCGAACCGGGTAGGACGAGGAAGCGCATATCCGGATCGAAGGAGAAGGTTGCCTTGACCAGGATTTCGGCGATGGCCGGGTCGGCGGAGGCCTGGTTGCCGAGTGCGCCATGCGGATTGAGATGAGTGATGCGATGCCCGGTTGCCCGCGCGATCGCATGCAATGCCCCGAGCTGGTAGAGAATATGCTTTTCCAGCTCATTGGCATCCATTGCCATCGGCCGGCGTCCAAAACCCATGCGATCGGGGTAGCTGACATGAGCGCCCAGATCGACGCCATGTTCCCGCGCCAGCCGCACCGTGCGATCCATGATGACAGGATCGCCGGCGTGATAACCGCAGGCGACGTTGGCCGACGTGATCAGCGGCATCAGCGCCGCGTCGTCGGCAATCGTGTACGGGCCGAAACCCTCGCCGAGATCCGCATTCCAATTCCTTCCTTGCCGTCAGCTACGCGCAATGAGCTCGAAAACGGGTGTTCCGTAGCCGACGATATAGGCTCGACAATCCTTCCCTGGTCCGCGGCCAATGCGGTGCGCGATTCCGACGAACATGTCGCCGTGCTCCGGATCGTTAAGCCGTCAATGAACGTCAAGATATCGCTCTGCGTCTCAGACCAGTTCCCGCTTTCGGAGCCCGCTCTGGCAGTCAACGACATACTGGCCGAGCTTGCCCACTCATTCGCGGCGAGCGACGACGCTCATGGCGTGCAGAAAGCCTAAGAGATTCAGTGGCGAATTGCGTGTGGAGAGGGCTCGCTCCAAGATCCGGCGCCACCTCACACGAAAGCCAAGACGGGTGCGGCACCGGTCGGAAGGTCGGCAAGGGACGTACGTTTCGTCCATTGGCGACCGTCTTCTGATTGACCCTGTAGCGTTTCGAAAGCGCTCTCAGGCTCTCTTGCCTATTTTGCATTGCTCGACGGACTGCCTCTATCGTTGCGGCACCGCCCTGTAGAACACGGCCCATACGTGCCTCCTTCCAGTCAAAGGCAAACAATGCACCATCAAAAACCAGATACCCCGGGCTCCCCTCGCCCTCGCCACGTCGTCCGCAAACATGTGCTTGACCTTGCCATCATGGGAGGGACTAGCCTTGTTGCCGTGAGAACCACGCTTGACGCAGGTCAAGGCCGGGAGGCGCGGACAGGTTAATCTGACGCCGTTTGGGGAATGCCATGGAACCGACGACACGCCGTTATGTCTTGCGCATATTGAGCGCCGCGTTGTTGGCGTTCGCGGTGTTTGTCGGCTTGCCGACCGCCCATGGCGACGTTCGACAATGCGCCGATATCGCTCAGACGCATTCCGCCGGAGAGCCGGCATCCCACCATCAACCGGATGCAACACATGAAGCATGCTGCGGCAGCATATGCATGGCCTGCATGGACGCGGCGGCACCTTCGGCTGAAATAGCTGAAGCGGAATTTCCCGGCGCTTCCTTGGCACGACCATCCACCTGCCTGTCCGGACGGACACCATCTCCGGGCTTCGAGCCGCCGCGATCAATTGCCTGATGCAGCGTCCGCGCCAGCGGGCACACGCAACCCATCAGCAGCGTCGGCCATTGCGACGCAGATCGAGAGACACATCATGTATCGCCGCCAATTTCTCAAGGCGCTCGCCGCCAGTGCAGCCGCCACCTATCCGCTCCTCAACACCTGGCCAACCGGCGGTGCGCACGCCGCCGCCACGCCGCAGGACCTCGCCATCGGCAAGCGGACGCTCGAGGTCAACGGTCGTGCAGCCACCGTATTCGGCCTGACGGGCCCAGGCGGGAAACCGGGCCTGGAACTCGTGGCCGACACCGATTTCAACGTCAGGCTCCACAACGACACCGAGGAAAGCACGCTCATCCATTGGCACGGACTGACGCCGCCATGGCATATGGACGGTGTTCCGGACAATCCCGCCGCTCTTTTAACCAGCAAACAGAACCGGATTTACAATTTCCCTGTCGGTAGGGGCGGAACCCACTGGATGCACGCCCACACGCTGCAGGAACAGAGCCTTCTTGCCGCACCTCTCATTGTACGGACGGCGGAAGATTTGGCTCGAGACGAGCAGGACGTTGTCATCCTTCTCCATGACTTCTCGTTCAAGTCGCCGGAGGAGCTTCTCGCCGGTCTGAAGAGCGGCAGTTCAACCCATGGTGAAATGAACATGGGCCATCAGGGCATGATGCAACGGATGATGCCGATGATGAAGAGTGGCGAAATGCCGATGAACCATCAGGGTATGACCATGCCGGGTATGGCGGACATGGATGTCAACGATATCGAATACGATGCCTATCTCGCCAATGACAGGACGCTTGACGATCCGGAGGTCGTTCGCGTCGAGAAAGGTGGACGCATCCGCCTCAGGATTATCAATGGCGCGACGGCAACCGCCTTCACCATCGACACGGGGGCAGTTGCCGGATCGCTCGTCGCGGTGGACGGACAGGATATCATACCTGTCGCTGGCAACCGCTTCCCGATCTCCATGGGCCAGCGCGTCGACATCCGCCTGCAACTTCCCTCCGCGCAAAAGAGTTTCCCAATTCTGGCACTTCGGGAAGGAGCAGCCGAGCGAACCGGCATCATTCTCGCAACTCCGGAAGCGGCGGTCACGAAGATATCGGCAAAAGGATCGGAAATGGCGCCGGTCCTTGATCTCGCGCTGGAGGAGAAGCTGCGCGCCGCAGTGCCGCTGGTTGGGCGCTCGCCTGCCCGTCGATACGGCGCGACATTGATGGGCGACATGGTGTCCTATGCCTGGGCTATCGAGACCTCGGAATCCCTGAATGTGAACAGGAACGAACGGGTCAGGATCACGATGCGCAACATGTCGATGATGTCGCACCCGATGCACCTGCATGGTCATCATTTTCAGGTCGTCGAGATAAACGGCACCGCATTCAGCGGGGCGGTCCGCGACACCGTCATGCTACCGATGATGTCCCAGGTGGTCATCGAGTTCGACGCCGACAATACGGGGCGATGGCCGCTTCACTGCCACCATCTCTACCACATGGCCGCCGGGATGATGTCCTTTGTCAGCTATGACGACGCGTGACGAGAGCGAGCGGGTTATGACGCACGACCATCACCATCATCACGCCGGCGACAGCCAAACGGGCGTGCAGATCCATCAGGATGGAGCAAAACCCCGGACGCCCGCCGGGGCAGCCCGCGCAGGCACCCTCTACACATGCCCCATGCATCCACAGATCAGGCGGTCGGAGCCAGGCAACTGCCCGATCTGCGGCATGACCCTCGAACCGGAGATGCCGTCGGTGGAAACTGGCCCGAGCGCCGAACTTGTGGACATGTCCCGCAGGTTCTGGATCGGACTCATGCTCTCGCTGCCGGTGCTGGCCCTCGAGATGGGCGGCCATCTGACAAATCTCCATATGGTGATTGGAGCGCAGGCCTCGAACCGGCTGCAGCTTGCGCTTGCGACACCGGTCGTGCTGTGGGCCGGATGGCCATTCTTCGCACGGGCGTGGCAGTCGCTGGTCGAACGAAGCCTCAACATGTTCACGCTGATCGCCATGGGTACAGGTGTGGCCTGGGCCTACAGTGCTGTTGCGACAGCTGCCCCCGGTCTCTTTCCAGAAACCTTCCGATCGGCCGAGGGGGCGGTGGCGGTTTATTTTGAAGCGGCAGCCGTCATCACGGTGCTGGTTCTGCTGGGGCAGGTCCTGGAACTTGGAGCACGCGAGCAAACAGGAGGCGCTATTCGTGCGTTGCTCGACCTGGCTCCCACATCCGCACGACGCGTCCGTCCCGACGGGACAGACGAAGACATCACCCTGGAGGCCGTCGTGGTCGGCGATCGTCTGCGCGTCCGTCCTGGAGAGAAGGTTCCCGTCGACGGCGTGCTTGTCGAGGGCCGAAGTTCCCTCGACGAGTCCATGATCACCGGCGAGTCGATGCCCGTCACCAGGCAGGTCGGGGGATCCGTCATCGGTGGGACGATGAACCAGACCGGCAGCTTCGTCATGGAGGCCAGGAAGGTCGGCCACGACACGATGCTCTCGCGCATAGTCCGGATGGTGGCAGACGCGCAGCGCTCGCGCGCGCCGATCCAGCGGCTGGCGGACGAAGTCTCCGGCTGGTTCGTTCCAGCAGTGATCTTGATCGCCGTCGTGGCATTCGCTTCCTGGATGATCTTCGGGCCGGAACCCCGTTTCGCCCATGGCCTGGTCGCTGCGGTCGCCGTCCTGATCATCGCCTGCCCCTGCGCCCTTGGGCTTGCAACGCCAATGTCGATCATGGTCGGCGTCGGCAGAGGGGCCGGCATGGGCGTGCTCATCAAGAATGCGGAGGCCCTTGAGCGTTTTGAGAGGGTCGATACGCTTGTGGTTGACAAGACCGGAACTCTGACCGAGGGCAAACCGAAGGTGACATCCGTGGAACCCGCCAACGGTCTTTCCGATACCGAAGTTCTGCGGCTTGCGGCGACGCTCGAGCGTGCAAGCGAGCACCCCATCGCCGCTGCCATTGTCGATGCTGCGAACGAACGCGGACTGCCGCTTGGCAAAGCCGAGGATTTCGACAGTCCCGTCGGAAAGGGCGTGACAGGCATTGTCGACGGCCAACGGCTCGTGATCGGCAGCCATCGGATCATGGAGGAGGCCCGCATCGTCGTATCGGATCTGACCCCGCGGGCTGAGGCATTGCGCAACGAAGGCGCAACAGTCGTGTTCGTGGCCATCGATGGAGTTGCCGGCGGCCTGGTCGCGATTGCCGATCCTATCAAGGCGACCACGCCGGCGGCCGTGCAGGCACTGCTCGACGAGGGCGTACGCGTCGTCATGCTGACCGGCGACAACAGAACGACCGCTCAGGCGGTTGCCCGCCGGCTCGGCATTTCCGAGGTCGAGGCCGAGGTCCTGCCCGAACACAAGAGTGCGATCGTTGAACGGCTGCGCAAAGAGGGCCGGATCGTGGCGATGGCCGGTGACGGGGTCAACGACGCCCCCGCGCTGGCCGCCGCCGACGTCGGGATTGCCATGGGATCGGGCACCGACGTCGCGATCGAAAGCGCCGGCGTCACTCTGCTGAAAGGCGATCTGCAGGGCATCGCCCGGGCGCGCAAGCTGAGTCATGCGACGATGCGCAACATCAGGCAGAACCTGTTCTTCGCTTTCGTCTACAATGCCGCAGGCGTGCCGATCGCAGCCGGTGTGCTCTATCCGGCGTTTGGGCTTTTGCTCTCTCCCGTCATTGCCGCCGCCGCGATGGCGCTGTCGTCCGTAAGTGTCATCGGGAATTCGCTGAGACTTCGAAGCGTTCGGGTCGCCCAGCTTGAATAGCGGCAAGCGGGACGGGGGGTGGAGCATCCGCGTCCCGCCTTGTTTTGTGACCGGCAGGCAGAGGCGCCATGCATCGAGCGCCCATTCGGGAAATCGATGACGTAAAGACGGCCTTCCGGAGATCCTCTTTCCAATTGCCAACTGTGCTTGCCGGCGGGCCTATCGGGTACTCGATTCCCGCCGCCGCAACTGCCGCCGGAGCTGCGCATCTGACGCATGCTCTATGGCCGATGGGTCCAATATAGGACAGCTTCCCGTCGCCATTCGTTTCATCGATCTGGATCCGGGCGTCATAGTCGTAACCAGCGTCCGTAGACGCGACGCTCTCGGCCGGCCCGACGGACGAGGCAGGACATACCATCGATATGAATGACGCAAAGATATGCATGCACCTCTGTCACGGCTTATGCGGGCGGGAACCCATAGCCCCCATACGCTCCGGGCATCGCCCGAGCCAGGCAGGCCGAAATAAGCCGCAAGATCAACATTCACCCGCGCACCTGCTCAACGGAAGGCGGCTCGCCAGCGGCCTGCGCGGCCAATCCCTGCCAGCCATGGATGCCGATGTAGAGGCCGACCGCGATGATCAGCAGGCTTGAGACATAGGGCGCCCGGCGTGCCAGCGTGCTGAACCACGACCAGCGTTTCGTCGCGTGCCGGACGCTGAGTGCCGCGATCGCCCCGACCGTCACCAGCGTGATGGCAAGGCCGATGGAGAAGCAGAGCACGAGGATAAAGCCCAATGTGAACTCCTTGAGCTGCAGGCAGAGCAGCAGGACGGTGATGGCGGCGGGGCACGGGATCAGGCCGCCGGTCAGGCCGAAGAGGACGATCTGCCAGGTCGTCACCTTCCGGTCGGCGAAGCGGCGGCGGATATCGTTGGCATGGGCCAGTTCATGCGCGTCCTGATAGCCATCGGTCGCGACTTCGAGCCCGCGCAGTTCCTCATGCATATGGTCGTGACCTTCGCCCTCGACGAACGAGAGGTCGTAGTCGTGGCTGTGACCGCCATGCCCGAGGCTGAGCCGCGCCATGAACTCGTGTGGTTCCGGGATTTCGGTCACGGATTCCAGATAGTCACCCCGGTCGGCGAAAGCGAAGACCCGAACGGATCCATCGGGCCGTTCCGTGCTGATCTTCACGTCGGCGGCTTGCCACGCATGGCCCCGTTCGGTCCGCAGGCGCCAGACGGGTGGCACGCCCTCCTCGAAGATCTCCAGCGAGACGACGCCATGTCCGGTATCGATCCGGCGCACCTCCTCGCCATGGCCATGACCGTGATCGTGATCGTGATCGTGATCGTGCCCATGCGCGTGATGATGAGCGTGATCGCCATGATCGTGCGAACCGTGATGTCCGTCATGCGAATGCGCGGCGGCGGTCTTTGCCATCCGCTGGTCCTGCCAGGTGCGCCAGAGCATCCACAGCGCGATGGCGATGATGATCGCCGCCGAGGCGAGCTGGAAATAGGGTTCGACGGTCTCGGCATCGACGCCGCGCCACAGATAGAGGCCGGCAAAGGCGATACCCCAGACGACGGCCGTATGCGAGATCGTCGCAGCGATGCCGAGCAGCACGGCCTGCATGACCGTTCCGCGAATCGCCACGATGAAGGCGGCCATCATCGTCTTGGAATGGCCCGGCTCCAGCCCATGCAGCGCACCGAGCAGGATCGCGCTCGGGATGAAAAGCCAGGCATGTGCGGATCCCTGGCTGAGCAGTTCGGCGAAGCCGGGCATGTCGCCTCCTTACAGGTATTTGGTGATTGCCTTGAACTCGTCGATCGACTTGCGCTGCTCGCGGTCGAGCGCGCCGACGGTCTCATCGAGGCAGTGGTCGAGATGATCCTGGATCAGCGTGCGCTTGGCATTCTCGACCGCCCTTTCGACGGCGTGAAGCTGCTGCGCGATGTCGAGGCACGGCCTGCCGGCCTCGATCATGGCGATCACGCTTTTCAGATGGCCTTCGGCGCGCTTCAGCCGCTTGACGATGTCGGGATGGGATTCGTGTCGATGTTCTGTCATGAGTCATTCCTATCCTCCTGGACAGGATATTTCAATGCCAATCCTCACCCACCCGGCCGGATGGATTTTTCTGCCCGGTTGACGCCTATTCTGCAGTGTCCTGCGAGCAGGCGGACGAATTCGTCCAAGGTAAGAAAATCGACGGCCTCACATGCGAGAGGGTACCGCATATCGGACGACAGCGACCAAGCGGGCGTAGCCGGTGGCTTCATCGAGCCCTCTTGAGGCCGGCATGGATACGTTTCCCGGAGGTTTATGCGCGCGCGCCGAGCGATCCGATAAGCAACGTCACCCCTCCAACGATCAGCACCACCGCCATTAGCTGTGCCACGCGCTTTCCGCCGGAAGCCAGCTTCTCTATGGCGACATAGAAGGCAATGCCGACGATCCACCAGACGTTCATGACGCCGCCGACAAACAGGAGCACCATCAACGCCCAGCAGCAGCCCAGGCAGTTGCCGCCATGGACGAGTCCCATGTGAAATGCCGCCGCACGCCCGGTACGCCGATGACGGGTAAGGACCTCGACCGGACTGCGACAGTGGTCAAGGCAGGCGGCCTTCATGGGAGACAGTTGGTAAAGCCCGGCACCGATCATCACCGCCGCGGCGAGATAAGTCGCGACGAGGTTCATGTACATCGCGGAAACAAATCCGCTCGCCGACAGGAGGCCTTGGACGGCGGTCGCCGCGGCACTGAACGCCGCCCATGCGGCAAGATAGCCGAAGAGAAATTCAAGCGCGCCCCAAGCGCCCCGATCTCGGTTGAGCGCTCCGTAGAGAAGAACAGCCGGCGAAGCACTCGGCACCATCATGGCGATCATCATCAGCCACCACATGACGAAGATGACAACCGCATAGCCAGGCGTCCAGATCACCGGGCTTACCATATCCGGCACGCCGGCGATGAGCGCGCCAGCAGGACCTGTCTCCATCGACATGGCGAGAGACGACATCCCTGTTCCGCCGCCCGCCAGCGTGAAGCAGGCGGAAAGAACCACGACACTCAAAAGAGACGTGACAACGATCAGGCGGTCACGGGCAAGGAGGCGTTCGACGGTTGGCTGCTTCACGGCGCACGCTCACGCGGCATGGTCGATAACGCCGTGCCCGTTCATGTAAACTCGACAGATATGCGCGTGCGTTCCCTTGTTTTTCTCAAGCGGAATCGCTCCGAACGTCTTCGTGGTGCCGCTGGCCATTTCCGCCACGCGGTATTCGAAGCCGTGCGGAAGGTTGATGCGCGCCCTATGCTCCGTGCCGGTCACCGGGTTACGGATCGGCTCGACGCCAAGTTCAAATACATCGGCCACCCGAACGTATCCGGTCCGCGTCTCCACATCGACTTGCGCATCGATCCGCTTTGTCAGCGTTTCGAGTCTGTTTGGAGACATCTTGCTGAAGACCCAGAACATGGTCGCCATATCCTCGGTGTCGCTCCCGGTGACGATCTTCTCCACGGCCTCCCGTTGCTCCGGCGTCGCACCGGAGTCGACGACCAACTGCATCGTTCCATTGCCGAGATGGATAGGGCCAGGCCACTTGACGGTCAAAGCCATCTTCACGCCGTCCAGCCGGACGTCCCCGAAATGGCCCTTCTTAATGATGAAGCCCGCAGCCGCTTCGCAACTGCCATAGGTCGGAAGAGAGTTGAACTGGCAGGGGCATCCAAAATTGCAATTGCAGTTCGCGATTTCCGTCGCGTCGATTTCCCAAGGTGTCACGTCGGCCTCCCAAGACTGGTCCCGATGACAGCTAATACAGATACCACTTAAGCAAGGTAAGCGATAGAGGCTGCTGGCAGGGAGAACAGCCTGGCGGAACCGCGACGGCGAAATCGCCTTCCTTGAATTTGCAGTGCCCGCCGACAGCCAGGCAGCCTATCAAAAACAACTCTCCCGCTTCCCCAATGGCATATTCGCAAGTCTGCGAAGCAAAAGATCGAGCTCATGGACCGGGACTTCTCGTTTCGCAGGGAGAACGAGACATTGCGCGTGTTTGAACCGGCACCCGGTGTCGCCCCCTGCGGGGACGCGGTGCTGAAAAACCGGGGCGGCTGCAGGTGATCAAAACCTGCGCGCGGAGATTTATAGCGGCTGACTTTATGGATAATTCAATTCCTTTGTCGAATGATGGAGGTGTGTGATGAGCCGCCGCAGGATTGGGCAGGAAGCATTCGGGTTTGCGGTCGGTCGGCGTGTCGCCTCTTCGCTCGATGATCTTGCCGGCCTGATCGACTGGGCAGCGGTTGACCAAGCGCTCGTCGGTATATCGTGCGCGGCCAAGGGCGAACCGGCCTGGCCACCGCTGGCCCTTTTCAAGGCGATGCTGCTGTCAATCTGCTACGACTTGTCGGACGTGACGCTGGCCGAGGCTCTCGACGATCGTGCTTCGTTTCGCCGGTCTTGCGGCTTTTCCCGCTCGAAACCCAAGCCAGAGCGCACTGCCTTCGTTCGGTTCCGCCGGAGCCTTGTCGCACACGGTCTGGATAAACCCCTGTTCGACGTGATCACCGGCCAACTCAAGGCCGGGGCAATTCGGGTGAAGACCGGTACGCTTGTCGATGCGACGATTGTTCCATTGGCAAGTGAAGATGATGGCGAGGGTCATTGGCTCAAGCACCTGGAACCGAATACATGTCCAAATCGAGGATCGCTTGGCCCGCAGGGAACAGACCTTCTGTCGCAGTGTAGCATCGCGGCTGGCGGAAACGTGAACGGCACCCACTTTCCCTGCGCTGCACATTATGCCATGTCTTGCGGCCATGAGATCGTGGTCGCTCATTCCCCGGCTGCTCTCGATCCTCGCGATCCTGGGCATACTGACTGCACCAATGGCGGCGCCATCGGTTGCGTCGGTGGCGGCTGCACGGGCAATGACGCATATGACGGACTTGGGCGCGATGCCGGACGACATGTCCTGCTGCCCCGATCAAAAACAGTCTCGCCCCGACTGCCAGAAATCCTGCCCTCTCGCGACCGTCTGCATGGCCAAATGCGTTCAAGGCACGACGCAACGGGAATTCGCCCTGTTTCGTCTTGATCGCGCCGCCAATGTCGACCGCTACACGGATCGGATGCGGGATCCTACGATCGGCGCGCCGCCCGACCGGCCTCCAAGAACCTGAATTCATCGTGGCCTTCTCAGCCGTTCGGCCAAGCGCCGGGCGGTGAATGCATGGCTTTGCACCATGGCTGCACGAACAACGATGAATTCAGGAACCAACGATGACGTTTTTTTCTTTGAAGCCCGCGGCCGCCGCGGCGCTGGCCGGCCTGACCCTTCCGGCTCTTTCCACCAACGCCTGGGCCGGCATCCAGGACTATGAATTCCAACTCGTCAGACGCGAGATCAAGCAGGGCGGCGAAGCTGAGATCGCCGTGCGGCTTATCGACAAGCGCTCCGGCAAGGCCGTCTCCGACGCAGTCATTTTCGCGCAACGCGTCGACATGGCGCCGGACGGCATGGAAATGATGGCCGCACCCATTGAGGCCGTGCCTTCGTCCGATCCCGGCGTCTACCGCTTCAAGGCGCAGATTTCCATGGCCGGCGGCTGGCGTCTTTCGCTCGGCGCCAAGGTCCAGGGCGAGATGGGCACGCTCGAAAACAAGCTCGAGTTCAAGGCCATCCCATGAGCAGGTTGGGTCGAACCGGCTTCACCCTCGCCGCAATTGTCGCGGCAGGGGTTGGTGGCCTGTGGGCCGGACAGCGTGGTGTCGTGCTGCCTGACCTTTCGTGGCTTCGTTCCGTCATCAGCGTCGATGACGTCGTGGCAGATGCCGCGACGACGGAGACAGCTGGATCAGGGCCGATCATCTATTATCGCGATCCGGACGGCCGTCCGGCCTATTCGGCAACGCCAAGGAAAACGGCGGACGGCCGAGATTTCCTGGCGGTACAGGCGAGCGAGGACGTTAGCTTTGACGTGGAGAAGCCGGCTGAGGCGACGCCCGTATCGACGGGCGGGGACAAGAAAATCCTTTATTATCGCAATCCGATGGGACTGCCCGATACCTCGCCGACCCCGAAGAAGGATTCGATGGGAATGGACTATATTCCCGTCTACGAGGGCGAGGATCAGGATAGCTCCACGGTCAAGGTGTCGCCGGGCAAGCTGCAGCGAACGGGCGTTCGCACCGCCAAGGTAGAACTCGCCCCGGTCGGGCGCGCAGTTCGTGTGCCGGGAACCGTCGTTCTCGACGAGCGCCGCATCAGCGTGGTCACCATGCGGGCTGACGCCTTCATCGAGGATGTGGCAGACGTCACCACGGGCGACAGGGTTTCGACGGATGAAAGCCTGTTCCACTTCTTCTCGAAGGAGATCGCATCCGCTGGCGCGGAATTCGTCACCGAGCAACGACAAGGCCGCAACGTTGATGACGGTACGGGCACAGCACTGAAGCTTACCAATCTTGGACTTTCCAAGCAGGTCATTGATGCGATCCGAAAGGATCTGAAGGTGCCTGCGCGCATGTCCTATGACGCACCGGTTGACGGCGTGGTGCTGGAGCGGGCCACCTCTGCAGGTATGATGGCCAAACCGGGCGACGTGCTGTTCCGGATCGCCGATACCTCACATATGTGGGTTGTGGCGGATGTGCCCGAACATCAGCTCGACTCCATACGGGTGGGCGCCGAGGCAAATATCACCATGCGCAGTCTTCCGGGCAAGGTGTTCACGGGCTCTGTCGCCCTGGTTTACCCGGAAATCCAGGAACAAACACGAACCGCGAAGGTCCGCATCGAACTTGCCAACCCGGACGGACTGCTGCTTGCCAATATGTATGCGGATGTGGAGATCAGCGCGGGCCAAGACAGACCGGTCGTTGCGGTTCCCAACAGCGCCATCATCGACACGGGAGAGCGGCAGCTGGTCTTCCTCGATCGGGGCGAGGGACGTTTCGAGCCACGTAATGTGACGCTCGGCCTTCGCGGCGAGGAGCAAACCGAGGTGACCGGAGGCCTGGAAGCCGGTGATCGCGTCGTCGTGGCGGCAAACTTCCTGCTGGACGCCGAAAGCAATCTGAACTCTGCGCTCAATGCGCTCGAGCCCGGGGAGGAAAAACCATGATCGCCAACATCATCTCATGGTCAGCACGCAATCTCGTCCTGGTCTTTGTCGCGACAGCCTTTGCCGTTCTGAGTGGTCTCTATGCGCTGAAGACCCTGCCGCTCGACGCGATCCCCGACCTCTCCGATGTCCAGGTCATCGTCTATACCGACTATCCCGGCCAGGCGCCGCAGGTGGTCGAAGACCAGGTCACCTATCCGCTGACGACGGCCATGCTCACCGTGCCGAAGTCGAAAGTGGTGCGCGGCTTCTCCTTCTTCGGCGTCTCCTTCGTCTATGTGATCTTCGAGGATGGCACCGATCCCTATTGGGCGCGCAGCCGCGTTCTCGAATATCTGAACGCGGCGGCGCAGCGCCTGCCGCAGGGTGTGACACCGGGTCTCGGGCCGGATGCCACCGGTGTCGGTTGGGTCTACCAATATGCCGTCGTCGCCAAGGAGATGACGCTCGCCGAGCTGCGTTCGCTGCAGGACTGGGTGGTGCGCTTCTCCGCCTCGAAGGCGGAAGGTGTCGCCGAGGTTGCAAGCGTCGGCGGTTTCGTCAAGCAGTACAACATCGTCGTCGATCCCTCGCGGCTGAGGGCGCAGGGCATTTCGTTGTCGATGGTGCGCGATGCGGTGCGCGCCAGCAACCAGGATGTCGGCGGACGCACGCTCGAACTCTCCGAATTCGAATTCATGGTGCGTGGCCGCGGTTACATCAAATCTCCGGCCGACATTGAAACCATCGTCCTGAGGTCGGACCGTGGCGTGCCGCTGCGCATCAGGGACGTCGCCCGGGTCGAGATCGGCCCGGACGAGCGGCGCGGTATTACCGAGCTCAATGGCGAGGGCGAGGTGGCGAGCGGCATCGTGCTGCAACGTTTCGGCGCCAATGCGTTGACCGTCATCGACAACGTCAAACAGCGGCTCGCCGATATCTCCGCCAGCCTGCCCGGCGGCGCCCAGATCGTGCCGGTCTATGACCGCTCGCAGCTGATCGAGGCGGCCGTCGAAACGCTGAAGGGTACGCTGCTGGAGGAGAGCCTGATCGTTGCTCTCGTCTGCGTGGTGTTCCTCCTGCATCTGAGGAGCGCGCTCGTCGCCATCCTGATGCTGCCGGTCGGTATCCTGATGGCCTTCGGCGCCATGAAGGCGATCGGGCTCGGTTCCAACATCATGAGCCTTGGCGGCATCGCGATTGCCGTCGGCGCCATGATCGATGCGGCGATCGTGATGATCGAGAATGCACACAAGCATCTCGAGCGTGCGCCGCCCGACAAACCGCGGGTCAAGATCCTGATCGACGCGGCGAGCGAGGTCGGCCCGGCACTGTTCTTCAGCCTTCTCGTCATCACCGTATCGTTCCTGCCGATCTTCACACTGGAATCGCAGGAAGGGCGGATGTTCGGCCCGCTCGCCTTCACCAAGACCTTTGCGATGGCAGCCGCCGCGATCCTGTCGGTGACGCTCGTCCCGGCGCTGATGGTCGTGTTCGTCCGCGGCCGGATCATTCCCGAACACAAGAATCCGATCAACCGCTTCCTGATCTGGGTCTACCGGCCGGTCATTCGCGGCGTGTTGCGGGCAAAGACGCTGACCATCCTGCTGGCACTCGTCTTGCTCGGCGCCTCCATCGGGCCGGCACGGCAGATCGGTTCGGAGTTCATGCCGAGCCTCAATGAAGGCACGCTGATGTACATGCCGACGACGCTTCCGGGCCTATCGGTGACCAAGGCGGCTGAACTATTGCAGATGCAGGACCGCATCATCAAATCGTTTCCGGAGGTCGAAAGCGTCTATGGCAAGGCCGGACGCGCGGCGACGGCCACCGACCCGGCACCGACCGAGATGTTCGAGACGATCATCAACCTGAAGCCGAAGAGCGGCTGGCGTCCGGGTGTGACCATCGACAGCCTCAAGTCCGAGATGGACAAGGCGCTGCAGTTCCCCGGTGTGTCGAACGCCTGGACCATGCCGATCCGTGCCCGCATCGACATGCTGTCGACCGGCATCCGCACGCCGGTCGGCGTCAAGGTGTTCGGCACCGATCTCACCGAGATGGAAAAGATCGCCCGCCAGATCGAAACGGTTCTCAAAACCGTGCCGGGCACATCGAGCGCCTACGCCGAACGGGTCATCGGCGGCTACTATCTCGACATCGTGCCGGATCGCGAAACGCTCGGCCGCTATGGCCTGACCGTCGGCGAGGTGCAGGATGTGATCGCCACGGCACTCGGCGGCGAGACGGTGACAACGACCGTCGAAGGCCGCGAGCGCTACGGCGTCAACGTTCGCTACCCCCGAGATTTCCGCTCGAGCCCGCAAGCGATCGCTACGGACGTGCAGGTGCCGCTCCCCGGCGGCGGCGCCGTGCCGTTGGGGGAGGTGACGAAGGTGGAACTTACCCGTGGCGCCACCTCGATCCGCACCGAGAACGGCCAGCTTGCCACCTACATCTTCATCGATATCACCGGGCGCGATCTCGGCGGTTACGTTGCCGCGGCGCAACAAGCGGTCGCCGAAGCGGTCAAGCTTCCGCCCGGCTATTCGGTCGGCTGGAGCGGCCAGTTCGAATATCTGGAAAGGGCCGAGGCGCGGATGAAGATCGTCGTGCCGGTGACGCTGCTGATCATCTTCCTGCTGCTCTATCTGAACTTCAGGGCACTGACCGAGACACTGATTGTCATGCTGTCGCTGCCCTTCGCGCTGGTCGGCGGCATCTGGCTGATGTGGTGGCTCGACTTCAACATGTCGGTGGCGGTCGCCGTCGGTTTCATCGCGCTCGCGGGTGTTGCGGCAGAAACCGGCGTCGTCATGCTGATCTATCTGGAGCAGGCCATGGCGGAGGTCAGGGCGGAGAGGAGGCAACAACGCCGCTCGTTCAGCCGCGCGGACCTCTATCAGGCAATTATGCTCGGGGCCGTTGAGCGCGTTCGGCCGAAGATGATGACGGTGGTCGCGATCATGGCAGGTCTCGTGCCGATCCTATGGAGCACCGGCACGGGATCGGAGGTGATGCAGCGCATCGCCGTGCCGATGATCGGGGGGATGATCTCGTCGACCGTCCTGACCTTGGTGGTGATCCCGGCCATCTACGGCTTGATCAAGGGATGGCGGCTGCCGCCCGCCGCCACTGAGGCGGTCATCGAAGAGGCCGGACCCCTGGTGCTCAAGGAAGCAGCCGAATGAAGGGAGGATACGATGATGAACGATATGATTACCAGTTCCATGATGTGGGGCATGGGCCTCGCGGGTCTCCTTGGCCTTGCCGTGGTCATCCTCGCGATCACGGCGCTGATCAAATATCTGTTCTTCCGTTGAGACGGCGCCCGCGGCGTGCCCCGAGGGTTTATGACGCGGGCGACCAAATCGCGCGCGCCCTTTTGGGGCAGTACAATGGTAGAGCAGATGGGGTGTCTTCCTCCCATTACGGCATCGTAACGGAGGACATCGCGTTGATGTCCCGCTAAACAACGGCAAGGGTGAACGGGCGGAGAACATTCTATGCGGCGCGCGTTCCTCTAGGCAGGATGAGGGATTTCCGAGCTTTGGCTTGCGCAGCCCGATCCCACAGGAAATCGCCCGAGAATGCAATGTGCTCCCACCCGACCGGAGACGTGTGCTCCATGAGATCGTCGGTCTGAACCGCGCCGGGTTTGCCGGAGACCGTTTGGTTTAAGTTATGCGGCCATGGCTGGTACGTCCAGCATGGCGTAGTATCGTTCTTCTGCCGCGGCGGGCGGAATGT
>NZ_JAKGBU010000140.1 GCF_021555155.1 Rhizobium alarense
CAGTTGCTCACGCAGATGCGGGTATTTCTCCGTCAGCAGCGAGCCGGGGTAGTAGGTCTTGCGATAGGCGCCGGTGGCACGGATCGCCTCCAGCCAGCGGCCGATCGCGGGATGCGCGTCCCAGCTGCTGCCGAGATTGATGTCGTCCATGCGGACGATCACCGGCATGATGGCGATGTCGGCGAAGGTGATGTCGGCGCCCATCACCCAGGGGCCGCCGCTCGCCGCGAGCCAGGACGCCATGCGCTCGACGCCGCGCGTCAGGCGCCCCAGCGCCTCGTCCATCTCCGCCTTCGGGAAGCCGGTGCGGCCCATCTTCATGAGGAACTCGCGGCGCAGGGGCTTGCTGTCGCAGAGCGCCTGAAACTCGGCGTCGCTCATCGCCTGGAAATGCGGCAGGAAGGCGAGATTGTAGGAGGGTACGCGGACGGCCGGCGTCGGCACCTCGTCGATGAAGCGCATCATCGCCCGCATGCCCGCCGCACCGAGCGCATCCTTCGGCCTGAGCGGCGCCACGTCGGGAAGAATGTCCTCCAGATATTCCAGGATGACCGCGGAATCGATCACCGCATGCCCATCGTGCACCAGCGCCGGAACGACGCCGTTCGGGTTGATCGCGAGGTATTCCGGGCGCAGCTGATCGCCCCTGAAGAGGTCGAGCTTTTCCTCCTCGAAGGCGAGGCCCTTGGCATGCAGCGTATAGCGGACACGCTGGCTGCAGGTGGATTGCGGGGCATTGTAGAGCTTGAAGCTGGCCATGGTACGCTCCTCAATCCCAGTTCAGCACACGGGGCAGCTTGCCCTTGCGGGCAAGCGTGCCGACGACGCCGAGCGGGAAGAACATCAGCACGATCGCCATGACGAGGCCGGTGCCGAGCAGGTTGAGTTCCGACGCGCCCATGGTCGCGACGAAGAGCTCGTTGATGCCGACGATCAGGATCGCGCCGACGACCGGGCCGGCGATCGTGCCCTTGCCGCCGAGGATGCACATCAGGACGAGGTTCGCGGAAACGAGGATAATCAGGAAGATGTTGGGCCGGAGATAGGTGAGATATTCGCCCCAGACGGCGCCCGCCATGCCGACGAAGAAAGCCGAGATCGCGAAGGCCAGCACCTTGTAGAAGCGCGTATCGATGCCGGCGCTCTCCGCCTTGATCTCGTCCTTCGAGATCGCGCGCAGCCCGAGGCCGAACTTCGAATGCTTGATGCGGTAGGTCGCCCAGACGGTGAAGGCGGCCATCAGGATGAAGGCATAGTAATAGGGGAGCTTCGCCCAGAGCACGTCGAGCTGGTTGATCGGCAGCGACAGGCCGTTGGCGCCGCCGATGAAGCCCCAGTGGTCAAACAGGATGCGGAAGATCATCAGCAGCGCGATGGACGAGATGATGAAGCTCGGGCCGCGCACCTTGAGCGTGATCATGCCGACCGCATAACCGACGGCGGCGGCCGCAAGCCCCGCGAGCGGCGCGGTGAGGAGCGTCGAGATGCCGAAGCGGGCCAGCAGCACGCCGGAGAAATAGCCGCCGATCGCGAAGAACACCGCATGGCCGAGCGAGACGTAACCGGTGAAGCCGCCGAGCACGTTCCAGCCGGCCGCCATCACCACGTAGCAGGCCGTGTAGAGCACGAGATGCAGGACGTAGTTGTAGTTGCCCGTGACCTGCAGCAGCGGCAGGGCGAGGAGCAGGACGAGCACGGCGCGCGGAAACCAGACGGCACGGGTCTGCTCGGCCCGGCGGGCGAGCCTGTCATTGTGCGTGCGGCGCGCTTCGAGAACGGCGCTCGTATCGGAATTCTGGAGGGTGATGGCCATCAGACGAGCTCCGGCTTTTCGCCGAACAGGCCCTGCGGCCGGATCAGCAGGATGACGAAGAGCGCGAGGAAGAAGGTCATGGTCGACCAGGTCGCGCCGATCCAGGTGCCGACGAAGGCGGCGATGACGGAGAGCGTGAAGGCGGCGATGACGGTGCCGAGGATGCTGCCCATGCCGCCGAGCACGACGACCGACATCAGCATCGCGATCCATTCCCACTGCTTGGCCGGGAAGAAGGAGAAGACGAAGCTGACAAGCGAGCCCGCCGCGCCCGCAAGGCCGATGCCGATCGCGAAGGCGAGCACGCTGATGAAGTTGACGTTGACGCCGAGCAGTTCGGCAGCGTCCCGGTTCTGCGTCGTCGCGCGGATGGCGTAGCCCATGCGCGAATATTTCAGGAAGAGCGCGAGGCCGCCGATGATGACGAGGGAAACGAGGCCGGCATAGAGCTGCCCCTTCGGAATGAAGATGTCACCGATGAAGAAGGCTTCCGTCGCATAGGCCGGCGACGTGA
Source organism: Rhizobium alarense (assembly GCF_021555155.1). Classification (GTDB taxonomy): domain Bacteria; phylum Pseudomonadota; class Alphaproteobacteria; order Rhizobiales; family Rhizobiaceae; genus Rhizobium_D; species Rhizobium_D alarense. The sequence continues at coordinate 2,328 of NZ_JAKGBU010000140.1, forward strand.
CGCGCTGGGTATTGGTGAAGAGGCTGCCGAGCAGGCCCTCGACCATCATGGCGAGCGCGAAGGTGACGAGCACCGTCATCTCGGAATAACGCGCGCTTCTCGCCTCCTTCTCGAACATCAGGCGGTAGAGAAGCACGCCGACGGCGGCCATGATGAGGGCGGCGACCGGCAGCATGACGAGCGGATCGACGCCCCAGAGCTTGAAGCCCCAATAGGCGACATAGGCGCCGGCGATGATGAGCGAGGGGTGTGCCAGGTTGACGATGCGCATGACGCCGAAGACGAGGGAGAGTCCCGCCCCCATCAGCGCGATGACACCGCCGAGCGCCATGCCGAGAATTGCGACTTGTATCACTTGTGCCATTGTGGTCTCCGTCAGGCGGCCTTCCGGCCGCCGAGGTAGAGTTCCTGGATGCGGGGATCGGAAAGGACGTCGCGGGCCGGGCCCTCGATCATCGTCCGCCCGAGGTCGAGCACCACGCCGAGATCGGCGTTCCTCAGCCCCATGAGGGCGTTCTGCTCGACGAGCAGCACCGTGATGCCCTCCGACGACATCGTCTTCATGATGTCGAACATTTCCTGGACGATCTTCGGCGCGAGCCCGAGCGAGGGTTCGTCGAGCATGACGATCTCCGGCTTGATGATCAGCGTGCGCGCCATGGCGAGCGTCTGCTGCTGGCCGCCGGACATGGTGCCGGCGTGCTGGTCGGAACGCTCGCGCAGGATCGGGAAGCGGTCGAGGATCGATTCGACGCGGCGGTCGAGCTCCCGCTTGTCGTCGAGGATGAATCCGCCCATGCGGAGGTTCTCGCGCACGGTCATCTTGGGAAACAGCGCCCGCTCCTGCGGGACGAAACAGATGCCCTTGCGCAGGATCTGGTCGGGGCGCAGCCCGTTCAGCCGCTCGCCCTTGAAGACCACGTCGCCCTCGCGGATCTTCAGCATGCCGCAGATCGCCTTCAGCAGCGTCGACTTGCCGGCGCCGTTCGGGCCGATGATGCAGTGGACCTTGCCGGGCTCGACCGTCAGGTGCGCGCCGTCGAGGATCGCCGGGCCGTCGCCGTAGCCGGCGGTGATGTCGGTGACGTCGAGAAGCTTGTGCATCACGCCGCCTCCAGCACGCCGCCGAGATAGGCCTCGAGCACGGCGGGATCCTTCTGGACCATCTCCGGCGGCCCGTCGCAGATGACCCTGCCCAGCGCCATGACCACGACCCGGTGGGAGAGCCGCATGATGAGGTCCATGTTGTGCTCGACGATGAGCACCGTCAGCCCCTTGGCGTTCAGCGCCCGGATGTGGCCGACGATCTCCTCCATCAGCGAGGGATTGACGCCGCCGGCCGGCTCGTCGAGCAGGATGATCTTCGGGTCGGACATCAGGAGGGCGGCGAGGTCCATCAGCTTCTTCTGGCCGTAGGAAAGATTGTGGCCGTCCTCGTAGGCGATGCGGGTGATGCCGAGGAAATCGAGAATGCCCATCGCCTTGTCCCTTTCGGCCGGCGAGATCGCCGGCTTGAACAGGCCGAGGAACCCGTCGACCCGCGACTGCACGATGACGTTTTCCAGAACGGTCATGTCGGCGAGATTGCGGGAAATCTGGAAGGTCCGGCTGAGACCCTTCGCGGTGATCTTGTGCGGACGGAGCTGGTCGATGCGCTTGCCGTCGAGCCAGACCTCGCCCGACGTCGGCACCAGCGTGCGGCTGATACAGTTGAAGGCCGTGGTCTTGCCCGCGCCGTTCGGCCCGATGAGCGCTGTGATCGAGCCGCGCTCGACCGTGAATGTGGCGCCGTCGACGGCCCGGATGCCGCCGAAATATTTGCAAAGGTTCTTCACTTCGAGCACGCGCCCGACCTCCTGTCGCTGAATGAACGGTGGCCTGGGGGTGCGGCCCGGCACTCGCCGTCCGCACCCCGCCGGTGGCTCAGAAGCCGGCCTTCGGATATTTCAGCGGCACGACGCCATCAAACTCGCCGACCGGATAGACGAACTTCATCTCGCCGTCCTGCCACTGGGTCATGATGTGCCGCTTGTCCTCCGGCAGGCCGATGTCGTCCCAGGAGAAGTTGCCGAGCACGGTGCGCACCGGGTCCTCCTTGGTGCGGGCGTTCAGCCACTCGCCCATCCTGGCATTGTCGGTCGAGCCGGCACCGATGATCGACTGCTCGATGCCCTGGCAGACGGCAAACGGGATGGCGCTGTCCTCGTCCGGCTCGACGCCGTATTCCTTCTGAAAGGCGGCGACGAAATCGGCGTTGGTGAACGGCTTGCCGGCGAGCGTGCCCTGGAAATTGACGTCCTTGTGCCAGGTCGTGTGGATGATCACACTGTCGGCGGATTCCTTGCCGACGCCCTCGATGAACTCGGTCTGGGCGCCCTGGCTCAGATAAACGAATTTCGGCGTGGCCCCGACGGTCTTCAGCGCGCGGGTCAGTTGCACCGCCTCTTCTGCCGAAGCGGTGAGCCCGACGATCATCTCGGCGCCCGACTGCTTGATCGAGTTGGCGAGGTTCAGCCAGTCGTTGAAGCCCTCCTCCGGCCATTTCTCCGACATCACGACGTCCATGCCCGCATCGGCGAAGTAGCCCGGCGCGAGATCGGCGATCTCCTTGTCGTTCGCCGGGTCGATGACCTTCTGGCCGAGCATGCCGGTGGCGATCGCATTGGCGAAGAAGTCGTCGGCATGCACGACGGCAACCGTCTTCGGCGCCTGGCCGGCCGGGATCTGCTCCCTCATGAGGGTGATCAGGTCCTTGCCGGTGTATTCGGCGGCGTTGACCTGGAAATAGAACAGATTCTTGAAGCCCTGCGAATAGATGCGCAGCGCACCGCCCGAGGGGATCGGATGCACCATGTTGTATTTCGACAGCACGTTGCCGACCGGGAAGGTCAGGCGGCTGGAGAAGGTGCCATAGACGGCATTGACCTTGTCGACGTTGATGAAGCGCTCATACTGGTTGATGGCGGTCGCCGGATCGGAGCGGTTGTCGCTGACGATCAGCTCCACCTGCTGGCCGAGTAGGCCGCCCGCCTCGTTGATCAGCTTGTTGCAGAGCTCGTAGCCGCGCTTGTGCTTCTCGCCGCTGACGGACAGGCCGCCGGTAATCGGCAGCGACGCGCCGATGCGGATCGTCTCGGCGTAAGCGGCTGTTGCGGTGAGCGTGGCCGCGAGCGCGGCCATCGTAACGGATGCTTTCCTCATGCTTGCTCCTCCCCAGGGCAATCGATTGCATTGACAAATCTCAACTTCGCCGCATCGGCAGGCGGACCTCCGATGCCGTATCCGGCCGACGACCTTCGAGGCTCCTCCCTGAACGATCGGACCAAATGCGGGAATGCACGGGCGTTGCGCAGATGCGCACAGGCAGCATTACGCAATCGATTGCACGGACCTTCGCAAATTTCCTGACGGTCGTCAAGAAGCATAATGCAATCGATTGCAAATATTCAGTTCGCACTGTATGGAACGGAAAACGGTGCGCGAGAATGCTGAAAAAGAGGACGACACTCAAGGATATAGCACGGGAGACGGGCGTGCACGTCTCGACGGTGTCGCGTGCGCTCGACCCGGCAACGCGCAAGGCGATCACGCCCGAAGTCGCCGAAAAGATCCAGGCCGCCGCCGAGCGTCTCGGCTACCGCCCGAACCGCATCGCCGCGGGCCTGCGGACGAACCGGACGATGACCGTCGGCGTGATGATCCCCGACATCACCAACGTGATCTTCCCGCCGATCCTGCGCGGCATCGAGAGCGTGCTGGAGCCGCTCGGCTACGCCTCGATCATCGTCAACACGGACAGCGAGAAGGAGCGGGAGAGCCGGCTCGTCGACGTGCTGCGCGACCGGGGCGTCGACGGCATCATCCACACGGCGGCGCTGCGAAGCGACCCGTCGATCGCGCGGGCGGCCGAGGACGGCCTGCCGGTCGTGACCCTCAACCGCCGCGTCGAGAATTCGCGCATTCCCTATGTGATCAATGACGAGGACGGCGGCATCCGCGACATGCTCGCGCATCTCAGGGATCTCGGCCACCGGCGGATCGCCCATATCGCCGGCCCGCAGGACCTCTCGACCGGCCAGCTCCGCCTCGCCGCGTTCCGCGAGGCGATGGCCGACCTCGGGCTCGGCGGCAGCGACCGCAGCGTGGCGACCGCCATGCGCTTTCACGAGCACCAGGGCCGGCAATGCGCCGAGATGCTGCTCGAATCCGGCGAACCCTTCACCGCAATCCTCTGCGCCAACGACCGCCTGGCGCTCGGCGCGATCGAGGCACTGCGCGAGCGCGGCATCGACTGCCCGCGCGAGATCTCGGTCACCGGCTTCAACGACATGCCGTTCCTCGATCTCATCCGCCCGAAGCTGACGACGGTGCGCATCCAGCAGCACAGCGCCGGCGCGACCGCCGCGCGCCTGCTCCTCGACCTACTCGGCAACGGCGCGGACGACGTGCCGCTGGAAACCATCCTGCCCGTCGAACTGGTGATCCGCGAAAGCACGGCCCGCTGCCCGAACGGCTGAGGCGCCGCGTCAGACGTTGCTGCGCCGGTTCTCCAGCAGGTCCAGTACGGCGCGTGCCGCATCGAGCACGTTGGTGCCGGGGCCGAACACCGCCGAGACGCCGTGGTCGAGCAGGAAGGCATAGTCCTGCCGCGGGATGACGCCGCCGCAGACGACGATGATGTCGTCCCCGCCCTTTGCCTTGAGCGCCTCGACAAGCTGCGGCAGCAGCGTCTTGTGGCCGGCGGCGAGCGACGAGACGCCGACGACGCGCACATCAGCGTCGATCGCCATGTCGGCCGCCTCGCCCGGCGTCTGGAACAGCGGGCCGGCGACCACGTCGAAACCGATGTCGCCGAAGGCCGACGAGATGACCTTGGCGCCGCGATCGTGCCCGTCCTGGCCGAGCTTGGCGACCATGATGCGGGGGGCGGCGCCCGAAGCTTTGGCGTAACCCGCCAGCCGCTCGGCGAGCACCGCCATTTCAGGCTCGTCGCGATAGGCCTCGCCATAGATGTCCGACACGACCTCCGGCACGGCCGCATGGTCGCCGAAGGCCTTGCGCATGGCGTCCGTCATCTCGCCGACGGTGGCGCGCGCCCGCGCGCATTCGACGGCGGCGGCGAGAATGTTGCCCTGGCCGGTTCGGGCGACCTCGGCGAGGGCCGAAAGCGCCTTGTCGACCGCCGCGCCGTCGCGCCGGCGCCGCGTCTCCTCGA
>NZ_JAKGBU010000141.1 GCF_021555155.1 Rhizobium alarense
CGGCGAGTTCTGTCACCAATCATCGCGCTGCGTGCGCTGATTCTGTCTTGCGCTGGCGACTGGCCGTCCGCCTGGCCAGCTCGCGTTTGTCACCAAAAGGGCCGGCGCTGGTGATGGTGACGAACCTTGGCCAGCGATCGCGCTGCGGTGTCACCAAGACAGAATCAGCGCATGCGGCAACGCAGATTTCGCGCTAACGCGCAAGACAGTTTCAGCGTGACCGCTGCACGCGGCTCGCCGCCTGACTGGCGACGCATCGTCGTCCTGCAGAACGACCACCCTTCGCCAACACTGCGCGCAGGCCTTCGGCCCGCCCCAGGTGCGCCAAAGGCGCAACACCGTGCAGCGCTTCCGCTGCCCTATTCGGTTCCCATGCCATCCCCCGAGCGATTTCGTTTGAACAGCTCGATGCTCCGCTGCGCTCCTTTCGCCTGCCCTAAACGGTAGCCCAACCCGGTCAACGAACAAGGGCCCGCTTCGCTGACACCCTCACCCGGTCACGGCCTACGGCCGCGCTGCGGCTTCCGGTGTCGCCCTTGCACGTCGCCTTTCGGGCCGGGCCACCTACGGGCAATCACGGCGAAAGGCACTCAGCGAAGCAATGTTCAACCACTCAATCAACAGCTCGGAGAACGACATGATGAACCACCATCCGAAAAGCCAAAAACAAAAGCCGGCTCAAGCATCTAGCAAAGCAATGTGGGGAGAAGCGAGAAGCGAACGGCAAGCCGAGCTGCAAGCGCAGGCACTGAAGAACGCAACCAGCGGCGCGAGCGTGGCGAACTATCAAGCCATCTTCGATGGGTTTGCAGCGATGGGTATCGACCCCGACGACGTGATGCCTCGCGAGAACGTCTTCACCTTCAATGCATGGAAGGCGCTCGGGCGCGTGGTCAAGCGCGGACAGCATGGCGTGCGCATCGTGACGGTTATTCCCTGCACCAAGAAGGACCCGGAGACGGGCGAGGAAACCCCTGTTCGCAAGCCCAAGACGACAACCGTTTTTCACGTTTCCCAAACCGAAGCCATCAACTGAAAGGAACTGATCTAATGAACAAGTACGAAGCCAAGTTAGAAGCCCGTCGCACTCGCATGGAAGCCCGGGCCAAGCAGGCCAGCAGTGAGGCCCAGGCGACCTATCACAAGGCCCACAAGATGGCAGAGGCGATCCCGTTCGGTCAGCCGATTCTGGTCGGCCACCACAGCGAGAAGCGCGACAGAAACTATAGGGACCGGATTCATAACACGTTCGGGAAGGCGTTCGACTTGCACAACAAGGCGAAGCACTACGCGGGCAAGGCGGCAGCGGTCGGGACCGGTGGCATTTCCAGCGACGACCCCGACGCTATCGACAAATTGCGGGCCGAGTTGGCGAAGATGGAGGCCGCACAAGAGCAGATGAAGGCCGCGAACAAGGCGATCCGGACTAACAAGACGCCGGAAGCTCAGACCGTGGCGCTGGTCGCCCTGGGGTTCAAAGAAGCGTCAGCGGTCAAGCTGCTGGAAAAGGACTTCGCGGGCCGGGTCGGCTTTCCCAACTACGCATTGACGAACAACAACGCCAACATGCGCCGGATCAAGTTGCGCATCGCCGAGCTGGAGAAGCGCGGCAAGCGGGAGGACGTGGAGCGCAGCGGCAGCGGCTTCACGTATCGGGAAGACGTGGAGGAAAACCGCGTGATGTTCGTCTTCGAAGGCAAGCCGGACGAGCGGACACGCAAGATTTTGAAGGCCCACGCCTTCAAATGGTCGCCCAGCCGCAGCGCATGGGTTCGCCAGCTTAACAACGCTGGAATATGGGCAGCAAAGCAGGTAGCCGATGCCCTGAATTCCGCTGCTGTTGGTGATCAGTAGTCGCCAATATGGTATATTTTGGCGTGTTCAATACGCCCAATTGGCAGGCCGTCTCGATGGCCTGCCTCCCCCCTTGGAGGGTCTAAAGATGGACTTTATCGATGATCTGATCGTCAAGACTGGCAAGGCCGTTTTTCATGGCGTGTTCGCTGTGGTGACTGGCTTTGTCCGCCTGCAATTCGTTGTTGGTGCCCTACTCGTGATGTCGGTCGGTGTGTTCGGCGTCTTTTCCCTCGCTCGCGCGATAGCCTCACTTTTCGGAGCGTAATGCATGAAGAAGACCAAGAAGACGACCGCAGCACTAACGGCGCTCGCTAGCGAGTTTCCGGCGCTCATCAATCGCCTGGACAAGGAGATTGACGGCATTGTCGGCCGCATGGACCTTCTGAAGAAAGGCGGACTTATTTACGCTTCACCGCACTGGCGCAAGGACAGCTCGGGTGCGGAGAAATATTTCTATCTTCTGTATCCCCAACAGGCCGGCGAGAAGCGCCGCCGCGAGTATGTCGGTTGCGACCTCGAGAAGATCGAGGAAGCCCGCGCCGCCATCGAGCGCGGGAAGGAATTTGATGAACTTAACAAGCAGCTTTCTGCGCTGAAATCGCGCATCGAGCAGGTCCACGAAGCAATGGGCAATGCCAAGCGCTACCTCACCGGCAGTTGGTGGTGACCACTCATGACGGACCATGACGCCGAATTCATCACCGCCGCACTTAATGCCGCACTTGTTGCACTGGACCGCGTATCGCGCGATCTGACCTATAGCCCCGACGATCTCATTGCCGCCGCCATGGCGCTCGACATTCTTGCCATGAAGGGCGACATCCTGCGCCGTATCGCTACCGAGAGCGCCTTTGCGGGGTCATTGATAGGGCAACAAGTCGCCTCACAGACCGCGCGCATGCTGCGCAATGTGCGGCCAGACGCCTTTACAGAGCCGCCGACGGTCCATTGATGCGACTTGTTGGCGGAAGCAACGAACCCGGCCCATACCGGGGTTGTTATTGGCGACAAACCGCAGCGGGCCAGGTCGCGCGCGCGTCACCATTCTGAGGGGAGCGGCAGCTTGTGGATAAGTGCCTTCGCAGAGCGGTTATCCACGCTGAAATTGTCTTGCGCGTAAATCACTGTTTTTTAAGTGCAATTCCCTGTTACCCACAGAACGACGCGCTGAATCTATCTTGATGCCTCGCGCTGAAATTGTCTTATGCACAAGCAGGCGAACGTGACACAAGCCAATGATTTACAAGCAAAAAATATCGGTTGGCGGCGGCTCCCCCTGTAATTCTCTTTAGATATACCTATATAAAAACCTATAAAGCGGCGCATTTCGGTGCATAACTGCCGCCGCCTTCGCACTCAGCAACCGCGCAAAAAAGCGCCTGCCCTCCGCGCCTTCGGCGCTCCGCCCCGCCGCCTTCGGCGACGGCCTGTCGGCGGCAAGCCGCCTCCTAAAATGCGTGCCCTACGGGCACTGGTTTATTTGATTGCTCCCCATTCGGAAAGATCCGCGCAAGCTGAAGGAAGAGCAGTCGCGGGGCGCTGCGCGCCCCCTGTCCTCCCTCCGCTTCGCTCCGGTCGCGACTTCGACCCCCCAGGGGCGGGGCTGCGCCCCTCCCCCACCGCCTTCGGCGGCGGCTCCCCCTCCCCCAGGTTTGGCAGGGAGAAAGGAAAGGGCGGAAGGGCCGAGCGAAAACACGCGCCGGGGAGCGCACAGCAGCCCGTGTAGGCAATTTCTCGGCTAAATCGAGGTGTGGTAGCCCTTTGGCCGTTCGCCGCTTGTGGAGCGTTCTGGAGGCCTTCGCGGCGATTGAGTGTTTTCCTCGCCGGGCGGGTTTTCTCCGGCGGCGTCTATCGTTCGCATGAATCGCCGATAAATAGCGGCGTTCCGGCCAGAAATTTGTTTTCCTTTTGTTGTTGTATTTGTTGTCGTTCTGTTATACTTCAGTTGCGGCCACTTTGCGCCGTATCACTTGGAGAATCGCATGCAGACCAACGTTTTCGTCGGCAACCTCGCCAAAGCCCCAACCTTGTCCGGCCAGGGCGACAAGGCGGTTGCCCGGTTCACTCTGATTTCAAACGAATATGCGGGCAAGGACCGCGAAACCGGCGAGGTCCGCGAGCGCTCCGTTGCCCTGCCCTTCACTGCGTTCCGTGGCAAGGCCGATGCCCTTGCCCGCAATGCCGCCAAGGGTGACCAGATCATCGTCCAGTATCGGATCGAGAACAACGAATACGAGAAGAACGGCGAAACGGTCTACACCTTCAATTTTCTGGTCGAAGATTTCAAATTCGGCGCACCCGGCAAGGAAAAGCGCGACCAGTTCAGCAGGGGCAACGAGTGAGCTATGGCGGTTCCTACCCCAAGGATGGACGCTACGCAGTTTGACCGCGTGGCGTCTACATGCCGATGGTCCGAGCGGTCCTTGGGCGTAGCTCGCGCGTTATTGGTTGAAGGTGCGCCGATTGCCGAAACGGCATCGGCGCATTCTATGACGACAAAGCAAGCACGCGTGCTGCAAAGTCGATTCATCGAGAAGGCGGAGCAATATCGCCTTCGCACCTTCATGCAGCGCGAGCCGCCAAAGCTCTCAGCGTCGGCACTCGAACCGTTCTCCGGCGAAGTTCGCACCCTACGGGACAAGGGTTATACGGTCGTTCAGATCGTCGCGTATTTCAAGCAGAACGGCGTTACCACTTCACCGACTACGGTGCGGAAATTTTTAAGGAGCATTCGGGCATGAAAACCGTCGTTCTCGCAAACCAGAAAGGTGGCGTCGGCAAATCCGCCGTCGGCTGCCAGATGGCCTATTACTTTGCACTTACCCGCGAAAAGCGCGTGCTTGTGCTCGATTTTGACCACCAGCGCAACACGTCCAAGGCACTGCGCACTGGAGGAATTGCCACTGTATCCGCAGTCACGAGTAGCCAGATTTTGTTATCCAAACTGCCCACGGTCGAGGCCGCCGATTTTGTCGTAATCCCAGGTGATGGCGAACTCATCAAGATGGAGAAGAAAGCGGCCGAACACAACGCGTTCGCTTCGCGCCTGCTTGCGTTCTTGCAGTCCGTTGATGACCAGTTCGATATCTGCATCATTGACACAAACCCGAACCCGGACATTCGGCAGCTCGCTTCGCTTGTGGTGGCTGATTTCGTGCTGTCGCCGCTTCAGCTCAATCAGGAAGCCATTGACGGTATCGGCGATCTGTTGAACCACGAAAACATTGGCATTCGCAAGATTCAGGCGACCATCAACAAGAAGTTGGTTTTGCTCGGCATCCTGCCAAATCTGGTCGAACCGACGCCGTTTCAGCGAGACAACTTCCGGGATCTATCGAAGGCCTTTCCGAAGCTGCTAATCCCGATGTCCCCCGGCTTTGCCGCTATCAAGAAGACAACTGCAATCCCGGAAGCGCAGGCTGCCGGCTTGCCGGTCTGGAAGCTGGGCAAGACCAGTGCCCGCGACGCCTGGGCGCACATCAAGCCCGTATTTGACAAGATTGCCGACACTATGGAGGTGAAGTAATGGCTCTTGACCTTTCCGCACTGGAAGAAGCGCCCTCCCCTGCTGTTTCCGAGGCGACCGGCGAGCCGCTGAAGCTAAAGCTGGCGGACATCGACCCCGACCCGAACCAGCCGCGCAAAACGTTCACGCCCGAGAAGATGGCGGAAATGGTCGCGTCCATCAAAGAGCATGGCGTGATTCAGCCGATTTCAGTGCGCCCCAACCCGGACAAGCCGGGCCGGTGGCTACTGAACTTCGGCGAGCGCCGCTATCGCGGCTCACTAGAACTTGGCCTGGACGATATCCCGGCCGTTGTCGGCGAATGCGGCGATTACGGCCAGGTCATCGAGAACTTGCAGCGTGAAGACCTCAAGGCGATGGAACTTGCGCAGTTCATCCATCGGAAGATGCAGGAGGGCGACAAGAAGGCGGTCATTGCGCGCAGGCTCGGCGTCGATGCGTCTGTCGTGACCAACCACCTAGCGCTGATCGCTGCGCCGGGTTGCATTGAGGCGGTTTATACGAGTGGCCGGTGCACGTCGGCGAAGACGCTCTACGACCTTCGCAGCCTGCATGCGAAATTCCCGGAGCAAGTCGAGGCATGGTGTGAGACTGCCGAGGACATCACCCGCACGACAGTTTCAGCGCTCGCAGATGAGTTGAAAGGCAAGACGAAGCCAGCGGCGGCAAAGCCCAACGGCGCGGGCGAGTCGTCGGAGAATTCCAACGCCAGCGGGGAAAACCTTGGACGCGTCCAAGGTTCGGCAGGAGAGAGTGGAGCCGGAGACGGGCAGGGCGACTCACAAAAGCCCGCCAATGCCGGGAGAAAGGCGAACGGGGATGGCCGTTCTACGGAAAGCGATGCGGGCGCACGGTCAGCCAATGGCGCCGATGAGGAACGCGACCTTGGCGAGCTGACCAGTTGGCCGCGTGGCAAGGCCGTTTCCGACCCGGACTTGATGAAGAAGCCGCTGCTGCTGGTCGAGTTTGAAGGCCGTTCCGCTGCCGTCTTGCTCAACCGAAAGCCAACCACGCCCGGACTAATCCGTATCCGGTACGAGGATGGCGGCGGCGATGGTGAAGTCGCCGCAAGCGATTGCAAGATCAATTTGCTGACTGAGGCCGAACGATGAGAGCGAAGGCGGCGCGTTTCCGCTATGCGGTTGGCGTCGCCTCGCTAGGCTTGTCCCTGTTGACCGGCGTTGCCTATGTCACGGGGACAATGCCCGCGCGTGCCAGCTCGATTAATGAGGCGTGCGATCTGCATTTCAGTAACGGCGTTGCCTTTCGCGGCATACCCGTAGCCCGAACAACGGCGCAGCAGGCGAGGGGGCTTTCGCATCGGGACGATGCTGGCCCTGGCATGCTGTTTTCATGGCCGACGTCCGAACCCCGCATATTCTGGATGCGGGACACGCGCATGCCCCTGTCGATAGCCTTCTTCGCCGAGGACGGCGAGCTATTCGCTATCGAGGACATGCAGCCGAACACCGACACCTATCACTATTCGCTATCCCCTGCGCTCGATGCCCTGGAATTGCCGCAAGGGCAATTCGCTCGGCACGGTTTGCCAGTTGGCTCCCGCCTTCTGAGGCGCGAGTGTTACCCCACTGATAGCGAGTAAGGGCCGGGAAGCGGGGTCAAGGGCGACACCGGAAGCCGCAGCGCGGCCGTAGGCCGTGACCGGGTGAGGGTGTCAGCGGAGCGGGCCCTTGATGCCGCTGAAGGCCTGTAGACCCTTTGGGCGGGGATGCAGGGAAGTTTTACCCCCTGCATCCCTGCCACCCGGCGAGGGGCGGAGAGTCCAGAGGGGCAGCGCCCCTTTGGGCAAGCCCGT
>NZ_JAKGBU010000142.1:0-1189 GCF_021555155.1 Rhizobium alarense
GGTGCGCACGGGGCTCGACGCGTCCAGCGTGACGGCGATCGCCTGGTCCGGAAAGTCGTAGATCGCCGCTGCATTGCGCGACGCCCCGCCGCCGGCCATGTCCGGGAGGTCGGCCACCGCGGTCGGGCAGCGCGCCGGATCGAGCGCCTCCGCCGAGGTCAGGTTGGCATGGCCGCCGAAGCCGGGGCGCTGCGCATGCGGCTGGCTGACGATCTCGGCGGTCCAGCGCGACACCCGCCCCTCGCCGTCGAGCGCCGCCGCAATTTCCGTCGCCATCGCCGCACCGACCGGTGCCCGGCTCAACTCGTCCTGCCGGGACCATTGCACGCGGACGACGCGGCCGGGAAAGGCCTCGGCGAGGATCGCCGCGTCGAGTGCTGCGTCGTCGGCGCCGTTGTGGCCATAGCAGCCGGCACCATGGGCGTGGATCAGCCGCACGGCGGCGCGCTCCAGCCCGAGCACCGAAGCGATCACGTCGCGGAGCGCGAAGATGCCCTGCGAATGGCTCCAGACCGTCAGCCTGCCGCCGACGAAACGGGCGAGCGCACAGCTCGGCCCGATGGAGGCGTGCAGGATCGACGGGCGGGAATAACGGCTGCGGATCGCCGGGGTGCCGGGCACCTGCGCCGCATCGCCGCCGACCCGCCATTCCCGCCGTCCGCCCGCCTCGGCCGGCCGCCAGCGTCCGTCCCCGTCGCCCCACGCGACGAAACGGTCCGCCTCCGCGTGGGCGGCATGAACGGCATGTTCGTCCGCCGACAGCAGCGCTAAGAAATCGGCCTTGCGCCACACCCGCACCGTCGGATGGCGGCGGGCGAGCCAGTCCTCGTCGACCGACAGCAGCCGGGCAAGCCGCACCGGCTGGCGCAGCACGCGGGCATGCAGCATGTCCGGCAGTGCCATGTCGTGGATGAAGCCGCCGCCCGTGCGTTTGCCGGCGAGATCGATGCGGCCCGTGCTGTCGCCGTCGCGCTCCGCCGCCGGATTGCGCACGGCCGACATATCGAAGGGGGCGCTCCAGTCGACGGCGGGCGCCAGCTGCCAGAGGTCGAGCCCCGTTGGAGCACCGTCCCGGCAGACCAGACCGTCGGCGAGGGAGAGAGTTTCCGCCTGGCAGCCAAGCCGCTCCGCCGCGGCCCGGAGCAGCAGGCGGCGCGCCGTGGCGGACGCGACGCGCAGCGCCGCCCCC
>NZ_JAKGBU010000142.1:1289-7068 GCF_021555155.1 Rhizobium alarense
CGTCGGGGGAAAGGTCGGTATCGGCGTCGCGCGTCGCGATGCTGGCGAGCGAAACGCCGAGTTCGCCTGCGACGATCTGCGCCAGCGCCGTCAGGATACCCTGCCCGAGTTCCACCTTGCCGGACCGCACGACGACGGTGCCCGGCGGTTCGAAGGAGATCCAGCGGCCGATTCCGGGATTGTCCATGAGGCTTTTCGGCAGGACGGGCGCGGTCATGCATCCCTCCCGGCAAGGCGCGCCGCGGCGCGCTCCACCGCCCTGAGGATGCCGCCATGGGCGCCGCAGCGACAGAGATGCCGGTCGAGGGCCGCAACGATCGCCGGACGGCCGGGCCGCGGGTCCTTCCTGAGCAGAGTGAAGGCGCTCATCAGGATGCCGGTGAGGCAATAGCCGCACTGGCCGGCCTGCTCCGCCTCGAAGGCCTCGAGGAGGGCGCGTCCGACCGGATCGGCGGACAGCCCCTCCGCCGTGACGACATGGGCACCGTCGAGCGCCTCCGGCGGCAGCGTGCAGGAGAAGCGCGCCTCCCCGTCGATCCACACGACGCAGGCGCCGCACTGCTCCAATCCGCAGCCGAAGCGGGTCGCCTTGAGGCCGAGGCGGTTGCGCAGCACAAAGAGCAGCGGTCCGCCGTCGACCGGCAGCACCACGGGGTCGCCGTTCACCGTCAGTCGGACGTCGGCGCTCACGAGGCGCGCCTTTCGGCGGCGGCCGCGAAGCGGTCGCTCAGCCAGTCGGCGACGAGCGGCCGGTAGAGCCACGGGATGTTGTTGCAGACGTGGTTGCCGTCGGCGAAGACCTCGGCATCCGCGCCGCCGGCGCAGAAGGCGGCGCAGGCGGCCGCCTCCTCCGGCGGAAAGATCCTGTCCTTCGCGCCGTGCAGGATGAGGGCCGGCGCCGTCGGGCCGGACGCGCCGGCGAGCGTGAAGGCGCGGGCGCGCGCCTCGACGTCGTCGACCGCCAGCGCGAAGCGCATGTTGTCGCGGTAGACCTGCGGCAATGCCGGCCAGAAGGCGCCGAGGTCGAAGAAGCCGTTGATCGAGACGACGCCGGCGAGGCCGCCGATCGAACCGGCGGCGCGCAGCGCCAGGTGGCCTCCGAAGGCCATGCCGACGAGCGCCACCCGGCCGTCGAGACCGGCGTGGCCGCGCAGCGCCTCGATCGCCGCACCGACCGCATCGGCGATGTCCGGCCGGAGTCCGCCGAAGGCACGGCCCTCGCCCTGCCCCGGCCCGTCGAGCGACAGCGTCGCGATGCCGCGTGACAGGAAATGCCGTTCGAAGGCGGGAAACTCCTCCTTGGTGGAATCCGAGCCCGGGACGATCAGCGCCAGCGGATGACGGCCCGCAGCGCCCGGCAGGCGCAGGCAGCCGTGCAGCAGCCGGCCTTCGAAGGGCACGTCGATGCGCCGGGCCGGAGGATCCAGCAGCGGCGCCGCGCGCCGGAAGAGGTCGACCTTGCGTTTTGCCGCCCGCTCCTTCGCGTCGAGGTCGTCGAAGGCCATGAACTGGCCGAAATGGAAGAACAGGCTGGCACGGGCGAAGGCCTCGCCGGCCGTCAGCCGGTGACCGGCGCCGAGCGCTTCCTCGGCCATCGCCGCGTGCCGCTCGCCCTCCTCGCTCCAGGCGGCGAGCCAGTTTTCCCATCTGCCGGCCCTGTCGATGACGGCACGGGCGGTCGCCGAAGGAATGCCCGCCACTTCGATGCGCGGCAGCCAGTGGGCGACGACGCTCAGCAGCCTGTTTTCCGGTTCGCTCATCGGGAAGCTCCCGTCTCGGAAATGCTCCAGGTCGGCATGGCGAGCAGGATCGATGCCGGCCGGTTGGAGCGGTTGACGAGCGCCCGCGCCTCGCCGGGCGCGAGGCGGCAGCTGTCGAGATAGCCGAGCGTCACGCTCCCGGTCGGCGTCTCGACCGTCACCTCGCCGGCGACGACGACATAGAGCTTCTCCACCGCAGCGTCCTTCAGCGACGTGTGGCCGCCGGGCAGGAGATGCGACAGGCCGATCCAGATCGTGTCGGTCTCGGTCGCCTCCTTGCCCTGCAGGCGCAGGCACGCCATGCCGTAGTGCTCCGGCGCCTCGTAGGGCTTCGCCTCGCTGTAGCGCGTCACCTGCATGCCCGCGCCTCAGGGCTTCAGGAGCACGCGGTCCGGCGTGCCGCGCAGGACGGTCGCATAGGCCCTGGCCGCGTCCTGCAGCCGGTAGCAGGTCGCCGGGTTGATCGGGAACGGCTTCAACAGACCGTCTTCGAATTTCGGCTTCAGCTTGTCGAAGATGCGCGCCCCGTCGACGGAGGAAAGCGCCAGCGTGTCGATGCCGATATATTTGTGCCGGCCGCGGAAGAAGTTGAAGATGTCGAAGGGCACGGCGCGGTCGAAGGTCGAGATGAAGATCTGCCGCGCCTGCTTCGCCATCGCCGCATTGGCGAGCTCGAAATAGGGGCTGCCCACCGTGTTGAAGACGATGTCGGCGCCATGGCCGTCGGTCTTCTCGCGCACGATCGCCGCCACGTCCTGCGTGCCGCTGTCGAGCATCTCGACGGGCGCATTGGCATGGCCCATGAGCGGCTGGCCGTTGTATTCCACCGCAAACACCTTGGCGCCGGCCATGGTGGCGAGCTGGATGACGGCCTGGCCGACCTTGCCGTTGCCGCCGCAGACCAGCACCACGTCGGTCGGCTGCACGCCGCCGGCTTCCCGCAGGCCTTCGTAAGCCGTGATGAACGGAACACCGATCGAGCCCGCTTCCTCCATGGAGAAATTCTTCGGCTTCCGGCGCACGGCCTTCTGGTCGAGCACCATCCACTTGCCGTGGCTGCCGTCCTGGCTGATGCCGAGTTCGCCGCCGCCGCCCCAGATCTCCCAGCCGATCATGTGCGACGGCCCCTCCCGCACGATACCGCCGAAGTCGCGGCCCGGAATGCGCGGCCAGATCGCATGCGGCATGTGGCCGAGCGACGCCTTGACGTCGCTCGGATTGACCCCCGCCGCGACGATCTCCACCAGAACCTGGCCCGGGCCGGGCCGCGGCACCGCAACGTCGACCACGTCGATCAGGAGGTTGTCGAGATCGGGTGACTTCTGCGAGACCCGCAGCGCCTTGCCCATTTTGGCGTCCACCTGGATGTTCATCTCCGATCCTCCTTCAGGAATTCCGTCGTCGTTCATGCCGCAAGCCCGAGCATCTCGCGGGCCTGCGCCGGGCTGGCGATCCGGGCACCGAGCTTCTCGACGAGGTCGCGGGCCCGGTCCACCAGTTCGCCGTTGCCCTTTGCCAGCACACCCTTCGACAGGTAGGAGTTGTCCTCCAGCCCGACGCGGACATGGCCGCCGAGCAGGTAGGACTGCACGGCCATCGGGAAGGACATGCGGCCGACGCCAAAGCCGGTCCACACGCAGTCGCGCGGCAGCAGGCGGGCGGCGAGCGCCATCACCTCGGTCGTCGCCGGGAAGCCGTATTTCACGCCGGTGACGATGTTGTAGAGGGTCGGCGCCTTCAGCGTTCCGGCCTTCAGCATGTCGTGGGCGAGCTGGATGTGACCGGTGTCGAAGACCTCGAGCTCCGGCTTCGAACCGGCCTCGTAGATGAGGTCCGCCATGACCTTGACGTTGGCCGGCGTGTTGATCACCACCTCGTTGCCGAAGGTCATGGTGTTGAGGTCGAGCGTCGCGATCTCAGGCTTCAGCGCGAGAATATGCTCGACGCGCTTCTCCGGCCGCATCAGCGTGGTGCGCGGTCCGGCAACGGCCGGGTTCTCGTCGCTCGGGTGATAGCGGCCGCCGGGGCCGGTCGTGACGTTGAGGATCAGCGCGTCGTTCCTGGCGCGGATGCGCTCCATCACCGCGCGGTAGTATTTCAGCTCCATCGAAGGCGTGGCGGTCTCCGGGTCGCGCACGTGGATATGGGCGATCGCCGCGCCGGCGTCGGCCGCCTCCAGGCAGGCATCGGCGATCTCCTCCGGCGTGACGGGCAGGCCGGGATGGTTCTCCCGGGTCGTCAGGTTGCCGGTGACCGCACAGGTTATGATGACGTTCTGCTGCATTCAGAGATGCCTTCCGCCGTCGACGACGATGCGCTCGCCGGTCGAGAATGTGAGATGCGTGGCGCAGGCGAGGATGGCGCGCGCCACGTCGGACGGGCTGGTGATGCGCCTCAGCGGCGTCGTCGCGGCCACCTTGTCGTTGAATTCCTTGCCGCGCCCCGGAACGAACTGCGTGTCGACGGCGCCGGGCGAGACGGAGAGCACGCGGATCTCCGGCGCGAGCGCCCGGCCGAGCGAGTTCGCCATGATGTCGAGCCCCGCCTTGGCGCCGCAATAGGCGATGTTCGAGCCGATGCCGGTGAAGGCGGCGATCGAGGAGACGTTGACGATCAGCCCGTCGCCGGTCGCCTTCAGCGCCGGGGCGAAGGCACGGATGGTGGCGAAGACGCCGCGCCAGTTGTTGACGAAGATCTGGTCGATCAGCTCGTCGGTCAGGGCGTCGAGATCGGCATGCGCCACCGGCTTCGTGATGCCCGCGGTGTTGACGAGGATGTCGGCGCGGCCGGCCGATGCCAGCACGCCGTCGCGGAAGGTCTCGATGCTCGGCGTATCCTCGATGGCGACCGGCAGCGCGACATGGCCGCCGCCGTCCAGCCCCGCCGCGATCTGTTCTGCCCGTTCCCGCCCGTTGCGGTAGCCGACGACGACGCGCGCGCCGGCCGCGGCCATCTCGGCACAGGTCTCGCGGCCGATGCCGCCGGACCCGCCGACGATCACCGCCACCTTGCCGGCAAGGGGTTTCCTGCGGTCCGTCACGGCTCAGCCCTTCTTTCCGGAGATCGGCGGCACCGGCATGCTGGAGACGCCCTCGACCAGCCTGAACTCGTAGTGGCAGGTGTAGAAGGGCGGCTCGGCGCCGGGATAGGCAGGGTCCGTCGCGTCGTGGCGCACGAAGTCGCCGACGATCTGCTGCTTGGCGCCGAACACGACATCACCGACCAGCGCCTCGTGGCTGTCGGCGAAGATCTGCGTGATCAGCGTCTTGTGGCCCGGCGCCGAGACGATGAAATGGATGTGGGCCGGGCGCATCGGCATGCGCTTCTGGGCGCGCAGCAGGTCGCCGACCGGTCCGTCGGTCGGCACCGGATAGCCGGCCGGCTTGACCGAGACGAAATGGAACCGGCCCTCGGCGTCCGTCCGGAAGCGGCCGCGCAGGTTGAAGTCCTCCTGCGTCTCGTCCTGGTTCTCGTAGAGACCGACGGGCGAGGCCTGCCAGACGTCGAGCGCGGCACCCTCGATCGGCGTGCCATCGACGTCGACCACGCGGCCGGAGAAATGGAGCGCCGGACCCGGCGTTGCCGAGCGGGCGATGCAGTCGCCGGAGGCACAGAGCGGCGACTCGCCGCGATAGAACGGCCCGAGCAGCGCCGACATGGTCTCGCCCTGCATGCCGTCATTGTTGATGAGATCGATCAGCGTCGAGATGCCGAGCACGTCGGCGGCGAGCACGACCTCGTTGTTGAAGTCGTTCGTGTGATGGCCGAGCGCCGCGATCCAGCGCAGGCCGTATTCGAACTCCGCCTCCGTCGGCTTCGTCTCGATGACGAACTGATGGAGATGGGAGACGAGCGAGGTCACGAGGTCCCGCAGCCGCCTGTCGGATCCGCCCGCCATGGCCCGCAGCACGACCGGCGTCACGTCCTCGACCTTCGAGATGAGCTTCTGACCGATGCCGATATGGTTCATGGTCATTCTCCTGCTGCGGCGGCGGGGACGCGCGCGTCCCGCCGTCCCC
>NZ_JAKGBU010000143.1 GCF_021555155.1 Rhizobium alarense
TTTGCCGGTGCACCGGCGCGCCTGCTCTATGCGTCGGACGAGGAATACGAGCGATGCATGACGAAACGCTCGACACTGCCGGCGCCGCGGGCCGCCGTCGATTCCGACTATCTGTTTCGCCGCAGGGACGGCACGACGTTCACCGGCCAGCTTCGCTCCACGCTGGTGAAGGACCCGGATGGCGCACCGGCCGGCTTCGTCGGCGTCATCCAGGATCTCACCGAGAACCTGCGGTTGGACGAGGAGCGCCGGCGGGCGATCGAAAGGCTGGACACCGCGCTTGAGACCATCACCGAGGGTTTCGCGATCTTTGACAGGGACGAGCGCCTCGTGCTTTTCAATTCTGCCTACAGGCGCCTGTGCGGCGGCGCCGGCCCCCATATCGAGAAGGGCATGACGGCCGAGGAGATCATGCATATCGCCTATGACAGCGGCGGGTACCGGGCCCTGGACCGCGGCTCGCCCGAGGCGGCGCGCTGGCTCGAGGAGCGGCTTGCCGCCTTCCGCAATCCTCCCGAGGAGCCGCGGGTCTTCCCCTACGGGCCCGATGGCTGGCTGAGGGCGGAGGATCACAAGGCGCCGGACGGGAACACCATCGCGCTGCGTGTCGACGTCTCCGCCATGAAGAAGACGGAGCTTGCACTCGAAATGCAGCGGCGCGAGCATCTGGCGCTGCTTCAGAACATTCCCGACCTTGTCGGGCGGTTCACGCGCGACCGGCGGGTGCTTTTCGTCAACACCAACTATGCGGCGTTCTTCGGCTCGACCCCGGAGGCCATGGTCGGCACCGATCTGCTCGACCATGTTCCCGAATACATGCGCGAACCGACGCGGCTGGCCTTCGCATCCGTCCGTCCCGGCGAGGAGATCAGTTCGAAGGAGGTGCTGCATCAGCGGGCCGGGAGGCCCGATACGTGGATCCTGTGGTCGCTGCTTGCCGTCTTCGACGATGCCGGCTGTCCCGAAATCGTCTCGGTCGGTCGCGACATCAGCGATCTCAAGCGCGAGCAGGCGAGGGTGGCGGCGCAGGCGCTGGAGCTCAAGCGCAAGAACGAGGCGCTGAACCAGTTCACCGCCACCGTCTCGCACGACCTCAAGGCGCCGCTGCGCCATGTCGCCATGTTCTCCGAGATGATCACCGAGGAGGTCAGGCAGGGCCGCATGGAGGAACTCGCCGCCTATGCCGATCACGTGCAGAAGAGCGCAATGCGCCTGCAGCGTCTCGTCGAGAGCCTTCTCGAATATTCGCAGATCGCCTATCAGATCGGCACCGTGCGGGCCGTGCCGCTTGCCGGTGTCGTCGACGACGCGCTGCTTTTGCTGGAGCCGCAGATTCTCGAATCACGGGCGATGATCACGGTCGGCGACCTGCCCGTCGTGGAGGGCGATCCCGAGCTCCTGAAGCGGCTTGTGCAGAACCTCATCGGCAATGCGATCAAGTACCGCAGGCCCGATGCGATCCCGGTCCTGCGCATCGGCGGCGGACGCACGCAGGATGCAGCGACCTTTGTCGTGGAGGACGAGGGCATCGGTATCGCGCCCCGCCACGCCGAGAAGATTTTCGACGTTTTCCAGCGGCTGCACCGGGACGAGACGGTCTACCCGGGCACCGGCATCGGCCTTGCGCTCGCAAAGCGCATCGCCGAAAGCCACGGCGGCGCCATCACGCTCGACACGGGCTATGACGGCGGCGCCCGTTTCGTCGTGCGCTTTCCGTGCCGCCCGGACGGATACGCAGCCGCGGTGCGCTGAGCCGTGATCCGCGCGGGCGTCGTCTCGCGGCGGGTAGGAAATGCCGGCGAGCTGTGTATGATGGCGGCGTTTTCAAACGTCGGCGGATGAATTGCTGAATGGGTTTTGTGCAGTCCGATCTCGCAGCGTCGCTCTGCCAGTCGCTGCCGTTCCCGGTCCTCGTCGTCGATTCCGATTGCCGGACGCGGGACGCCAACGAGGCGGCGTCGCGCGCCCTGAAGCTCGTCCGCAGCGAGGACGGCGGAAGCGGCGGGGGGGAACGCCACGTGCTGCCGCCCGACAGGCCGCTGGCCGAACTCGCCGCTTTCGGCAGCCACCTGACCCAGGTGCTCGGCTTCAGGCGCCCGGACGGCTCCACCTTCGAGGCGACGGCGCATGTCATCGCGCTCACCCCTGACGCGACAGGTCCGTATTTTGCGCTTGTCCTGCGCAGCATCGTCGGCGGCGGCAGCCACACCGAGGAGGTTCTGCTCGGCGAGCGCATCAGCGCGGCGCTCGATACCATACCGGAAGGATTTGCCATCTTCGATCCCGAGGAACGCCTCGTGATGTTCAACAAGGCCTTCCGCGACCGCTGCGGCGCGGCGGCCAGTGCCGTGCGGGTGGGCGTCACGCTCGAACGGATCGTGCGCGCCAACCTCGAGGCCGGCGTCTATGACGGCATCGCGCCCGACGCGCCGGGGGCCGACGTCTGGGTCGCCGCGCGGCTTGCCGACCACAGGCATGGCACGCCCGCGGTGTTCGCCGTCGCCGGCGGGCGCTGGATGCGCGCGGAAAGCCATATGACGGCCGCCGGCGACATCGTGGCGCTGTGGCTCGACGTCAGCGACATCAAGCGGGCCGAACTGGCGCTGGAGGCGAAGCGCCGGGAATATCTCTCGCTGCTGCAGAACCTGCCCGACATGATCTGCCGCTTTACCCCCGACCGCATCATTCGCTTCTGCAATGACAAATATGCGGCACTCTACGGCCGCACCAGCGAGGCGATGATCGGCACGGATATCCTGAACCTCGTGCCGCCGGAATTCCATGAGCGCACGATCGACAGTCTCGCCGCCTTTAGCCGGGAAACGCCGACGAATGCCCGCGACATCCTGCAGAAACTGCCGGACGGCTCCGAGATCTGGGTGCAGTGGGACGTGACGGCCGTGTTCGCGGGAGACCGCCTGATGGACTTCCTGGTCGTCGGACGCGACGTGACGGACGCGAAGGCGCAGCGGCAGCGCCTCGCCGAACAGCGGGAGGAGCTGGAGCGCAAGAATCTCGCGCTCGACCAGTTCACCGCCACCGTGTCGCACGACCTCAAGGCGCCGCTGCGCCATCTCTCGATGTTCGCCGATATGCTGATCGAGGACATCGAGCGACAGCGAACGGACGAGCTGGCGCAGTATGCCGAGCACATCCGGCAGAGCAGCCAGCGGATGAGGCGGCTCGTCGACAGCCTGCTCGACTATGCGCAGATCGCCTACCAGATCGTCGGGCGGCGCCGGGTCGACCTGCGCGAGGTCGTGGACGAGGCGTTGCTCCTGCTCGAGAGCCATGTGCTCGAAAACGACGCGGAGATCGAGATCGGTCCGCTACCGGCGGTGAGCGGCGACCCCGACCTCCTGGTCCGGCTCGCACAGAACCTGATCGGCAATGCCCTGAAGTACCACGTGCCCGGCGAGCGGGCCCGGGTGCGCATCTACGGGCGCAAACGCGAAAGCGGCGTCGACTTCGTCGTGGAAGACTCCGGCATCGGCATAGACCCGCGGCGTGCGGCGCGGATCTTCGATGTCTTTCAACGGCTTCACCGCGACGAGAGCACCTACAAGGGGACCGGCATCGGGCTGGCGCTCGCCAAGCGGATCGTCGAAAGCCACAACGCGGTGATCGCGCTTGACACGGACTATCGTCCGGGCGCACGCTTCGTCGTGACGTTTCCGGAGACATCCGAAAACGAGGAGGCACAGCCATGGGAGATGCGCCAAAGAAGCTGATGGTGGTCGACGACGACGCCGCCGATGCGCGCTTCGTGCTTCGCGCCTTCTCGGAGACCGGCCGCCGGCTCGACATCACCCATGTCAACGATGCCGAGGCCGCCAGCGACCGCCTGGCGAACGAGGAATTCGACTATATCCTGCTCGACATCAACATGCCCGGCACGAATGGCGTGGACCTGCTTCGCCGGCTGAGGACCCGGAGCCTGACGGCCCTCACGCCGGTCATCATGCTGTCGTCCTCCGCCTCGATCGCCGACGTCGAACGGGCCTACGAGAGCGGTGCCAACGCCTATGCGGTCAAGCCGTCCTCGCTCAGCGGCTACCGCGAATTCGCGGAAGGGTTCACGCGCTTCTGGGTCGATGTCGCGCTGACGCCGTGAGCCGCGTTCCCCTCACGAGGCCTTGGCGATCTCCTCGATGATCGGGCAGTCGGGACGGGCATCGCCGTGACAGTGGCTCGCCAGATGCCTGAGCGTGCGCGTGATCTGCTCGATCTCGGCCATCTTGCGTTCGAGTTCCGCGACATGGGCGAGCGCCAGCGCCTTGACGTCGGCGCTCGCCCGCGCGCGGTCGTGCCAGAGCGCCAGCAGCGTGCGGATCTGCTCGACCGAGAAGCCGAGATCGCGCGCCCGGCGGATGAACTGCAGCGTGTGCACGTCGGCCGGGGCGTAGAGCCGGTAGCTCGCGCCGCTGCGGGGCGCCGGCCGGATGAGGCCGATGCGCTCGTAGTAGCGGATCATCTTGGCCGAGATGCCGCTTTCCCTCGAAACCTCGCCGATATTCATCGTCGTTCCTCCATCGCTGCCCGCCGGGCGGGTCTCTCGTTTCAGGCCGGATCGGCGCGGCGCAGCCGGAGCGCGTTGCCGAGCACGAAGACGCTGGACAGCGCCATCGCGCCGGCCGCGAAGACCGGCGACAGCAGCGTGCCGTTGAGCGGGTAGAGCGCGCCGGCGGCGAGCGGGATCAGCAGCACGTTGTAGGCGAAGGCCCAGAACAGGTTCTGCCGGATGTTGCCGATCGTCGCCCTGCTGAGCGCGATCGCCTTCGGCACGCCGCGAAGATCGCCCGACATCAGCACGACGTCGGCGCTCTCGATGGCGATGTCGGTGCCGGTGCCGACCGCGATCCCGACATCCGCCGCGCCGAGCGCCGGCGCGTCGTTGATGCCGTCGCCGACGAAGGCGACCTTGCGGCCATCGGCGCCAAGCCGCCGGACGGCCTCGACCTTGCCCTCCGGCAGCACTTCGGCCACCACCTCGTCGATGCCGAGCGTGCGGGCGATGGCCTCTGCCGTGCGGCGGTTGTCGCCGGTCACCATCGCGACCCGCAGGCCGAGCGCATGCAGCGCGGCGATCGCCGCCGGCGTCGTCTCCTTGACCGGATCGGCAACGGCGATGATGGCGGCAAGCCGGCCGTCGATCGCCGCGTAGAGCGGCGACCGGCCCAGCGCGCCGAGCCGCTCGGCCTCGGCGGCGAACGGCGCAACGGCGATGCCGGCCCCGGCGAGCGCCCGGTCGGCGCCGACGAGCACCTCGGCGCCCCTGACCCGGCCGCGCACGCCGAAACCGGGGAGGGCGACGAAGCCCTGCGCGTCGGCAAGGGCAAGCCCCTTTGCCGCGGCGGCCGCGACGATCGCCGCGGCGATCGGATGTTCCGACCGGGCCTCGAGGCTTGCGACCTGCGCCAGCACCCGGTCGGCCTCGAAGCCGTCGGCGACGACGAGGTCGGTGAGCTCCGGCCGGCCCCTCGTCAGCGTGCCCGTCTTGTCGACTGCGACGACCCCGGCCTCGCGCAGGCTCTGCAGCGCCTCGCCCCTGCGGAACAGGATGCCGAGTTCGGCGGCGCGGCCGGTGCCGACCATGATCGAGGTGGGCGTCGCAAGCCCCATGGCACAGGGGCAGGCGATGATCAGCACCGCGACCGCATTGACGAGCGCGTAGGTGAGCGCCGGCGCGGGGCCGAAGACGAACCAGGCGGCGAAGGTGACGAGCGCCGCCGCGATGACCGCCGGCACGAACCAGCCGGTGATCCGGTCGACGAGCGTCTGGATCGGCAGCTTGGCGCCCTGCGCGGCTTCCACCATGCGGATGATGCCGGCCAGCAGCGTCTCGCTGCCGACCTTCGTCGCCGTGAAGGTGAAGGCGCCGGTGCCGTTGATCGTGCCGCCGACGACCGCGCTGCCCGGCTGCTTCTCGACCGGCACCGGTTCGCCCGTCACCATGGATTCGTCGACATAGGAGCTGCCGTCGGCGACGGTGCCGTCGACCGGGATCTTCTCGCCGGGCCGGATGCGCACGAGGTCGCCGGCCGTCACGTCGCCGACCGGGATCTCGACGAACTCGTCGCCGCGCGCGACGACGGCGGTCTTCGCCTGCAGGCCGACGAGGCGCCGGATCGCCAGGCTCGTCCGCCCCCTGGCGCGCGCCTCGAGATAGCGGCCGAGGAGGATCAGCGTCACGATGACGGCGGCGGCCTCGTAATAGACATTGACCGTTCCCGCCGGCAGCAGGGCGGGCGCGAAGGTCGCCACCACCGAATAGCCCCAGGCGGCGGAGGTGCCGAGCACGACCAGCGAGTTCATGTCGGGCGTCCACCTCAGGAGGTTCGGCACACCCTGCCGGAAGAAGCGCAGCCCCGGCCCGAAAAGCACGGCGCTGGCGAGTGCGAACTGGAGGAGGTGATTGCCGCGCATGCCGATCGTCGCCATCACCAGGTCGTGCACGGCGGCGCTGAGATGCGATCCCATTTCGAGGACGAAGAGCGGCAGCGTCAAGAGGGCGGCGACGAGGACCAGCCGCTTCAGCTGGCCGATCTCCGCGTCGCGCCGGTCGTTGGCGTCGTCCTGCGGCGCGGCGGTCTCCGGCCGGCGCAGCGCATAACCGGCCTTGGCGACCGCGGCCTCGAGCGCTGTCGTCGCCACCGCGCCGGGAAGCAGGCGCAGCGTCGCCTTTTCCGTCGCCAGGTTGACGGCGGCGTCGGCGACGCCCGGCACGGCCTTCAGCGCCTTTTCGACGCGGGCGACGCAGGAGGCGCAG
>NZ_JAKGBU010000144.1 GCF_021555155.1 Rhizobium alarense
TGCGGTCAAGGTCGCTCGTGCCGTAGGCGGAGGCGTAGCCGCCGGCGGCCTGGACGAGGCTTGCGGCAATGCGCGGATGCGCGCCCGCCCAGTTGTCGGAGGCAAAATGCATGTCGATGTCCGGGAAATGTCCCGCTCCTTGATTGGTTCGCCGAGACCATAATGGAGAAAATATGGCGATCAACGCCGGGCGTGTTTAACGGCATGCGAAACGCGGTTTTTGAAATCTCCGTACGAATTGTGTCGCGAACCGGTAATATTCTTTCTCTTGGTGGGGGGGGACCCCGCAATCTTCCGTCCTTTCCGCTCAAGAATTTTCGATATTGCCCTTGCGATCGCGGCGGCTTTCTGGCATAGAACCTACGAAATAGGACAGTCTTGCTGTCCTATTTCGGTCTGCTGACCGAGCCGCCGTGGATCTGCACGCGATCCCGGCATGCCGCACGGCATCCGACGGGTTCGGGTGCCGATGGCGGCAAGACGGTCACCGACAGTTTCTACCCGGCCGGGAGGCGCTTTGGTTTGCGACCGGATCGGGTTCATGCAACGATAACGCCCGCGTGGCTGGATTGCGAAAGAGCAACCGGCCGGCACGCGGGCGACACGGCTGCCCGCATGAGGCCGGGCACGACAGGAGGGACGACGATGACGGAGATGACGCCATCCGAAATGATCGGTCACGGGCTTGAGCAGCATGCCGCCGCCAAGGCCACGACGCCCGCCTTCCGTTCCGGCCTGCCGCGCAAACAGGGCCTTTACGACCCGCGCAACGAGCACGACGCCTGTGGCGTCGGCTTCGTCGCCCATCTGAAGGGCGTCAAGTCGCACCAGATCGTCAAGGACGGGCTCTTCATGCTCGAGAACCTGACGCATCGCGGCGCCGTCGGCGCGGACCCGCTGATGGGCGATGGCGCCGGCATCCTCGTGCAGATTCCCGACCGCTTCTTTCGCGAGGAGATGGCCGGACAGGGCGTTTCCCTGCCGCAGGCGGGCGAATATGCCGTCGGCCACATCTTCATGCCGCAGGATGAAAAGCTCGTGGCGCATTTCAAGACGGTGATCGCCGACGTTGTCGCCGAGGAGGGGCAGGTCCTGCTCGGATTCCGCGACGTGCCGGTCGACAACTCGTCGCTGTCGAAGGCGCCGGAGATTGCGGCGACCGAACCGCGCCATGTCCAGGTGTTCATCGGTGCCGGCGGCGAGGCGGCGACGAACGGCGAATTCGAACGCCGGCTCTTCACGCTGCGCAAGGTGATCTCCAACCGCATCTACGACGAATACAAGGGCGAAGAGAGCGGCTTTTACCCGGTGTCGCTGTCATCCTCGACGATCGTCTACAAGGGCATGTTCCTCGCCTATCAGGTGGGCGCCTATTACAAGGACCTCGCCGATCCGCGCTTCGAGAGCGCGGTGGCGCTCGTGCACCAGCGGTTTTCGACCAACACCTTCCCGTCGTGGAAGCTCGCGCATCCCTACCGCATGGTCGCCCACAACGGCGAGATCAACACGCTGCGCGGCAACGTCAACTGGATGGCGGCGCGCCAGGCGTCGGTTTCCTCGCCGCTCTTCGGTGACGACATCTCGAAGCTCTGGCCGATCTCCTATGAGGGGCAGTCGGACACCGCCTGCTTCGACAACGCGCTCGAGTTCCTTGTCCGCGGCGGTTATTCCATGGCGCATGCCGTCATGATGCTGATCCCCGAGGCCTGGGCCGGCAACCAGCTCATGACGCCGGAACGCAAGGCCTTCTACGAATATCACGCCGCGCTGATGGAGCCGTGGGACGGACCGGCGGCCGTCGCCTTCACCGACGGCCGGCAGAT
Source organism: Rhizobium alarense (assembly GCF_021555155.1). Classification (GTDB taxonomy): domain Bacteria; phylum Pseudomonadota; class Alphaproteobacteria; order Rhizobiales; family Rhizobiaceae; genus Rhizobium_D; species Rhizobium_D alarense. The sequence continues at coordinate 1,824 of NZ_JAKGBU010000144.1, forward strand.
CGGCGCGACGCTCGACCGCAACGGGCTGCGTCCGGCGCGCTACCTGGTCACCGACGACGATCGTGTCATCCTCGCCTCCGAGGCCGGCACCCTGCCGGTCAAGGACGAGAGCATCGTCAAGAAGTGGCGGCTACAGCCGGGCAAGATGCTGCTCATCGACATGGAGCAAGGCCGCATCATCTCCGACGAGGAGGTGAAGTCTTCGCTCGCCTCGAAGCATCCCTATCGCCAGTGGCTCGACCGCACGCAGCTGATCCTCGAGGACCTGCGGCCCGTCGAGCCGCGGGCGCTGCGCCGCGACGTGTCGCTGCTCGACCGGCAGCAGGCCTTCGGCTACACGCTGGAGGATACCAAGCTTTTGATGTCGCCGATGGCGACGACGGGGCAGGAGGCGATCGGCTCCATGGGCACCGATACGCCGATTTCGGCGATGTCGGACAAGCCGAAGCTGCTCTACACCTATTTCAAGCAGAACTTCGCCCAGGTGACGAACCCGCCGATCGATCCGATCCGCGAGGAACTCGTCATGAGCCTTGTCTCGTTCATCGGGCCGCGCCCGAACATCCTCGACCACGAGGGGGCGGCGAACGCCAAGCGCATGGAGGTACGCCAGCCGATCCTGACGAACGGCGATCTCGAGAAGATTCGCTCGATCGGTCATACCGAGGACCGCTTCGACACGAAGACGCTCGATTTCACCTATGACGTCTCGCGCGGTGCGGAAGGCCTGCCCGAGATCCTGGAGCGGCTCTGCGAGCGCGCGGAAGCGGCGGTCAAGGGCGGCTACAACATCATCGTGCTTTCCGACCGGCAGATCGGCCCGGACCGCGTGGCAATCCCGGCGCTGCTCGCGACGGCCGCCGTGCACCACCACCTGATCCGCAAGGGGCTGCGCACCTCGGTCGGCCTCGTCGTCGAATCCGGCGAACCGCGCGAGGTGCACCACTTCTGCCTGCTTGCGGGCTACGGGGCGGAGGCCATCAACCCCTATCTCGCCTTCGATACGCTCACCGACATGCACAAGCGCGGCGAGTTTCCGAAGGAGGTCGATGCGGGCGAGGTCGTCTATCGCTACATCAAGGCAATCGGCAAGGGCATTTTGAAGGTCATGTCCAAGATGGGCATTTCGACCTACCAGTCCTATTGCGGCGCACAGATTTTCGACGCCATCGGCCTGTCGTCCGAACTGGTGGACAGGTATTTCTTCGGCACGGCGACCACCATCGAAGGCATCGGGCTCGAGGAGATCGCGACGGAAACCTATGCCCGCCACCAGGCGGCCTTCGGCCGCGACCCGCTGCTCGCCAACACACTCGAGATCGGCGGCGAATATGCCTACCGCATGCGCGGCGAGGGCCATGCCTGGACCCCGGACGTCGTCGCCTCGCTGCAGCATGCGGTGCGCGGCAATGCCGCCGACCGCTACAAGGAGTTCGCCGATCTGGTGAATGCCTCGTCACTGCGCATGAACACGATTCGCGGCCTGTTCTCCATCAAGGATGCCGCGGCCGCCGGCCGCACGCCGGTGCCGCTCGACGAGGTGGAGCCCGCCTCCGACATCGTCAAGCGCTTCTCGACGGGCGCCATGTCCTTCGGCTCGATCAGCCGCGAGGCGCACACGACGCTTGCCATCGCGATGAACCGGATCGGCGGCAAGTCGAACACCGGCGAAGGCGGTGAGGAGGCCGACCGCTACCTGCCGCTGCCGGACGGTTCGATGAACCCCGAACGTTCGGCGATCAAGCAGGTTGCCTCGGGCCGGTTCGGCGTCACGACCGAATATCTCGTCAATGCGGACATGCTGCAGATCAAGGTCGCGCAGGGCGCCAAGCCCGGCGAGGGCGGCCAGCTGCCGGGCCACAAGGTGGATGCGACGGTCGCCAAGACCCGGCATTCCACGCCGGGCGTCGGCCTCATCTCGCCGCCGCCGCACCACGACATCTATTCGATCGAGGACTTGGCGCAGCTCATCTACGACCTCAAGAACGTCAATCCGGAGGCGGACGTCTCGGTCAAGCTCGTCTCGGAGGTCGGCGTCGGCACGGTTGCGGCCGGCGTTGCCAAGGCACGCGCCGACCACATCACGGTCGCCGGTTTCGACGGCGGGACCGGCGCCTCGCCGCTCACCTCGCTGAAGCATGCCGGCAGCCCCTGGGAGATCGGCCTTGCCGAGACGCACCAGACCCTCGTGCTCAACGGGCTTCGCTCCCGCGTGGCGCTGCAGGTCGATGGTGGTCTGAAGACGGGACGGGACGTGATCGTCGGGGCGCTGCTCGGCGCCGACGAATTCGGCTTCGCGACCGCGCCGCTGATCGCCGCCGGCTGCATCATGATGCGCAAGTGCCACCTCAACACCTGTCCGGTCGGCGTGGCGACGCAGGATCCGGTTCTGCGCAAGCGCTTCAAGGGCGCGCCGGAGCATGTGATCAACTACTTCTTCTTCGTGGCGGAAGAGGTGCGCGAAATCCTGGCCTCGCTCGGCGTGCGCTCGCTGAACGAGATCATCGGCGCGTCCGAACTGCTCGAAAAGGAAGGCATGATCTCGCACTGGAAGGCGAACGGCCTCGATTTCAGCCGCATCTTCCACAAGGTCGATGCACCGAAGGAGGCGACCTACTGGACCGAGCGTCAGAACCACCCGATCCACGACATCCTCGACCGCGGGCTGATCGAACGGGCGAAGCCGGCGCTCGAAACGAAGACGCCGGTCGCCATCGAGGTCGAGATCAAGAATGTCGACAGATCGGCGGGCGCGATGCTGTCGGGGGCGGTCGCCAAGCGCTATGGCTTCAAGGGTCTCAAGGACGACACCATCGCCGTCACGCTGCGCGGCACGGCCGGCCAGTCCTTCGGCGCGTTCCTCGCGCGCGGCGTCACGTTTGATCTGATCGGGGCGGGCAACGACTATGTCGGCAAGGGCCTGTCGGGTGGCCGCATCGTCGTGCGCCCGCCGACGGAAAGCAGGACGGTGGCGCACGAGTCGATCATCGTCGGAAACACCGTGCTCTACGGCGCGATCGCCGGCGAATGCTACTTCAACGGGGTTGCCGGCGAGCGTTTCGCGGTGCGCAACTCCGGCGCGATCGCCGTCGTGGAGGGCGTGGGCGACCACGGCTGCGAATACATGACCGGCGGTGTCGTCGTCGTCATCGGCCAGACGGGCCGCAATTTCGCCGCCGGCATGTCGGGCGGCGTCGCCTATGTGCTCGATGAAGAAGGCGATTTCGCCCGCCGCTGCAACATGGCGATGGTCGAGCTCGAGCCGGTGCCGGAGGAGGACGACATGCTGGAGAAGCTGCACCACCACGGCGGCGACCTCATGCACAAGGGGCGCGTCGACGTCTCAGAGGACATGACGCGCCACGATGAGGAGCGCCTCTACCAGCTCGTCTCCAACCACCTGCACTATACGGGTTCGCCGCGGGCCAAGGAGATCCTCGACCAATGGGCCGAGTATCGGCCGAAATTCCGCAAGGTCATGCCGGTCGAGTACCGCCGCGCGCTCGAAGAGATGGAGCGCATGAGGATGGGGATCGCTGCCGAATAGGCGGCGGTTCGTAAACCGTCACCGGCGGGTTTTGCCCGGTGTCGCGGTCGCGGATCCCCGGAATCGCGGCCGTTGGTCAACGGCGAGATCAGCATCGAATTCATCGTACTGGGATTGGTGGCGGGGGCTGCCTACCGGTACTGGGGCCCGGCAGGCGCTCCGCTTTGACGTGAGGACTTTTGAAGTGGGCAAGGTTACAGGTTTTCTCGAGATCGACCGGCAGGTGGCGAAGTACCAGCCGGCTTCCGACCGTATTCGCCATTTTCGCGAATTCACGATCCCGATGTCGGATCAGGAGGTCCAGAAGCAGGCCGCGCGCTGCATGGACTGCGGCATTCCCTATTGCCACGGCCCGACGGGGTGTCCGATCCACAACCAGATCCCCGACTGGAATGATCTCATCTACAACAACAACTGGGACGAGGCGATCCGCAACCTGCATTCGACCAACAACTTCCCGGAGTTCACCGGCCGCGTCTGCCCGGCGCCCTGCGAGGAGGCCTGCACGCTGAACCTCGAGGACGCGCCGGTCGCCATCAAGACCGTCGAGCAGGCGATTGCCGACAAGGCCTACGAGATGGGCTATATCGTGCCGCAGCCCGCGACGGTCAAGACCGGCAAGAAGGTGGCGGTGATCGGCTCCGGACCGGCCGGCATGGCGGCCGCACAGCAGCTCGCGCGCGCCGGGCACGAGGTCCACGTCTTCGAGCGTGAATCGAAGGCCGGCGGCCTGCTGCGCTATGGCATCCCGGATTTCAAGATGGAGAAGAACTTCATCGATCGCCGCGTCGAGCAGATGAAGGGGGAAGGGGTGACCTTCCACTACGGCGTCAATGTCGGTGTCGACCTGCCGGTCGATGCGCTGCTCGCCGAGCATGATGCCGCGGTTTACTGCGGCGGCTCCGAGACGCCGCGCGACGCGGGCATTCCGGGCGTGGATTTCGCCGGCGTGCACGACGCGATGCCCTATCTCGTCCAGCAGAACCGCCGCATCGGCCGGGAAAATATCGACAGCGTCGGCTGGCCGTCGGATCCGATTCTGGCCGGCGGCAAGCACGTGGTCGTCGTCGGCGGCGGCGACACGGCGTCCGACTGCGTCGGCACGGCCTTCCGCCAGGGCGCCGTCAAGGTCACCCAGCTCGACATCCGGCCGCAGCCGCCGGAGAAGGAGGACAAGCTCGCCGTCTGGCCGTTCTGGGCGACGAAGATGCGCACCTCCTCCTCGCAGGCCGAGGGCGCCGTGCGCGAGTTCCAGGTCGGCACGCTCGAATTCGTCGGCGAGGACGGCGTGCTCACGGGCGTGAAGTGCTGCCAGGTGGACGATCGGCGCAAGCCGATCGCCGGTACCGAGTTCGTCATCAAGGCCGATCTCGCCTTCATCGCGATCGGCTTCCGCGG
>NZ_JAKGBU010000145.1:0-2095 GCF_021555155.1 Rhizobium alarense
GCCATGGTGTCGGCGCCGGCACCGCCGTCCAGGACGTCGTTGCCGCGGCCGCCGTTCATCGTATCGTTGCCGCCGCGGCCGTCGATCACGTCGCGCTCGGAGCTGCCGGTGATGGTCTCGTGGTCGCCGTCACCGGTGACGGTAATGAATTCGCTGTCGCTGCTATTACCAGACCTTGCGGTGGAGCCCCACCCGTCGAACCTCCACTCCGAAAGGTCCAGCGTGGTCGCCTTTCCCATCGTGACGGCGACAGAATCCTTGCTGTTGCGATTGTCATCTCCGTTGATCAGCAGCGCGCTTGACAGTGCGCCGTCACCCAGCTGAGAGGCGGAAATGGTGACCGTCCTGGTATTCCCGACAAAGGTGCCACCGCCCGTCGCGAACTCGATTTCATCGATCGAGGCAAAATTGGCGCCGGTCAGGTCGTAGGAATTCTGCCCGTTGCCGCCTATCGACATAAGGAGCGTGTTATGGCCGGCACCGCCGTCAAAGGTCACGCCGGTGACGCCCTGGCGGGGTACGAAGTTGAAAATGTCGTCTCCGGCACCGGCATTGACCTGCAGGAGATCGCCTGCCTGCGCGCCGAGGACCACGACCTTGGCATCGACCTGGGTCTTGGAAAGCGAAAGCGTGTCGCTCCCGTCGCTGCCATTGACGATGATCGTGTCGGCTTCGGCGAGATTGGCCGCTTCAGCAAGGTCGATCTCGACCTGCTCCACGCCGGTACCGCCAAGGTCGCCGATGGTGATGACGTCGGCGCCGCCGAATGCGGAGAACTGGATCTTCTCGACGCCATCGAGGTCCATGGAGACGTTGGCGACGTCGCGGGTGAACGTCGTCCTGCCGCCATTCGCCGAAATGGCGATCTGCTCGGCGGCATTGGCGCCCTTGAAGTCGAGCGTGTCGAAGCCGCCCTGGCCGTTGATCGTGTCGTTGTCGTCGCCGGGGTTCCAGGTGAAGGTATCGTCGCCGTCGCCCATGAAGGCAGTCTCGTTGCCATCGCCGCCGATGATCACGTCGTCGCCGGCGCTGCCGGAGATGAGCTCGGCGCCGAGGCCGGCATCGATCGTAAGCGAGATCCGGCCTGCGGCAAGCGCCGAGGCGTCGATCACGTCGTCGCCGCCCTGACCGATGACGATGAGGCCGTCGGTGGCCTCCGCGCTGACGAGCGTGGTCGTGGCCGCCGGCCCGGTGACGATGACCTGGCCAGGCCCGCCGCTGGTAACGGCAATGGAGTCGGCGCCGTTCGTGCCGCTGACCATCGCGGTGTCGACCGCGCCGTCGCCTCCGCCGCCGGGGGCAGCAAGGTCGATCTCCACCTCGGTGACACCGGTGCCGGTCAGGTTGCTGACGACAATGACGTCGGCGCCGGCGCCAGCGGCAAAGCTGACCTTCTCGACACCGTTGACGTCCATCGTCACATTGCCGACGTCCCGGGTGAAGCTCAGCCGCGAACCGTTGGTGACCAGGCCGATGAACTCCTTGGCGTTGGAGCCGTTGAAGTCCAGCGTGTCCGTGCCGTCGCCGCCCTCGATCGTGTCGCTGCCGTCGCCCGGGTTCCAGATGAAGGTATCGCTGCCCAAGCCACCCACCATCGTGTCGTCGCCGCCGCCGCCCGAGATCACGTCGCGCTCACGGCTCCCGGTGATGGTCTCGGCGTCGGCGTCGCCGGTGATGGTGATGACTTCTCCAGTTTCGGAATTCGTCGTGCCCCAATCCTGAAACGCCCATCCGGACAGATCCAGGCTGGTGGCGCGGTCCATCGAGATGGAGATCAGATCCCTGCTGTTGAAAATGTCATTGCCGTCTATCACCAGCGTGCTCGACAGTCCGGCCCCGCCAATCTGCGAAGCGGACAGGAGAACCGTCTTGGTATTCTCGGAAAGGTCTCCGCCGTCCGTGAGGAACTCGATTTCCTCAATGGACGCGAGAGCCGTGCCGGTCAGATCGTAGACATTCTGCCCTTCGCCCGCCGTTTCGAGCAGCAGACGATCGGAGCCGGCGCCGCCGTCGATCGTTGCGTCCGCAAAGTCGTTGGGACGGCTCCTGAACGTGTCGTTTCCGTTCCCGCCTTCGAGACGATCAGCGCCGCCGC
>NZ_JAKGBU010000145.1:2195-6692 GCF_021555155.1 Rhizobium alarense
TGCGTCCGCAAAGTCGTTGGGACGGCTCCTGAACGTGTCGTTTCCGTTCCCGCCTTCGAGACGATCAGCGCCGCCGCGACCGATGAGAGTGTCGTTGCCGTCGCCGCCGACCAGGACGTTCGCGCCCGTCGTCCCCTCCAGCGTGTCGTTATGCGCCGATCCGGTGACGTTCTCCATGTTCGTGAAGGTGTCGCCGTTGGCAACGCCGCCGGTCGCGGTCCCGTCGCTCAGCCGCACGGTGACCCCAAGATTCGAACCGGCATAGCTGAGCGTGTCGATGCCGGCGCCGCCGTCCATGTTGTCGGCGCCGTCGCCACCTTCGAGAACATCCGCGCCGCCGCCACCGATCAGGGTGTCGCTGCCCGCGCCGCCTCTCAGCACATTCGCGCCTGCCGACCCCACGAGCGTATCGCCGGCCTCCGACCCCGTGACGTTCTCGAAGTTGGCGAAGGTGTCGCCATCGGCGTCGCCGCCGCTCGCGGTCCCGTCGCTCAACCGCACGGTAACCCCTTGCGTCGAGCCGGCATAGCTGAGCGTGTCGACGCCGGCGCCACCGTCCATGTCGTCGGCGCCGGCCCCGCCCTCGATCGTGTCGTCGCCAGCAAGGCCGTCGATCGTGTCGTCGCCGCCGAGGCCAAGAATGGCTTCGCCGAACACGGTGCCTTCGATGACGTCGTCGCCGTCCGCGCCCCGGATATCATCGGCGAAGACGCGCTGCTGGACGGTGTCCACGAACGTATCCGGGTCTTCCGACTTCCACGTGACAACCCAGCCGCCGCCATCCAGCGCGGTGACTGAAACGTCGCTCTGAATTCCGGCAGTTGTTACATTGACCAGGGTCTCCGTTCCGACCGCGGCACCGTTGGCGGCGATGCGTTGCATGTAGATGCCGGTGCCGTCGCCGTCCTGGGCGCCGGAACGCCAGACGATCACCCAGTCTCCGTCGGAAAGCGCAGCAACGACCGGATCGGTCTGGAAGCTGGCCCTGGCCGTATTGATGAGGGTTTCACTCCCCACTTTCGCGCCGTTGCTGCCGTAACGCTGCTGAAAGATGCCGTCCTGGTCGCCGTCCGGGCCAGACCACGTAACCACCCAGCCACCATCGGCGAGCGCGGTGACCGTCGAAGACTGCTGGGAGCCCGACGTCGTGGTATTGACCCTCGTCTGGCTTCCGACCTTTACGCCGTCGGCATTGTAACGCTGCTGGAAGATGCCATCGCTGTTGCCGTCGGGCGATTCAAAAGTGACCACCCATCCGCCATCGGCGAGCGCGGCGATATCATCCATGAACTGCCTGCCCGACGTCGTTGTATTGACGCGGACTTCTCCGCCGACCGCGATGCCATCCACATTGAATTTCTGCTGGAAGACGTCTTCGTTGCCGGCGCCTCGCTGCCAGGCGACGACCCAGCTTCCATCCTCAAGGACGGTTGCCGACACGCTACGGAGATCCCCGCTGACCGTATTGATCTGTGTTTCGCCGCCCACCACGTTCCCGTCGGCGTCGAAACGCTGCTGCACGATGTCGCCGCGGTCATGCATGACCAGCCAGCCGCCATCGGCGAGCGGCACGACAGTCGGGCTGTTATACCCCGCCTTTGGGTCGCCGACCTGCACTTCATCGCCAACGCGATTTCCCTCCGCGTCGAAGCGCTGCATCATCGTGTGCACGAATTCGTTGCCCTCCTCCTCGCTAGACGCCGTCCAGACGGCGATCCAGCCGCCGGCCGGCAACAGGGTGATGCTCGGGCTGAACATCTGGTCCGCCGAGGTCGTGTTGACCTGAATTTCCGCGTTTCCGGTGGCGTTGGAAGCCATGGCGGGTTTTCCTCGCTCGAATGCGGGCCAGGCGCTCGTGTGGGCGGCCTTGCCGAGTTGATTTGAATGCGTATGCGGTGTTTGACTCGCCAGCGTTGTAACGAGCGTTGTAAGCACGCCCGCTCAGCCGGCGCCTGCGTTCAACTTTCCGTGAACTGCGGCCGGATCGGACCGGCCCGAAGGCCCGGGACAACCTCCCGCTAGAGGATGAAATCGCCGGCCTTGAAGGTGATGTTGCCGTCGACAAGGATGGCGAAATCGGCCTTTCCGTCACCGTTGCGATCGGCACTGACGAGAGTGTTGCCGCCCATCTTCTGGAAGCGCAGTTCGCCGGCATCCTCCTCGAACTTGTCGGTGCCGATGAACTCGAACTTCTGGTTGTCCTTCGCCATCACATTGGCGTCGATAGCCTTGAGATTGATCCGGTCGCCCTGTGCGCGCGAAAAATCGTCGATGAAGTCGCGGCCGCCGCCTTTGTCACCGACGAGCCTGTCGCGTCCGCCACTGCCCTTCAACGTGTCCTTGCCGGCGCCACCTTCCAGCGTGTCGTTGCCGCCACCGCCCGACAGCGTGTTCTTTCCACCATTGCCGGTGATCGCGTTGGCGAGCGAATTGCCGGCACCATCGAGGTTGCCGCGGCCGGTAAGCGTGAACGCGTTGCCAGGCTCTTCGTTTTCCGCGGTCCAGACGGCGATCCAGCCACCGGCGGGCAACAGGGTGATCATCGGGTCGAACGTCGAGTCCGCAACCAATGTGCTGACCTGCGTCTCCGCGTTTCCGGTTGCATTCGCGGTCATGTCGATCATCCCCCATGCCTGCGCCCGCGCCAGGCCTTGATCCCGGCCGCGCGATGCCAATTTTCATTGTTTCGCCGGGTGAACTGACACTGCACCGTTGTAACGAGCGTTGTAACGGAGCTTGTAGGCGCTACGGCGCGATAAACTTTTTGTGTATCGTTGAGCGCGCCGATCCAGCCTTTCGAGGTCGGCTGACGCGTCGGGAAGGGGGGGAATTGAAACCGTGTGCGCGCAGACGCGATCAGATTCCGGTTTCGCGCAGGAAATCCCGGATATGCGACATGCACGCGTTCCAGGCCGGCTCGTATTCCACCAGGACGTGGTTCTTGCTGTCGAGTGGAACGAAGCGGGCGCCGGGAATGGCCGTGGCGATCATCTGGCCCTGTTCAAGGGGAATCCGTTGATCGTCGGTCGCGTGCAGCACCAGGGTCGGTGTCCGCACCTCGGCGAGAATATGACGCACGTCGATGTCGCCGAACGCGTCCTGGAAGCGCGCGGCGTTGCGCGGCGAGGTGGTGAGACGCTGGAATTCGTCGAACCAGGCGAGGTCTTCGGGCGCCGCGTCGGGCATGAACGTGCGGGAGAAGATGTGCCTGTAGGCCGGATTGTCCGTACCCCAGCCGACTTCGGTCAACTGGCGGACAGCGTTGCGCCGCGCGATCTCCTCCTCGTCCGCATGCAGGCGCCAACCGGAGGAATAGCCGGCGATCAGGATCAGGCCCGAGACCCTTTCCGGATGCCGCACGGCATAGGCAATGCTGACGGCGGCCCCCTGCGAGATGCCCAGCAGCGGAAATCGCGACAGTCCGAGCCGGTCGACCACCGCTTCGAGATCATCGACGAACGAATCGAGGTCGATCCTGCCGACGTCCCAGTCCGACAGCCCGCAGCCGCGCTCGTCGTAGCGTACGAATGTCCGGTCGCGGGCGATGTCCGCAAAGCATGCGCCCCAGATCGGCGTGTTCCAGTCATGCTCGATATGGGTGAGCCAGTTGGCGGCCTTGACCAGGGGCGGCCCCTTGCCGACGCTCGCAAAGGCAATCCTGGTGCCGTCCGCGACCTTGCAGAATCCGATCTTCTGTTCGCGCGTGTGGGCACGCCGCAGCGACGGTTCCAGCCGCCGGACTGCTGGCTGGGCAGGTTCGGTGCCGGCAGCCATCGCGGGGACGTCTTCGGCGAAGGAATCGGGCCTCGCGCAGCAACTGGTTCCATTTGTCTCGCGCCGGGCTGCTGGCATCGGGATGGCGCGCCAGCCTTCTCAGAACCGCAATCCGATCCGTGGCGACGTCCTGACGTTCCGCCGCCAGCCACGAATCGAAGGCTTCGTCGCCTGCCCCGTCGAGCCCTTCGAGCAGGATGTGGGAAAGCCTGCTTGCGGCGTCCTCGAGTTCGGCCAAGCCGAGCGACTGTGGTTCGCCGCGAAGCTGGTCCCGCACCGCGCGCAGGTCGACCGCAAGACCGTCATCGTCGAGCGCGACGCGTTCCCGATCCGCGATGATACGCGCGCGCATCGGCGTGTCGAGCACCTTGCGCAGCTTGCTGAGGGCCCACCTCAGCGACGCCTTGGGGTCATCGGGAAGGTCCCAGAAAAGTTCGCAAAGCCGTTCGCGTCGGTGTGGCCGCCCGGTGGCCAGGAGGAATCCCAACAACGCGCGCGCCTTTCGCGACGCGGGCAACGGAACTTCGCCGTCCGCGTCGTTGACACGCAGGTCTCCCAGGATCGAGACTTCAAGTTCGCCGGATGGTTGCATTGCATCATTATGTGTTGAACGCGAAGCAAGGGCAATCCGTCTGAGAGCGGCGGTGCAAAAACGGGCCATGGTAGCGTCGGAATAGTCCGACCACGGGCGGCGCAAAAACCTGGCCACCTATTTCTCTTCTG
>NZ_JAKGBU010000146.1:0-5088 GCF_021555155.1 Rhizobium alarense
GACTACGTGGCGGACGTGCGGGGCATCGCGGGCGAGATGGATGCGGCGATCGCCGGCTTCGTGCGCGGCCAGGGGTCGATCTGCATCATCCTCGGCCTGTTCTACGGCATCGGGCTCTCGCTGGCCGGCCTCAATTTCGGCCTCCTCATCGGCCTCTTCGCGGGCGTCATCAGCTTCATCCCCTATGTCGGCTCGATGGTCGGCCTCGTGCTGTCGGTCGGGCTGGCGCTCGTCCAGTTCTGGCCCGACTATCTGTGGATCACCCTCGTCGCCGGCATCTTCTTCGTCGGCCAGTTCGTCGAGGGCAACATCCTCCAGCCGAAGCTCGTCGGTTCCAAGGTCGGGCTGCATCCGGTCTGGCTGATGTTCGCGCTTCTCGCCTTCGGCGCGATCTTCGGCTTCGTCGGCCTGCTGATCGCCGTGCCGGCGGCCGCCGCGGTCGGCGTGCTTGTCCGCTTCGGCCTGCGGCGCTACCTTGACAGCGACCTCTACCACGGCCACAGCAAGCCGATCACCATCACGGATGAAGCGGGCGAGCCGAGGCGTATCGAGTAGACGATGAGCAGCAGGAAAGGCGCAGAACAGTTGCCGCTCGCCTTCGGGCACGACGCGGCGACGGGCCGGGACGATCTCCTTGTTTCCGACCCGCTGAGCGCGGCCGTGTCGATCGTCGATGCCTGGCCGCGCTGGCCCTCGCCGGTCGTCATCCTCGCCGGCCCCGTCGGGTCCGGCAAGTCGCATCTGGCGTCGATCTGGCGCGAGCGGGCGGGCGCGACGGCGATCCACCCGGTCGCCGGCGCCGGCGCCGAGGCGGCGGCCGAACACGGCCCGGTGCTCTTCGAGGACGCCGACCGGCGCGGCTTCGACGACCAGTCGCTCTTCCATGTCATCAACAATGTGCGCCAGCACGGCCATGCGCTGCTCGTCACGACGCGGCTGTGGCCGATGTCCTGGCCGGTCGAGCTGCCGGACCTCAGGTCGCGGCTGAAGGCCGCCACGGTGGTCGAGATCGGCGAGCCGGACGACGAACTGCTCTCCCAGGTCATCGTCAAGCTCTTCGCCGACCGCCAGCTCTTCGTCGACGACCGGCTCGTCGCCTATATCGTCGCGCGCATGGAGCGTTCGCTCGACGCGGCCCAGACGCTGGTCGAGCGGCTCGACCGGCTGGCGCTCGCCCGCGGCAGCCGCGTCACGCGGGCGCTCGCCCACGAGGTGCTGGGAGAGCTCGCCGCCGGCAGCGACGAGGATTGACTGTCACAGTTCGGACGTCAAACTGGCGTACGAGCCAAGAAAACCGGGATGGGCGACTATGGACATGGATGCAAGACCTTCGGAGCCGGCGTCGGACACGCCGGCAGACAGCGATGGCGGGGTCGACGTCGAAGCCCTGATGACGAGCCCCGAGCGCTTCATCAACCGCGAATTCTCCTGGCTGCAGTTCAATCGCCGCGTGCTGGAGGAGACGCTGAACACGGCGCATCCGCTGCTCGAGCGCGTGCGCTTCCTCTCGATCTCCGCCGCCAATCTCGACGAGTTCTTCATGGTGCGCGTCGCCGGCCTCGAAGGCCAGGTGCGCCAGGGCATCGGTGTCAGGAGCCCCGACGGCAAGACCTCGGCCGAGCAGCTCGACGACATCCTGAAGGAGATCGACAACCTGCAGATGGAGCAGCAGGCCTCGCTCGCCGTGCTGCAGCAATATCTCTCCCGCGAGGACATTCTCATCGTCCGGCCCTCGGCGCTGAAGGCGGACGACAAGGCCTGGCTCGCTCAGGAATTCGAACAGTCGATCTTCCCGGTCCTGACGCCGCTCTCGATCGACCCGGCGCATCCGTTCCCCTTCATCCCCAATCTCGGCTTTTCGATCGGCCTGCAGCTCGACAACATCCATGGCCGCGAGCCGATGACGGCGCTTTTGCGCCTGCCGGTGGCACTCGACCGTTTCGTCCGGCTGCCGGATTTCGAGGGCGCCATCCGCTACATCACGCTGGAGGACGTCGTCGGCCTGTTCATCGACAAGCTCTTCCCGGGTTTCGTCGTCAAGGGCTCAGGCACCTTCCGCATCATCCGCGACAGCGACATCGAGGTGGAGGAAGAGGCCGAGGATCTCGTGCGCTTCTTCGAGACCGCGCTGAAGCGGCGCCGGCGCGGCTCGGTGATCCGGCTGGAGACCGATTCGGAAATGCCGGAATCGCTCCGCCGCTTCGTCGTCGGCGAGCTCGGCGTGCCGGAGAGCCGCGTCGCGGTGCTGCCGGGCCTGCTGGCGCTCAACACGCTCTCCGAGATCACCCGGGCGCCCAGGGAGGACTTGAAGTTCGAGCCGTACAATGCGCGATTTCCCGAACGCGTCCGCGAACATGCCGGCGACTGCTTCGCGGCCATCCGCGAGAAGGACATGGTGGTCCACCACCCCTACGAGAGCTTCGACGTGGTGGTCCAGTACCTGCTCCAGGCTGCGCGCGATCCGGACGTGGTGGCGATAAAGCAGACGCTCTACCGCACCTCCAACGACAGCCCGATCGTGCGCGCGCTGGTCGACGCGGCCGAGGCCGGCAAGTCGGTGACGGCGCTCGTCGAGCTGAAGGCACGCTTCGACGAGGAGGCCAACATCCGCTGGGCGCGCGACCTGGAGCGCGCCGGCGTGCAGGTGGTCTTCGGCTTCATTGAGCTCAAGACCCATGCCAAGATGTCGCTCGTCGTCCGGCGGGAGGAGGGCAGGCTGCGCACCTACTGCCACCTCGGCACCGGCAACTACCATCCGGTGACGGCGAAGATCTACACCGACCTCTCCTTCTTCACCTGCAACCCGACGATCGCCCACGACATCGCCAACATCTTCAACTTCATCACCGGCTACGGCGAGCCGGAGGCGGGCATGAAGATCGCCTTCTCGCCGCTGACGCTCAGGCCGCGCATCCTGAAGCTCGTCGACGACGAGATCGCCCATGCGAAGCGCGGCGCGCCGGCGGCGATCTGGATGAAGATGAACTCGCTCGTCGATCCGGAGATCATCGACGCGCTCTACCGGGCGAGCCAGGCGGGCGTCGATGTCGATCTCGTGGTGCGCGGCATCTGCTGCCTCAGGCCGCAGGTGCCGGGCCTGTCCGACAACATCCACGTCAAGTCGATCGTCGGCCGCTTCCTCGAACATTCCCGCATCTTCTGCTTCGGCAACGGCCACGGCCTGCCGTCGGAAGAGGCGATCGTCTATATCGGCTCGGCGGACATGATGCCGCGCAACCTCGACCGGCGGGTCGAAACCCTGGTGCCGCTTGTCAACAAGACCGTTCATGCACAGGTTTTGTCGCAGATCATGCTCGGCAACCTGATCGACAACCAGCAGAGCTACGAGATCCTGTCGGACGGCACGTCGCGGCGCCTGCAGGTGCCCGACGGCGCGGAGCCTTTCAACGCCCAGCACTATTTCATGACCAACCCCAGCCTCTCCGGCCGGGGCGAGGCCTTGAAATCCTCGTCGCCGAAGGCTATCGCAGGCTGGAAAAGCCGTCGAAAGAATTAAAACTGGACCTCAATGGTTGAATCGGAAGCCCAGGGGCGCCTGCCTGGAATTGCCCCGGTCTCTGTCGTCGACATCGGCTCGAACTCGATCCGTCTCGTTATCTACGAAGGCATGAGCCGATCGCCGGCGGTGCTGTTCAACGAGAAGGTCATGTGCGGCCTCGGCAAGGGACTGGCCAAGACAGGCCGCATGGACGAGGAAAGCGTGGCGCGCGCGCTTGCCGCACTGCACCGCTTCAAGGCGCTGTCGCGGCAGGCCCGTGCAAGCACCATGTACGTGCTCGCGACCGCCGCGGCCCGCGAGGCGTCGAACGGCCCGGATTTCATCCACAGCGCCGAGATGATCCTCGAGCGCAAGGCGCGCGTGCTGACCGGCGAGGAGGAGGCCTATTTCTCCGCGCTCGGCATCGTCAGCGGCTTCCACGATCCGGACGGCGTCGTCGGCGACCTCGGCGGCGGTTCGCTGGAACTGGTCGACGTCTCCGGCATGCATATCGGCAGGGGCATCACGCTGCCGCTCGGCGGCATCCGCCTGTCGGAGGCGGCGGCCGGATCGGCCGCGACCGCCCGCGCCGTTGCCAAGCGCCACGTCAAGCAGGCGGGCCTGCTGAAGGCGGGGCTCGGCCGCACCTTCTACGCGGTCGGCGGCACCTGGCGCTCGATCGCCAAGCTGCACATGGAGAAGCGCAACTATCCGCTGCACATGATGCAGGGATACGAGATCGCCTATGACGAGGCGATGGCGTTCCTCACCGAGGTCGCGGAGGCGAAGGACACCAAGGATCCGGCCTATGCCTCGATCTCCAAGAGCCGGCGCAACCTCCTGCCCTTCGGCGCGGTCGCCATGCAGGAGGTCATCGCGGCGATGAAGCCGTCGAAGATCTCCTTCTCGTCGCAGGGGGTCCGCGAGGGCTATCTCTATTCGCTGCTGCCGGAGGGCGAGAAGGCGCGCGACCCGCTTCTGGCGGCGGCCGGCGAACTGGCGATCCTGCGCGCCCGCTCGCCCGAGCACGCCCGCGAACTGGCGGACTGGAGCGGCCGCATGGTGCCGTTCTTCGGCGTCAGCGAGACGGAATCGGAAAGCCGCTACCGGCAGGCGGCCTGCCTGCTCGCCGACATCAGCTGGCGCGCCCATCCGGACTACCGCGGCCTGCAGGCGCTGAACATCATCGCCCACGGCACCTTCACCGGCATCAGCCATCCGGGCCGCGCCTATATCGCGCTCGCCAACTACTACCGGTTTGAGGGGCTCTACGACGACGGCGCGACGAGCCCGCTGGCGGCAATCGCCACGCCGCGCCTGCTGGAGCTCGCCAAGCTGCTCGGCGGGCTGCTGCGCGTCGTCTACCTGTTCTCGGCGTCGATGCCCGGCGTCGTGCGCAATCTCGGGCTCCGCGAGGCCCGGTCGGCCGACCTCGATCTCGAATTCGTCGTGCCGGCGGAATACGAGGAATTCGCCGGCGAACGCCTCGAAGGCCGCCTGCAGCAGCTTGCCAGGCTCACCGGCAAAAGGCTCGCCTTCCGCTTCGAATAGCAGCCGGTATCGGCGACCGGCGCGGCGGGCTCTGCCGC
>NZ_JAKGBU010000146.1:5188-6646 GCF_021555155.1 Rhizobium alarense
ATCCTCTTGTTCCGCCTTCAGGAATTCGCCGGTTCGCGGAAGCGCGCGCTCGTTGTCGTCCGCCCTGCCGCGTATCGGCCGGGAGGCCAGGAGCAGGGCTGTGGAGGGGCGGGCACAGGACCTGGGTCATTGCCGGCGGTCTCGGGGTTGATGCATGGACGCGCCGCACAGGCCCGCCGGATGACGCCTGCTTGATGGTTCGGTGAAGCTTTCTTGACGGGAATCCATCACGGCGTTCCCGCGCAAGGGCGGCTCCTGCGATTTCGCCCGCTTTGTTTCAGGCGCACGTCTATGCCTTCGTTCCGCCTGTGTTATTCTGCTGCAAAATTTCTACTTTATCCGAATAGACGCGGGACCTGCCGCGTTGCGGTTTCTAGGGTGCGTTTAAAATCTTCACTGGAGAGAAGGGGGAAACATTTATGGCGAACATCAAGACGAAGCTTTACAAAAACAAGGGCGTCGACTTCACCAAGCTGCCGCTGGCGGAGCTGGCGGATTACGACAACGCGACGCTGAAGAAGACCTTTGCGAAGCTTTTCGACGACGACGACAATTTCACGCGCTTCGACGGAAACAACCTGAAGTACAAATTTGTGGGCGGCGATTTGGCAGACGTGCTCGGCGGCACGATAACGTCGCTGAAGGTCGAAACCGGCGGCGTGCGCTGGCTCAACATCACGGACGTTTCCCTGTCTGCCAAGCAGTTCTTCAATTTCTACCTGGACAACGACGTCGTCGGGGCGGTCAGCCTGTTCCTGAGCGGCAAGGACACCATCACCGGCACCACGAAGGCCGACGTCTTCTTCGGCGGCGGCAACGACGACAAGCTCTATGGCGGTGGCGGCAAGGACACGCTGAGCGGCGATGCCGGTGACGACAAGCTGTTCGGCGAGGCCGGCGACGACACGCTGAACGGCGGCGGCGGCAAGGACAAGCTGGTCGGCGGCGACGGCAACGATACACTCAACGGCGGCGGCGGCAACGATAAGCTCCTCGCCGGCGGCGGCAACGACACGCTGAACGGCGGCGCCGGAAAGGATCTTTTGCAGGGCAATGCCGGCGCGGACACCTTCGTCTTCTCGGCCGCCGGCCATTCCTCCAGCGCCGCGCGGGACACCATCACCGACTTCGACGCCTCGGAGGGCGATCAGATCGACCTCACCGCGCTCGGCGTCGCAGCGGGCGACATCGGCTTCAGCGATTCCGGCACCAACACGATCGTCACGGTCGATGTCGGCGGCGTCGATCTGGTGATCACGCTGAAGGACATCGAGCCCGCCGAGATCTCGACGTCCGACTTCCTTCTCTAGAGCATTTCCAGTCGATGCGCATTCGCATCGACGTCGGATAATGCGGCAAAAACAAAGAACTAGCGCATCTTCGGTGATCCGGATTGCACCGGAAATGCGCTAGACTTGAAATTGCCGTTTCCAGGCGTTTCCGCACCGCGCGCCGGCC
>NZ_JAKGBU010000147.1:0-1509 GCF_021555155.1 Rhizobium alarense
TGTGCAGGCCGGTAAGCCCGTCGGTGACGGAAAGCTCGATCGACTGCCTGACGCTCGATCGAAGCCGGTCGTTGTAGCGCTTGCGGCGGATCTGCGTGAGGCTGCGGGCGATCAGCTCGTTCGGGTCGATCGGCCGCATCAGGTAGTCGGTGACGCCGAGATCGAGGGCACGCACGATCATGTCGTCGTGGCCCTGCTCGGCAATCAGGAGAACCGGAAGGTAGCGCGTGCGCTCGAGCGAGCGGAGCTGCGAGCAGAGGCGAAGCGGATCGTAGTCCTCGAAATTCGCGTTGACGATGACGAGTTCGTAAGGATTCTCCGCCGCCTCGAAGAGGGCGGCCTGCGGATCGGAGAGGCAGGTGGTATCGGCGATCGGCTTCAGTGCCCGCGCGATGCGATCCTGCGAATTGCCCTTGCCGTCGACGAGCAGCACGGCGCCCGGCTCGTCGCCCATCGCACCGGCGAGCCCGTCCTGCATGCCGATCGCCTCGACGGTTGCCGCGCGCACGCGCAGTTCGTCCGTCAGCGTCTTCAGCCGCACGAGGCTCTTGACCCGCGACATCAGTTGCAGGTCGTTGACCGGCTTCGTCAGGAAATCGTCGGCGCCGGCCTTCAGGCCGCGCACGCGGTCCGCCGGCTGGTCGAGCGCCGTCACCATGACCACGGGGATATGCGCCGTGCGCGGATTGTCCTTCAGCCGCTCGCAGACCTCGAAGCCGTCGATGCCGGGCATCATGATGTCGAGCAGGATGAGGTCGACCTGCGTCCGCTCGCAGATCGACAGCGCGTCATAGCCGTTGGCGGCCGTCAGCACGTCGAAATATTCCGCAAGCAGCCGCGCCTCGAGAAGCTTCACGTTGGCCGGAATGTCGTCAACGACGAGAATGCGCGCGGTCATCTCTTCGGCCTCCGCCTCATGCGTCGCCCAGATAGGTCTTGATCGTCTCGATGAATTTCGGAACGGAGATCGGCTTGGAGACATAGGCCTCGCAGCCGCCCTGCCGGATGCGCTCCTCGTCCCCCTTCATCGCGAAGGCGGTGACGGCGATTACCGGAATGACGTGCAGCTCGTCGTCCTCCTTCAGCCACTTCGTGACCTCGAGGCCGGAGACCTCCGGGAGCTGGATGTCCATCAGGATGAGGTCCGGGCGGTACTTTCGCGCCAGATCAAGAGCTTCCATCCCGTTGCGGGTCTGGATCGTGGTATAACCGGACGCCTCGATGAGATCCCGGAAGAGCTTCATGTTGAGCTCGTTGTCCTCGACTATCATCACCTGTTTCGGCATTGCACAATCCGTTTCCCACTCCCGCCTTGCAACCTCTCGATAGACATATAAGGTGCGGCTAAGCCGGATTCATCGATCCGGCCTTCGAGGCAAGCTAGCGCCATTTGGTTGATTAAAAGGTAAAATTTCCCGGAAATGCCGATGCCTGCACCAAAAGAAGCAGACGGCGACGCCGAGGCGACCGCGATCGCCATCCTCGGCTGGCTCGCCGGCGAGCCCGACC
>NZ_JAKGBU010000147.1:1609-6382 GCF_021555155.1 Rhizobium alarense
GTCGCGCTTCCTCGCGCTGACGGGCGTCGAGCCGGCCGCGGTGCGCGGCGCGGTCGGCGATCCGGGCTTTCTTGCCGGCCTCGTCGACTTCGTGATGGGCCACGAGCCGACGCTGATGGCCTTCTGCGCGGCGACGGGGATACGCCCGGAGACGGTGCAGCGTGCCCATGCGCGCCTGTCCCGGCCGGTCGAGTGGTGACACGCGACACCCGACGGCTGGCCGATGCGGAAGCGATGATCCGGCGGCATACGGCTCCTCCCGGGCAGGCCATGCCGATCGAACGGGCACACGGCGGGTGAATTGTCTGCAGGAAAGGGCCCGACACGCCCCGCCACGCCCTTGAGTGTCCGGAGCTTACGCACTATTGTCCGGATGTTCAACTTTTGTTCTCGACATGCACGGCGATGAAACGCGTTTTCCCGGGTTCTGCCGCGACTGCCTTGCCGGGCAGCCGGACGGCGTGCGCCGTTGCCGCGGCTGCGGCAGCCCGCGGCTCGTCTATCATCCCGAACTCTACAGCCTGACGCTCGCCCATATCGACTGCGACGCCTTCTATGCCGCCGTGGAGAAGCGCGACAATCCTGACCTCGCCGACAAACCGGTGATCATCGGCGGCGGAAAGCGCGGCGTCGTGTCGACCGCCTGCTACGTGGCGCGCATCCATGGCGTGCGCTCGGCCATGCCGATGTTCAAGGCGCTCGAGGCCTGTCCGCAGGCGGTCGTCATCAGGCCGGACATGGAGAAATACGTGCGGGTCGGACGGGAGGTGCGGACCCTCATGCAGGAACTGACGCCGCTCGTGCAGCCGCTTTCCATCGACGAGGCGTTTCTCGAGCTTCGCGGCACGGAGCGCCTGCACCACGATCCCCCTGCCCGCGTGCTCGCACGCTTCGTCCGCCGCATCGAGGGTGAGATCGGCATCACGGTCTCCGTCGGCCTCTCCTACTGCAAGTTCCTGGCGAAGGTCGCCTCCGACCTGCAAAAGCCGCGCGGCTTCTCGGTGATCGGCGAGGCCGAGGCGCTCGACTTCCTGAAGGATCGCCCGGTCGGACTGATCTGGGGTGTCGGCAGGGCCTTCGCCGAAACGCTGGAGCGCGACGGCATCCGCACCATCGGGCAGTTGCAGACGATGGAGGAGACCGACCTCATGCGCCGCTACGGCGTCATGGGCAAGCGGCTCTACAACCTGTCGCGCGGGCAGGACGACCGCGAGGTGCACCTCAACGACGCAGCCAAGAGCGTTTCCTCGGAGACGACCTTCTTCGACGACATCTCCGATCTCGGCGAACTGACGGCCATCCTCAGGCGGCTGAGCGAACAGGTGGCGGCACGGCTGCGCAAGGCCGGATGCGCCGGCCAGACCGTCGTGCTGAAGCTCAAGACGCGCGACTTCAAGAGCCGCACCCGCAACCGGCGGCTGGAAGACCCGACCATGCTTGCCGACCGGATTTTTCGCATCGGGCTCGACCTCCTGAAGCGGGAGACCGACGGCACGAAATTCCGGCTGATCGGCATCGGCGTCACGGATCTTGCCGATCCGGCGCGCGCCGATCCGCCGGACCTCGTCGACCCGCAGGCAGCGCGGCGCGCGGCGGCCGAGGCGGCGATGAACAGGTTGCGCGACAAATTCGGCAAGACGAGCGTCGAGACGGGCTACACGTTCGGCAAGGAACGGCGGTGAGGATCGCCCGGCATGGCGGCGATCCCTGCCGCCGAATTGCCGCAAAAGGGCCGCTTCTGGTGGCATTCCCTGGCGTATTCCCCTGACGACGGCTCCCGATGCCCCCTCCCCGCCGGCCCGCAAGACAAGCCGAACGGCAGGCCCCCGAACGGGGCGCTGCCGCCGACGGCGTCTTGCCGGCGTGTGGCAGCACCCGCCGCCGGCCGCCGCGGACGAACCTTCCCCTCGGCCTTGCCGTGGCATTGGCGGCCCATGCCATCGCCGCGCTGGTGCTGGCTCGCATTCCGGCGCACGACCCGCCACCTCTTCCCGTCGAGAAAAGCATCAGCGTCGAGATGGTGACGGCGTCCAAACCGCTGCCGGCGCGCGGCGAAACGGTCGAGCGTGACGACACCGTCGGCGCCCGGAAACCTTCGACGACCGTCGAAAATCCCACCGAAGCGGAGCGCATGCCCGACGGAACGATCCGGGCGAGACAGCTCTTTTCCTCGGCCATATTGGCCGATCCCCGCAGCCGGGAGGCGCTGGCGGGCCTGGGACAGCTTGCGCCCGGTTTGCGCATCGAGCAGCTCTGCAACCTCGAAGCGATGGAGCAGGTGCATCGCTGGAAGCCGGCCATCGAGCCGGATTTCCTGGTCGCCTACGCGATGGCGGACACCGAGCTGTTCGGCCGGACGCTCTCGGCACCGGGCGGTGCGTTCCGGAGCAAGCGGCACTGGTACGGAATCGGTTTCGATTGCACGGTGAGTGCCGATCTCGCCTCCGTCGCCGCCTTCGCGTTCCGCATGGGGGCCGAAATCCCGGAGAGCGAATGGGAATCGCACATGCTGACCGCGGATGACGGCACGCTGGAATAGACCGCGGCAGGTCCGGCTAGCCGGCAGCGGCCTTTGCGGCCTCCGGGCGCTCGCGGATCGCAGCGAGCCAGCGGTCGCGCAGTACCGGCAGCCGTTCCGGAATGCGGTCCTCCAGGAATTCCGCCCCGACGATGCGGTCGGCGCGGAAATGGCGGAAGT
Source organism: Rhizobium alarense (assembly GCF_021555155.1). Lineage (GTDB taxonomy): Bacteria > Pseudomonadota > Alphaproteobacteria > Rhizobiales > Rhizobiaceae > Rhizobium_D > Rhizobium_D alarense. The sequence continues at coordinate 4,308 of NZ_JAKGBU010000147.1, forward strand.
CCCGGCGCAGTTCGCACCAGCCGATGATCAGCCGCGTCGTGTCGAAATAGCCGAGCGTCACCGGCCAGATCGTGCGGCGGCTTTCAGCACCCGCCTCGTCGCGGTAGCGAAGGGCGATCTTCCGGCCGTCGCGGATCGCCTGGCGGGTTCGCGCCATGTCGATGCCGTCGGCAAAGGTTTCGCGCGCCGGCGGCGTGCGTGTCACCGGATTTTCGACATAGGGCCTGAGCCTCTCCGGCACGACCGCCCTGATCTTCGCGACGAGATCGGCGGCCGCCCGCGCGAGGTCGGCGTCGCCGCGCGAGGCCACCCATTGCGCGCCGAGCACCGCCGCCTCGATCTCGTCGGCCGTCAGCATGAGGGGCGGCATGTCGAAACCCTCCTCCAGCACGTAGCCGACGCCCGCCTCGCCGCGGATCGGCACGCGCTGCGCCATCAGGTCGGCGATGTCGCGATAGACGGTGCGCAGCGACACTTCGAGCTCGGCGGCGATCGCCGCACCGCTCAGCGGCCCGCGCGCCCGGCGCAGGATCTGCAGGATCTGGAACAGGCGGTCCGCCCGGCGCATGGTTTCCTCCGCGCGTTGATGCTGACGCCATGTTGTCAGCAGGATGGCAGTAGTCAAGGGCACCGCAACCAAGGAAGCAGTTCCCCATGATCACGCTCTATGCCGGCGGCCCGCAATTCGGCCTTCCCGAAGTCAGCCCCTACTGCACGAAGACCGAGGTTCATCTCAGGATGGCCGGCCTTCCCTATCGCAAGGTGCCGGCCCATCCCGGCCAGTCGCCGAAGGGGCAACTGCCCTTCATGGACGACGGCGGAGAGGTCGTCGCCGATTCCACCTTCATCCGCCTGCATCTCGAACGGCGCTACGGCATCGACTTCGACGAGCACCTGACCGCGCGCCAGCGCGCCGAAGCCTGGGCGATCGAGCGCATGATAGAGAACCATCTCGGCTGGGTCGGCGCATGGCACCGGTTCATGGACGAGGAGAATTTCGCGAGGGGGCCCGCGCACTGGTTCGACGGGGTGCCGGAGGCCGAGCGCGCCGGCTACGTCACCCGCCTGAAGGAAAATGTCCGCGACCGGCTGCTTGCGGTCGGCATCGGCCGACACGCGCCGGACGAGATCGTCATGCTTGGAAAACGCTCGCTCGACGCGCTTGCCGTGGTGATCGGCGACGGCCCCTACCTGATGGGAGGCAAACCGTGCGGCGCCGACGCGACCACCTTCGCCATGCTCGTGAGCGTGATGAACCCGTTCTTCGACGGACCGCTCCGCGACCTTGCCGCCGCCGACCGCCGGCTGACCGCCTATGTCGACCGCATGATGCGGGAATTCTACCCGGACCACGGCTGGACGTTGTAACGAAAAGTTGAACATGCGACCTGGCCGCGCAGCGGCGGGCAGGTCGAATATTTCCGGCCGCCACACGTCTTGATGGGAGTTCCGCCCCTTCCTCAACCGGTGAGTCGCGCATGCATCAAATCTTCCTTAAGCCGGACCGTCTAGATTCGGGACAACCCAGTATTGCGTATGGATGGAAGAGATGATCGTTCGCTTCGCCGCCCGCCTCGGCCTCGCAGCCCTGCTGATGAGTTCCGCCTCCGCCCTTGCCGGAACGCTCGAGGGACCGCTCCAGATCATCGTGTCCAAGGACCTTCAGTCGCTGAAGGTCTACGATGGCGATACGATCGTCGCCACCTCGAACGTCTCCACCGGCAAGGCGGGCCATTCGACACCGACCGGCATCTTCTCGATCCTGGAGAAGAAGCGCACGCATTTCTCCAATCTCTACGACAGCGCGCCGATGCCCTTCATGCAGCGCCTCACCTGGTCCGGCATCGCGCTGCACGCCTCCAACAGCGTGCCGGCCTATCCCGCCTCGCACGGCTGCGTGCGCCTGCCGAACGATTTCGCCAGGACCCTCTACGGGCTGACGCGGCGCGGCGGGCATGTGCTGATCAGCGACAGGGAGGTGACGCCGGCGCGGATCGGACATCCGCTGCTGTTCCGCCCCAAGGCGGCGGAATCGGCCGGCCAGCTGCTCTCCGACGCCACCCTGCGTCCCTCGA
>NZ_JAKGBU010000148.1:0-4340 GCF_021555155.1 Rhizobium alarense
CGACCGTCCGGAGAGACGACCCCCGCGGGCGCCACCGGACTGGCCGGCGCATGGGCGGCGTAACTGGTCCAGTAGGCGTTGCTGGCCGCATGACCCTGCATTTCGATGGCGAAGGCCGAGGCGTTGTCCGGGGTCTCGCCGGTCGTCGAAAACAGGATGCAGTCCACGTCGAGCCGTTCGTATTCGAGAAATAATTCCGGAAAGTGCGACTCCATGCCGAGTGCGCAGCCGAAGCGGACGCCGTCGACCTCGAACGTCACCGGCCCTTTGCCGGGCGTGTACATGAACGAGATCTTGGTGTTCGACAGCATGCGCTCGTCATATCGGGTCACCAGTTCCCCACGATGGGAGACGACGTAGAGGCTGTTGTGTGGTCGGTGCGGCGGCGTCAGCCGATGCACCGAACCGAAGACCGTCCAAAGATCAAGCTCCTGCGCAAGCTGCCGCACCGCCTCGAGTTCCTCGCCTAGAACAGTCCATTCGAACCGGCTCCAGTCGGACGGGCCAATGTCCCGGGGACCGTTGACGGACATGATGCGCTTGTTGGGTGAGCAGATCGCGCCCTCGGGAAAATGCACGATCCTCGCACCTGCCTGGCGCGCCTGGCGCATGAGATGGCGCATCTCCAACCCGCTGCGATGAAGCGCATCGGCGTCGCGTGGATCGTCGTGGAAAGCGGTCTGCACCACAGCCAGGCGCACCTGTCGTGCTTCCGGCGGCAGGCCGCTTGCGGATCTTGAACGAAGATGCATGAGAGCGGTCGTATAGGATTCGCCCGTCTTGGCGGCACGTGCCCGTACACGACGCTTGAAATTCCGGTTTTCCGTCATTGCGTGGCCTTTCACGTCCCGGACGGCGTTCCCCAGCAACCACGCCCGAAACGATCGGACCAAGGAAAGCAACCCGAGACTGAAGTCCCTTTGCCCCCGTGCAGGACCGCGCTGGGGACGGTCTTCAGAGGTTCGGCGCAGGCCACGCCAGCCAGAGGATGCCGCCCCGCTCGCGATTCGTCAACGCCGGCACAGGCCGGGAATGAGAGAGCGCATGCCGTTGCGGAAAGCAGGCGGACATCATGGAAAACCGATTCACACCCGCCGCAATACCCAGCGGCGGGTGTGAATCGGAACAATCCTCGTTCGAACGGAGCCGGCCCGCAGGCAGCTCCCTCGCCCCCGTTTGCGCACGGCCTCAGAACATATCCGCGTCTCTCTCAATCGCGAAAAAGCTCTGCCTCTCTATTTTGCGCAATTCCGGCTGCAAAACCGCTGCGCATTTTTGGCGGAATTGCTCTAAACGTAGCGGTTGACCACGTTTTCCAGCAGTTCCTGCTTGCCGGAACGCGGTTCGGGATTGATGCCAGTTGCGCGAACCTTCGCCTCGATCTCCTCCAGCGAGACGCCGCCGGAGAGCATCGTCTGCGCATCGGCGGACTGCCAGCCCGCGTAGCGGTCGGCGAGCGGCTTGGCGAGCGCCTTGTCGTCCAGCATCTTCGCGGCGGCCTTCACGCCGCGGGCGCAGCAGTCCATGCCGCCGATATGGGCGATCAGCAGGTCTTCCGGATCGAGGGACTGGCGGCGCAGCTTGGCGTCGAAATTGGTGCCACCCGTGGTGAAACCGCCACCGGCGAGAACCTGGTAGTAGGCGAGCGCCATTTCAGGCACGTTGTTGGGGAACTGGTCGGTGTCCCAGCCGGACTGATAGTCGTTGCGGTTCATGTCGATCGAACCGAAGATGCCGAGCGCGTTGGCAAGCGCCAGTTCATGCTCGAAGGAGTGGCCGGCGAGGATTGCATGGCCCTGTTCGATATTGACCTTCACCTCGTTTTCGAGGCCGTAGGCCTTCAGGAAGCCGTATACGGTCGCAACGTCGTAGTCATACTGGTGCTTGGTCGGCTCCTGCGGCTTCGGCTCGATGAGGATCGCCCCCTTGAAACCGATCTTGTGCTTGTACTCGACGACGAGGTTCACGAAGCGCCCAAGCTGGTCGAGCTCCTGCTTCAGGTTCGTGTTGAGCAAGGTCTCGTAGCCTTCGCGGCCGCCCCACAACACATAGTTCTGCCCGCCGAGGCGATGGGTCGCATCCACGCAGGTCTTCACCGTCGCCGCCGCGAAGGCGAAGACATCCGGATCGGGATTTGTCGCCGCACCCGACATGTAGCGGCGGTTGGAGAAGAGGTTCGCCGTGCCCCAGAGCAGCTTGACGCCGGTCTCGGCCTGCTTCTTCGCGAAATAATCAACGATCTCGTTGAGGTTCTTCGTGTTCTCGACGAAGTCCTTGCCTTCCGGCCGGACGTCGGCGTCGTGGAAGCAGTAGAACGGCACGCCGAGAAGCTGGAAGAATTCGAAGGCGACGTCGGCCTTGAGTTTCGCCGCCTGCATCGAGTCTTCAAACCACGGGCGCTGGAAGGTCTGGCCGCCGAAGGGGTCGCCACCCGGCCAGACGAAGGTGTGCCAGTAGGCGACGGCGAAACGCAGGTGATCCTCCATGCGCTTGCCCATGATCATCTCGTCGGGATTGTAGAAGCGGAAGGCCAGCGGATTGGTGCTGTCCGGTCCTTCATATTTGATCTTGGCAATATCGCCGAAGAAGCCTGTGCTCATGGGATGTCTCCTCTGGATTCTATTTGATGTCGCGTGATCGGGTGGTTCAGGCCGAGGCGGCGCTGATCGCCGGATAGAGTCGGCGATAGCGCCGGTAGGCGTCGTCATAGACGGCCGCATGCGCCCGTTCCGGCTCGATGGTCTCAGCGGTGGCCGGCGCGGAGCAGACGGCGACGGGGTCGGCGCCGGTGGCGGCTACGAGGCCGAGGCGGGCGGCGCCGAAGGCCGCGCCGAAATCGCCGTCGGCTGGAAGGTCGACCGGCAGATCGAGTATCGTCGCGATCGATTTCAGCCAGTAGCGCGAGCGCGAGCCGCCGCCGATGGCGGTGACGCGCGTGAGGCTGGTGCCGGCGGATTTCAGCGCCTCCAGACTGTCGCGAATTGCGAAGGAGACGCCTTCAAGCACAGCCTGGGTCAGCACGACACGGCCGCTTTCATGGCCGAGACCAACGAAGGCGCCGCGGATCGCCGCATCGTTGTGCGGCGTGCGCTCGCCGGAGAGATAGGGCAGGAAGATGACCCCGGACGGCGCCTTCAGCGTATCGCCGAGTTCCTTCGTAAGGTCGACGGCGGATTGGCCGGTGATGCGCGAATGCCAGTTAAGCGCATCGGTCGCCGACAGGATGACGCCCATCTGGTGCCAGGTGGCGGGCAATGCATGGCAGAACGCATGCACGGCGCTTTCGGGATTGGGCAAGTAGCTGGCGTTGGCCGCGAAGAGCACGCCGGACGTGCCGAGCGAAACGAAGGCCGCACCCTCGCTGACCGTGCCCATGCCGCAGGCCGACGCCGCATTGTCCCCTGCCCCGCCGGCAACGACGATGCCTCCACCCAGCCCCCATTTCGCGGCAAGCTCCGGCCGCAGGGTACCGGCAGAATCCGTGCCCTCGACAAGATCGGGCATCTGCCGTTCTTCAAGGTCGGTTGCGGCAAGCAGTTCCGGCGACCAGGCGCGCTTGCCCGTGTCGAGCCAGGAGGTACCGGCCGAATCCGACATGTCCGACATGTGCTCGCCGGTGAGCCAGAGCCGGAGGTAGTCCTTCGGCAGCAGCACCCAGCGGATCTTTGCGAAAGTCTCGGGTTCATTGTTCTTCACCCAGGCGAGCTTCGGCGCGGTGAAGCCGGGAAAGACGATGTTGCCGGTGATCTGCCGGAAGCGCGCATCGCCGTCGAGCGCCGCCGCCTCGCGGTGGCTGCGCGTATCGTTCCACATGATGCATGGGCGCAGCACCTTGTCCTCACGGTCGACCAGCGTCGCGCCGTGCATGTGGCCGGAAAGGCCGATGCCCTTCACGGCGGCAAGTTCGGCGGCGTGTGCCGCCTTGAGGCCTGCGACCGCCTCTTCCGTGGCGCGGATCCAATCAGCCGGATCCTGTTCGGACCAGCCGGGATGCGGCCGCGCCGTGCGAACCTCGCTGCTCGACGCCGAGCCGATGACGCGCTGCGCACCATCGATCAGCATCGCCTTGACGCTCGACGTGCCGAGATCGATTCCGAGATACATGTGCCTCTCCCTAGTCCGCCGACGGTTCGTGCGCCGGCCCCTGACTGCCTGCCTCGGGCAGCAGGTTTTCCTTTATGAAGATTTCGATGCGGATGCGCTCCTGCGCCTCGACGACCGGCAGGCCGTCGGCTTTGGCGCGCAGCACGCGAATGGCGCTGCGCACCTCGTGGCCGGGATCCTGGTTGAGCACGGCGTCGATGATGCCGTGGCGCAGCGCCGCCCGCGTGTGCATCGTC
>NZ_JAKGBU010000148.1:4440-6333 GCF_021555155.1 Rhizobium alarense
GGCGAGCGCCGCGACGAGCCCGCGGTTGCCGGCACCGAGGCTGTAGATGCCGACGAGGTCCTCATGCGCATCGAGGCAGCCGGCGATGAGGTCCTCCGAAAGCTTCGGATCGTCCTGTCCCTCGAGCACGTCGAGGATCGGCCGCCATTCGAAATCCTCGTTCATGGCGGCGCGGAACCCTTCGAGACGTTCTCGGTGGTCGCGCACCAGCATGGAGCCGGCGAGCACTGCGACAGGCCCGGTGCGGCCGCGCAGGAAACGGCCCATGAGGCTGCCGGCGGTGCGGCCGGCGGCGATGTTGTCGACGCCGACGAAATGGTCGCGCCCGGAGAGCGCCAGGTCCGAAACGAGCGTGACGAACGGGATGCCCGCCGCCCGCGCCCGGCCGATCGCCTCCATGACCTCCGGCGCATCGACGGCGACGGCCGCGATGCCCGCCGGCTGGCCGGCAATCGCGGCGTCGATGGCGACCGCAAGCGCCGGCGCATCGAAGGCCGGCACCGTAGCGACCGTGACCCGCGTACGCTCGATCGCCGAGCGCTCGCCGGCGGCGCGCGCCTCCTGCTCGAGGTCACGCATGAAGGGATTGTCACCTTCGGGGAGGATGAAGGTCAGGGGATAGACGCGCCCCTTTGCGAGGTTCGCCGCCGCCACGTCGCGCACGTAGTTGAGGCTGCGGATCGCCTCTTCCACCTTCGCCCTGGTCACGCCGCGCACGCCCGGCCGCGCGTTCAGGACGCGGTCGACCGTCGCGAGGCTGACGCCCGCCTTTGCGGCGATATCGTGCACTGTGGGACGCATGTTTCCTCCGTCAGAAAAGCCCATAGAGGAATTTCTGATGTACGTAAATCAAAATTTTGTGCAGAAGCAGATCAGCCCGAGATGCGCTTGCTGAAGGCGTGGGTAAACGCCACCGCACCGGCGTCACCGTCGGCACGGGCGAGTGCTACATCCATGACGGTGCCGGCGATGCGGGCAACGGCGAAGCCTCCGAGAAAGCCGGCGATCGGTTTGAAGATATCGAGCCCGTCGCGTGCGTAGATCATCGGCGTCTCATGCTGGTGGCCGTGGAAGACCCCGACGATATTGTAGCCCCGGATCGCCGCGAGCAGCCGGGCACGGTCCTCGTCGCTCCACCAGTGCGGCGCGCCGGATCCCTCGTCGTCGAACGTCTTCGCCTGCGGATCCCAATGCTCCAGCGAGAAGGAATCCCAGCCGTAGTGCTGGAACAGCACGACAGGCCGCCCGTCGGCCGCGTTGTCGGCGAGATCCTCGGCAAGCCAGGCAAGGCCGCTTGTCGCGCCCTTGGTCGTGTCGCCGCCGAAGCGCTGGAGCTGCACGAGGTGGAGACCGCCCCAGTCCCAGGAATAGGTGTCGGAGGCGACGTCATAGTTTCCCGCCGGCACCGGCGCCTTGTAGAACACCGTCGAGCGATGGTTGAGCTCGACATAGTCGCGCAATTCGCGCCGGTACCAGTCGACATGCGGCGCGACGCCGTCCTGGTCGAGATCGTGGTTGCCGAGACCGTGATAGACAGGGACATGCACCTGGTCCGGCCCGGTTCCTTGCTCGTAACGGCTCTGATACTGCTGGAGCTGCCGCCCCTCGCCGGGCACCTTCACCTGCCCGCCGCCATCGTCTGTTATGTCCCCGCCCATGACGAGACCGAGCGGCCGGCCGATCGGCATACCGGCGCTTGCAAGGCCGGACGGTCGGCCGGCGATTTCAGTTGGCCAGGCAAGGTCGCCGACCGCGTTGACCGCGGCAACGTGGCGAAGCAGCGCCGCATCGGTCTTGCCTTCCTCCGCGCAGTTCGGGCTGAGGCTGTCGCCGGAAACGAGGCAGGCGTGGATGTCGCAGGCGAAGAGAAAGGTGGCATCGGTCGCCGGACCC
>NZ_JAKGBU010000149.1 GCF_021555155.1 Rhizobium alarense
ACTCCAAGACCCCTTCGGGCCAAAAGTGTTACCCATGTCTCCGGTATAAACCGTAACCCATGTGTCCAGAATGGACCTTGGAGAGACTGGAGCGGGTGAGGCGATTCGAACGCCCGACCCCAACCTTGGCAAGGTTGTGCTCTACCCCTGAGCTACACCCGCTCATCGTCGACGGCCTGGGGTAGTCGGTGGCCGAAGGTCGCCATCGTCGCGGCGACGGGCGCTATATGGCCCAAGCCTTTTGCAAATGCAACAGGGAAATGACGCAGCCGGCGAGAAAAATTGCCGGCGTCCGGAGAAGCCGGTTCGCCGGTGCCGGCAACGCGGCAGGGCCGGCGGAGCGGCGGGACCGGCCTGCCGGGGCCGGCGGGCAGAAGGCGCGCGACAACGCCGCGATGGCGGCCGTGGCGCAACGCTGCCGCATCCTGCCTCCCCGACCTGTGCCGTCCATGCGAGACGGCCGGCTGTCGCGGCCGGGCACGAAAGCGGCGCCCGCGGCGGGTTCCGGTACGACCCGACATGCGCTAATGCCGTCGGGCGCCGACGCCCCATCCGACGCTCTCCGCCGCGCCGACGGCTGCGGTCCGCCGTGACGCGGAGGCCGGTGGCGTGCCGGACAGCCGGCGCCCCCGAAACTCGTGCCAGACGGAACAGCCATGACAGACACCCCATCCTCCCCCCGCACCGACAAGGATCTCTTCGCCTTCCTCGACGGCCTCGGCATCGCGCACAGCACCAGGTACCATGCCCCCGTCTTCACGGTGGCCGAATCGGTGGCGCTGCGCGACGAGATCCCCGGCGGCCACACGAAAAACCTTTTCATCAAGGACAAGAAGGACAACTATTTCCTGCTGACGGTCGAGGAGCATGCGACGGTCGACCTGAAGACGGTGCATGGCGTGATCGGTGCGTCGGGCCGCGTCTCCTTCGGCAGGCCGGAAAAGCTGATGGACTATCTGGGCGTTATTCCCGGCGCCGTGACGGCGCTCGGCGCGATCAACGACAGCACGGCCAAGGTCAGGATCATCATCGACGAGGACCTGATGGCCTATGACGTCATCAACGCGCATCCGCTCAGAAACGACGCCACGACCTCGATCGGCGCCCGGGACCTGCTGCGCTTCATCGCGGCGACGGGGCACGAACCGCTTGTCTTGAAAGTGACGGCCTGACATACGATCTTTCGGGCACGCAAACGCAAGGGAAGCGCTGGCTTCCGGGAGACGACCATGAGCACCGGCAACAACCCCTACGCCGCCTCCTTCGGCGGCCAGATGAACGCGACCGCGTCCTTCGGCGGCACGCCCGCCCCGGGCGACCTGATCCGGGACACGACGACCGCGAATTTTGCGCGCGACGTGCTGGAGGCTTCGCGCCAGCAGCCGGTGCTGGTCGATTTCTGGGCGCCCTGGTGCGGCCCCTGCAAGCAGCTGCAGCCGATCATCGAGAAGGTCGTGACGGAAGCCGCCGGCCGGGTGAAGCTCGTCAAGCTCAACATCGACGAGCATCCCTCGATCCCGGGCCAGCTCGGCATCCAGTCGATCCCCGCCGTCGTCGCCTTCGTCGGCGGCCGGCCGGTCGACGGCTTCATGGGCGCCGTGCCCGAAAGCCAGGTGCGCCAGTTCATCGACAAGATCGCCGGCCCCGCCGGCGCCGACCAGAAGGCCGAAATCGAGGCGGTCCTCGACGAGGCGAAGGCGCTTTTCGAGGCGAAGGACATCGGCGGCGCGGCCGATCTCTACGGCGCCGTGCTGCAGGCCGACCCGGACAATGCCGCGGCGCTTGCCGGCATGGCGGACTGCATGATCGCCGCCGGCCAGCCCGAGAATGCCCGCCAGCTGCTCGCCGGCGTCTCCGAGGAGCTCGGCAAGGACCCGCTGATCGCCGCCCGCATCAAGAAGCTGGAGCAGATCGAGGAAGCCCGCAAGCTCGGCGACCCGATCGCGCTGGAGGCGGCGCTTTCCCGCGACCCGGACGACCATGACGCGCGTCTGAAGCTTGCCAAGATCCGCAATGTCGAGGGCGACCGGGCGGCGGCGGCCGACCATCTGCTGACGATCATGCGCAAGGACCGGGCGTTCGAGGACGACGGCGCGCGCCGCGAGCTGCTGCAGTTCTTCGAGGTCTGGGGGCCGACCGATCCCGCGACCATTTCGGCCCGCCGCCGCCTGTCGTCGATTCTGTTCTCCTGATCCGTCGCGGCCCTTGAGAATCGGCGGCGCGGCACCATTTCTGGGGGATGCGCCCCGCGCCGCCGACGGCGGCAGGCGGGGGCGCGGCATGGGGAAGGCATGGCGATGCAGGTCGGGAATGCGCGATACCTGAAGGCGGAGGATGTGCCGGAGACGATCCCGGTCTTTCCGCTGACCGGCGCGCTGCTGCTGCCGGGCGGACAGCTGCCGCTCAACATCTTCGAGCCGCGCTATCTGTCGATGTTCGACGATGCGCTCGCCGGCAGCCGGCTGATCGGCATGGTGCAGCCCGTTTTCGGCGAGCACCGGGTGGACGATCCGGCCGCCGACGCGCCGGCGCTGTGCCAGGTCGGCTGCCTCGGCCGGATCACCTCCTTCGCCGAGACCGGCGACGGGCGCTACATCACGTCGCTGACGGGCATCTGCCGCTATCGGCTGATCGGCGAGGCGCGAAGCCACAAGGCCTACCGCACCTTCCGCATCGCGCCCTTCGTGGCCGACCTCGCCGGCCACGACGACGAGCAGAGCGTCGACCGCGAGGCGCTGCTCGCCGCCTTCCGCGCCTATCTCGACGCGAACAAGCTGGAGGCCGACTGGGAAAGCGTGGAACGCGCCAGCAACACGACGCTCGTCAATTCCATGTCCATGATGTCGCCCTACGGTCCGGCCGAGAAGCAGGCACTGCTCGAGGCGCCCGATCTCAGGACGCGGGCCGAGACGCTGATCGCCATCACCGAAATCGTGCTCGCCCGCAGTTTCGGCGATATCGACACCGTGCTGCAATGAGGCGGAGGAGGGCGGCATGAGCGGCAAGACGAGCGGCGTCGACCCGAAACTGCTGGAACTGCTGGTCTGCCCGCTGACCAAGGGGCGGCTGACCTATGACGCCGCCACCTCCGAGCTCATCTCCGAGCGCGCGAAGCTCGCCTATCCGGTGCGCGACGGCATTCCGATCATGCTCGTCTCCGAGGCCCGCGAGATCCGCGACTGAGCGCCGTCAGATCGCCTGGCCGACGAGCAGGCGCGGATGGTCGCGGCCGGCCGTTCCCTTGGCCTGCCGGATGAAATAGGATTTCAGCCCCGGCAGGCGGTCGACGAGGCCGAGACCGACGTCGCGCAGGGTGCGCAGCGGCGTCGCGTCGTTCGAGAACAGCCGGTTGAGCACGTCGGTCGTCACCCCCATGCGGAACGTATCAAAGCGGCGCCAGCGTTCGTAGCGCTCCAGCACGGCGAGCGAACCGATGTCGAGTCCGAGCCGGTCGGCCTCGACGATCGTCTCGGCGAGTGCCGCGACATCCTTGAAGCCGAGGTTCAGGCCCTGGCCGGAGATCGGGTGGATGCCGTGCGCCGCGTCGCCGGCGAGCGCGAAACGGGGCGCGACGAAGGCGCGTGCCAGCGTCAGGCCGAGCGGGAAGGCGCGCCGGCCGCCCACCACCTTCAGGGCACCGAGCTTGTGGCCGAAGCGGCGCTCCAGCTCCTCCTCGAAGACGAGGTCGTCGCTGGCGACGAGCCGGTCGGCATCATCGCTGCGCTCGGTCCAGACGAGCGAGGAGCGGTTGCCTTTGAGCGGCAGCGTCGCGAAGGGCCCGGCGGGCAGGAAGTGCTCCTCCGCGGTGCCGTCGTGCGGCCGCTCGTGCTCGACGGTCGTGACGATGCCGGACTGGCCGTAGTCGAAGCGCACGGTCTTGATGCCGGCCGCGTCGCGCAGCCGCGAGCGCACGCCGTCGCAGGCGACGAGCAGGCGCGCTTCCACCGTCGCGCCGTCGGAGAGCCGCACGGCGGTCGCATGGGCGCCCGCCTCGAAGGAATCCGCCGTCGTGGCGAAGCGGACCGCAACGCCGAGCGCCTTCGCCTTTTCGAGCAGGCTGCCGGTCATGGCGCGGTTCGGCACCATGTGGGCGAAGGGATCTCCGTCGCCGCCCGCCCCGGCCCCGTCGTCGAAGGTGAGGAAGACGGGGCGGACGGGATCGGCGGTACGAGAATCGGTGATCACCATGCGGCGGATCGGTTCGGCCTCGGGCGCGATCGTCTGCCAGACGCCGAGCACCTCGAGCAGGTTGCGCGCTGCCGCCACGATGGCCGAGGCACGCTCGTCGCGCTGCCAGGCCCCGTCCGGCGCCGCGTCGACCACTGCGACGGACAGATGCGGCGCCGCCGCCTTGACGGCCACGGCGAGCGACAGGCCGACATATCCGCCGCCGGCGACAAGCACGTCGATCATCGATCCCACTCCCGGTTCCCTTCCATCGGTTTCGGCCCTTATATAGGCCAACACCATCGCCATTCCTACCGCGCGAGTTCCGCCAAATGTCGCATCCCCCCGAGCACAATCCCGCCATGGCCATGCTGCTTGCCACGCTGGACCTCGAGAAACTGGAGGAAAACCTGTTCCGCGGCGTGAGCCCCAAGGTCGGCTGGCAGCGGGTCTTCGGCGGGCAGGTCATCGGCCAGGCGCTCACGGCGGCGACGCGCACGGTCGAAGCGGGGCGATTCGTGCATTCGCTGCACGCCTATTTCGTGCGCCCGGGCGATCCGGCCATCCCGATCGTCTACGACGTCGACCGCGTGCGCGACGGCTCCTCCTTCGCCACACGCCGCGTGATCGCGGTCCAGCACGGCAGGCCGATCTTCTTCATGACCGCATCCTTCCACGTCGAGGAGGACGGCTTCGACCACCAGGCCGCGATGCCCGACGTTCCGGGGCCGGAATCGCTCATCGGCGAGAAGGAGATCAAGGAGCAGTATCTCGCCCATGCGCCGGACCATGTCCGCGCCTACTGGGAGCGGCCGCGGCCGATCGAACTGCGCCCGGTCTCGCTCAAGCACTATTTCACCGCCGACAAGCTGGAACCGCGCCAGCACATCTGGGTGCGCACGACCGGTCCGGTGCCCGGCGACCGCCACCTGCAGGCGGCCGTGCTCGGCTATCTCTCGGACATGACGCTGCTCGACACCTCGCTCTTCGCCCACGGCACGTCGATCTTCGACCGCAGCCTGCAGGTGGCGAGCCTCGACCACGCGATGTGGTTCCACCGGCCCTGCCGGCTCGACGACTGGCTGCTCTACACACAGGACAGTCCGTCGGCATTCGGCGCGCGCGGCATGACGCGCGGCAGTCTTTTCGACCGTTCCGGCGCCCTGATTGCCTCCGTCGCACAGGAAGGTCTGATTCGGAAAAAGGCAGTTGATTAATTGGTGTGCAAAACTTTAAAATTGCACATTTTATAATCATTGCTAGTGGCGAAATTTTAGCTGTTTCCGCAGTTTTGCCGAAAAAGATATATATATCAATGATTTATAATTGTGGCGCGAATCTGGCACGCCCCTTGAATGTAGAAGCCCGGTTGCCGGGGACATGATGCTCCCCGCGACGAGGAGAAACGGCCCCCGGCCGTGGGTAAACACAAGGATGGGAAACCAGATGAAGATTGTGATGGCCATTATCAAGCCGTTCAAGCTCGATGAGGTACGAGAAGCCCTCACCGCGGTTGGGATCCAGGGCCTGACCGTGACCGAGGTCAAGGGTTACGGGCGCCAGAAGGGACACACCGAAATCTACCGCGGCACGGAATATGCCGTCAGCTTCCTGCCGAAGCTGAAGATCGAGATCGCCGTTCCGTCCGAGACGGTCGACAAGGCCGTCGAAGCGATCGCGGCCGCCGCCAAGACCGGCCAGATCGGCGACGGCAAGATTTTCGTCTACTCGATCGATCATGCCGTGCGCATCCGCACGGGCGAAACCGATTCCGAAGCGCTGTAAGCAAACGGCAGATCAGGGAGCATTCCAAACATGTCTTCATTCACCCTTTCCAACACCCTCGCCCGCCTGGGCGCCGCGTCGGCGGCGATTCTCGCCCCGGTCGTGGCCTTTGCCCAGGAAGCCGCGCCGGCCGCTGCCGAGGCTGTGGCAGCCGCCCCGGTCCCGGACAAGGCCGATACGGTCTTCATGTACATCACGACGCTTCTCGTGCT
>NZ_JAKGBU010000015.1:0-21417 GCF_021555155.1 Rhizobium alarense
GCACACCTTCTTCTCCGCAATATGCATCGCCGCGACCGTCATCTTCTGGCTCTGATCAATGAGTCCTGAGCCTAGGCGCGGCGGCTGCCGCGGCTGCCTCTGCTCCGGCCGCCGCGGCTCCTGCGGCTGCGCCGGCTGTTCTTGCTCTTGCGGTTGCGCCAGCGGTTCTTCGTCTTCCGGCTGCGACGGCTCTTCTTGCTCTTTTTGCTTTTCTTGCTCTTGCGGCTGCGGCGATCGCCTGCCTCCGCTTCGCTGAGCGTCAGGAGCGCCGGCGCCGTATAGATCGCAAGACCCGCAAGGCCGAGCTTGAAGAGAGCGGCGCGACGGGACGGGGAGACCTCGTCGCCGGCATCGGATGCGTTGTTGGCCGTCATGTCTTTCGTCGTCATTGCCTTACCCTTTCGTCTGGCAGCCGTCCTGGCTGCTGAGCGCGGCATCGGGACGAGAGCCGGATGCCGCCAGGAATTGCCATGCGGGGCGTCCGTTCGGGCGCATCCCGTACAACAGGTACGGAGGGGCAAACGAGGGGTTGTGCCGTTTATTCCGTCGGCAGCGAAAATTTCTCGCAAGGGGCAAAGCAGTCAATCGCATGGTGCCGGCCGGATCGTCCTTCGGCATTGTCCGGAGCACCGGTGCACAAACTGTGGCTGTTATAGTCAACTTGATCTTGTTATATGACGATTCCAAAAACTTATGGTATTTCCACGAATATGAAGCCTGTGTTCGAACAGTCCTCCGTCGCCGAAACCGCCTACCGTCGCATCCGCGCGGACATCATCTTCGGCCGGCTGGCGCCGGACGAGAAGCTCAAGCTCGAGCGCCTGAAGACGCAATATGGCGTCAGCGTCTCGACGCTTCGGGAGATTCTCAACCGGCTTGCGTCCGAGGGACTGGTCGTCGCCGAGGGGCAGCGGGGTTTCGAGGTCGCGCCGGTGTCGCCCGAGAATCTCCGGGAAATCGCTGCGCTGCGCCAGCTGCTGGAATGCTACGCATTGGAACTTTCTTTCGCCGCCGGAGACATGGACTGGGAAGGCCGGGTCGTTGCGGCGCATCACAAGCTTCACCAGATGGAACTTCGGATGATCGGCGGCGACCGGTCCGTGACACAGGACTGGAAACGGTACGACTGGGAGTTTCACCAGGCTCTCATCTCCGCATGCGGCTCGCGCACGCTGATGGAGACCCATGCGGCGATCTTCGACAAATATCTGCGCTACCAGATGATCTCGCTGACGTTCCGCGGCCAGATCGCTGCCGACGAGCATCGGCAGATGCTCGACGCGGCGCTCAGTCGCGACGCTGCGACGGCGCAAGCGGTGTTGCGCCGCCACGTCGAGTCCGGCGTCGAGCACGGCCTCGCCGGTTGATGCCGCTCATCGAACCGCGACGGTTTCGCCGGTCTCGGCGGAGCGCCTGATCGCCGAGATCACCCGCAAGGTTTCAAGCCCGTCCCGTCCCGAGACGAGCGGCGCCGTCCGGCGCAGCGCCACCTCGGCGAAATGGCGCATCTGGGCGACGAGCGGATCTCCGCCGTCTGCCAGCAGCGTCCGCCGGTCGATCGGCAGCCACCAGTCGCGTTTGTCCCGATAGTGCCACAGGTTGAGATCCGGGAGCGACAGCGAGCCATGCGTGCCGCCGATGAGGCAGCAGGACTGGTCGGAACGCGGATAAGCAGGGTTCTCGCCCGCGGTCAATTCCCAGCTCCACGGTGCCGGGACCGTATCCGAAACCGACACCGTGCCGAGCGCACCGTTGGCGAACTGCAGCAAGATGGCCGCGGTCTCCTCGACCGGGTGTCCACGCACCTCGGCCGACTGAAGGGCCGTCACACGCATGACCTCGCCGCAGAGATGGCGCAGCAGGTCGACATCGTGGATGAGGTTGACGAGGATGGGACCGGCACCGGGTGCGCGGCGCCAGGCGACGTCGAAATAGTCGTCCGGCTTGTGAAACCAGCAGGTCGCCTGGACGGCAAGCACGGTGCCGATGCCGCCGCTCGCGATGGTCTCCTTCGCGCGGCGGATGAGCGGATTGTGCCGGCGATGATGGCCGACCAGGATTGGCACGCCCGCCTGCTCGGCGGCCGCGACCAGTCGTGTCCCGTCATTCTCGTCGTCGGCGATCGGCTTTTCCACGAGCACTGCCGTTCCGCTGGAAACACAGGTGAGCGCCTGTTCGACATGCAGTCGGTTCGGCGTTGCGATGATGACGCCGTCCGGCGCTTCGCGTGCCAGCATCGCCTCGAGATCGCCATAGATCGGCACGCCGGCGGAGGCTGCCAGCCGGGCGGCCTCCGGGCTCGGATCGACGATGGCGCAAAGGGCGGTCTCGCGCAACGCGATATCCGCGTGGCGGCGGCCGATCAGTCCCGCGCCGACGACGGCAAGGCGGGCTTCGCTGCGGTGCTCAAACATGGCGATATCCCGCATGGTAAGTCGCGGTGTTCGATTCCGCGCCTAGATCCCGGGTGATGTGAAAAGACAGGGCACACACATCGAACTCCTCCTCTCGATATGGTCTGCGGAACAATGCCTTGCTTCATATGTATCGCATTTCATCTTATATAATCGATAATCTATGATGTCCATCTGTCTGTGGGTTGATTGAAGTGATCGATTGTGCGATGTTTCCCTGTCTGGCGTTTCACGCCGGTCCATCGGTCATGCAGTTCAGGGAGGAGCCTTTATGACCACCACTCTTCGCCGCCGCACCCTGCTGGGTGCTGCCGCCTTCGGCATGGTATCCGCCAGCCTCGGCATCCAGTTTTCATCTGCCCGCGCTCAGGAAAAGGTCACGCTCCGACTGTCGTCGCCGGCGACGCCGACCGATCAGCGCGCCGTCGCCATGACCGAGATATTCGGTCCGGCCATCGCAGAATTCGCAACGCTCGAACCGCACTGGAACGCGGAACTGTTCAAGCAGGGCACCGAGCTCGAAGCCATCGCGCGCGGCAACCTGGAAATGTGTATCGCCTCCGCGCAGGAACTGGCAACGATCTTTCCGGAGTTCTCGATCTTCACGGCGGGCTATCTTCACCGCGATGCCGAACACCAGAAAAAGGTTTTCGCCGCTGATTTCATGCAGCCGCTGAAGCAGAAGGTGGAGGACGAGCTCAACGTCAAGCTGCTCGCCGTGATGTATCTCGGCCGCCGCCAGCTCAACCTGCGCATCGACAAGGAAATCAAGACGCCGGCCGATCTCGCCGGCGTGAAGCTGCGCATGCCCGGGACGGACGCATGGCAGTTCCTCGGCAGCGCGCTTGGCGCCAGCCCGGTGCCGACCGCCTTCACGGAGATCTATACGGCGCTCCAGACCGGCGCGATCGACGGTCAGGACAATCCGCTGCCGTCCAACCGTGACTCGAAATTCTACGAGGTCACCAAGCAGATCGTGCTGACCAGCCACCTCGTCGATCTCAACTATATCGCCTTCTCGAAGAAGGTCTGGGACGGGCTCGCACCCGAGCAGCAGGCGGTCGTCCAGAAGGCTGCCGACGACGCTGCCGAGTCCGGACGCCAGAAGCAGCTCGCGCTGGAGGCGGAACTTGAGCAGTTCTTCAAGGACAAGGGCCTCAAGGTCTATACGCCGGATGTCGACGCATTCCGTACCCACGTGCAGAAGGTGTATCTCGAATCCGACTACGCCAAGAGCTGGCCCGAGGGCATGGTCGACAAGATCAATGCCCTGTGAGGATTGATCGATGACGTGGCGCGGGACGGTTGACTGGCTCCGGGCGCGAGCGGACGACGTGGCGGCGGCAATGCTTGCCGCCATGTTCGCAGCGTTCCTGCTGCAGATCGTGACGCGCTACGTCTTCAACAACCCGCTTGGCTGGACGCAGGAACTCTGCGTCACAGCATGGCTCTGGCTCGTGTTCTGGGGCTCTGCCTTCGTGCTCGGCGAGAAGGATCAGGTCAAGTTCGACCTGCTGTACTATGCCGTCGGAGCGCGCACGCGGCGCGTCTTCGCGCTCGTCTCGGCCGTGGCGCTCACAGCCGGCTTCGCGGCTTCGTTTCCCGCGACGCTCGACTACATCACCTTCTACAAAATCAAGAAAAGCGCCATGCTCGGAATTCGTCTGGACGTCGTTTTCAGCGTCTACGCCCTTTTCGCCGTTGCGGTCATCGTGCGCGGCGCCTTGCGCGTGATCCATATCCTGTGCGGTGGCGACGTCGATGAGCCGAGCGAGGTTCCCGGCACATGAGTCTTGCCTTCCTCCTGTGCCTGATGGTGCTTTTCCTGCTGGCGGCCTTCGGTGCGCCGATCGCGCATTCGATGATTGTCGCGGCCGTCGTCTATCTCGCTGTTTCCGGCCAGGATCTCGGCCTCGCTGCCGAGCAGATCATCCAGGGCATCTACGACAGCTTCATCATTCTCGCCGTGCCGCTCTTCATCGTGGCGGCCAACATCATGAACGAGGGCTCGATCAGCGACCGGCTGCTGGACTTCTGCAAGGCGGCCGTCGGCCGTTTCCGCGGAGGTCTGGCGCAGGTCGACATCCTGGTGAGCCTCATCTTCTCCGGCATGTCCGGTTCGGCGATCGCGGATGCGGCGGGTGTCGGCAAGATCACCATCAACATGATGGTGAAAAGCGGCCACTACACGCCGGGTTTCGCGGGTGCGGTCGTCGCAGCGTCAGCGACCATCGGGCCGATCATCCCGCCGTCGATCCCCATGGTCATGTACGCGCTCGTGTCGGATGCCTCCATTGGCTATCTGTTTCTCGGCGGCGTTGTGCCGGGCCTGATCATGACCGCCGGCCTGATGGCGATGACCACCTGGATCGCTCATAAGCGCCATATCCCGGCCGAAGACGTGCCGCCGCTGCGCGAATTGCCGCGCATCACCTTCAGGGCACTGCCAGCCCTGCTGATGCCAGTCATTTTGCTCGCCGGCATCTATGGCGGGGCGACCACGCCTACGGAAGCGGCCGCGGTGGCCGCCGCCTACGCCCTGTTGCTCGCAGCCTTCCTCTACCGCTCGGTATCCCTGGCCTCGCTCCGTGCGATCTTCTCGGAAAGCGCACGCTCGTCCGCATCCGTCGGCATCATCATCGGCAGCGCGCTCATCTTCAACTACATCGTTGCATCGGAAAACGTGCCCAATCAGCTGGCCACCTATTTCAATGGGCTGGATGTGTCGCCGCTCGCCTTCCTGCTGCTCGTGAACGTCCTGTTCCTGCTGCTCGGCTGCATTCTTGATGCGACGACGATCATACTGGTGATCGTGCCGCTTTTCGTGCCGGTCTGCCGTGCGCTCGGCATCGATCTGGTGCATTTCGGCGTCGTGACGGTTGTCAACTGCATGATCGGCCTGATCACGCCGCCCTATGGCATGCTGCTCTTCGTGATCAGCGGCGCGACGGGCATCAAGATCAATGCGATCGTACGCGAGGGCATGCCTTTCCTGATTGCCCTGCTCTGCGCCCTTGCGGCTCTTATCCTCTTCCCCGAACTCGTGCTGTGGCTGCCGCGGCAGTTCGGATATCAGGGGTGACACCGCGTTGCCCGTGCCTTGTGATCGAAACGCCGCCGGGCGCGCCTGTCCGCGGCCTCCAACCAGGATAGTGTCATGACTTCATCGGCCGGACAGACCATGCGTGCGAAGATCGGCGTCAGCGCTGCGCTTGCCACACCCTTCACCGCTTCCGGCGAGATCGACTGGCCGGCATTTGCCGCCCATGCCGGCAGCCTGCTCGGTTCGGGCATGCAGGTCGTCACCGCGTTCGGAACCACCGGCGAGGGTGTGTCGATCCCCGCCGCCGCGCGCGCCGCGCTTTATGAAAACATGGCGGCCGGGGGCATCCGGTCCGGCCAACTCGTCGAATGCGTCTACGGTCCGTCCTCGGCTGATGCGGGGGCCCATATGCGCCGTTCCTTCGAGGCGGGTGCGAGCGGCATCCTGCTGACGCCGCCGCACTATTTCAAGCAGCCGCCGGAGGAGGGCATCTATCGCTGGTACTGCGAGGCTTTCCAGGCGGCGGGCGCGTCTTGCGGTCCGGTGATCCTCTACAATATTCCGGCGCTGACGGGCGTCACGATCGGCCCCCGCCTTGTGGCACGGCTGCGCGTCGCCTTCCCCGAGATCGTCGCCGGCGTGAAGGATTCGAGCGGCGACTGGGCGCAGACGACAGCGCTTCTTGCCGAGCATCGCGACCTTGCAATCCTTGTCGGGCATGAGGGCCATCTCGCCCGGGCGGTGCGCGAGGGGGCGAGCGGCGCAATCAGCGGCGTCGCCAATTTCGCGCCGAAACTCCTGGCGACGCTCGTTTCCGGCGAGGACGTGCCGCTCGTCGACGCCGTCCTCGAAAAGCTCCTGACCCTCCCCGTCGTGCCGGCGATCAAGGCGGTGCTCGCCGCAAGAACCGGCCGTGCGGACTGGTATCGGACACGGGCTCCGCTCGAACCGATCACGGATGCCGGGGAACGGGCGACATGTGCGGCACTCGCGGCAATGGCGGAGTGAACAGGCGAGGGGTGCCGTCTGCGGCATTGCGATCTTCTGTGCGCTTTGCGGCTTCGGCAATGGTCTGAAGCGCGCCCGACGGCTATGTTCGGACTATGATTCCCCGGCAGAAGCCTTCCTACGGTCCCGTCTTCCTCCCGCCGTCCGCACCCCTGTGGCTGTCGGAGCGGGACAGTGCTGCCGACGAGGCGGAGGCGGCTTTCACTGCCGGGGCCGCACTTGCGGTCATTGACGCCATCGTCCTGGCGGAGCCCATTTGGGGCGGTGCCTGGCGCAACCGGCTGGCGCTGCGTTGCGCCACCCAGTCGGTCCGGTTCGCCGGCCGGGCGGAGGGCGAGGCGGAGCTGCGCGATGGCTGGGCCATGCTCCGCTCCGGCGACGATCCGGGACCTGCCGGGCACGTTCTCCTCGCCTGGCGCCGGCTCGCCGCCGGCTCGACGAAACGGCTTGCGGCGATGCAGGCGGACGATGTGGGAGCGCTCGCGGATGCGCTCGGCGTTCGCCGGTACGCAGCCCTGGCGGACCTGCCGCATTGGTTCGACCAACTGGCGGCCGGCAATCGGGCCGCGCCGCTCGCCGCGCTCGAGCTCTTGCGCCGGATCATGGCCGACCATCCCTCCGCCGAGCCGCTCGCCTGGTGGATGGCGGATCTCTTGCTCGCCCGCAAGTTCGGATGGCGCGTGCCGGTGCCGTTGCTGATGGCCGAACGGTATGGGAAGCCGCTGCGTGGCGGCCCGCGCGGTCGAATCGCGCCGGACGAGCCGCAGTTCCCGCGGGGCTTCCTGAGTACGGCCACCGTCGCCGGCCTGTCCGCCGCGCGCCTTGCCACGGACGTCGCGCGACGGGCACAGAGCCTCACGGCCGCGGCGCCGAAGCTGCGCGCGAAAGGAGCCGCCGACGTCATCGACGGATTGCTCGGCGACGATGCGCTGCCGGGCTCCTTTCGCAGCCCGCGACTGTCCCGCTTCGCTTCGCGCCGCCTGTTCGACCGCCTGCTGGAATTCGGCGTGGTCCGGGAGCTTTCGGGCCGAAGCGCATTCCGCGTCTTCGGGCTGTGACGATGGCGAGACGTTCGAAGCAGCTCTCCCTCATCGACACGGAACTCGCCGACCTGCCGCCCACCGAACGCTGGCGGGAATGGATGAACCGTGCGGAAGCGATCATCTTCGCCTCGACCGAACCGGTGCTACGCGCCACGCTGGCCGGCGTGGTCGGCCGGGAGTGCAATCTCGACCTGCTCATCGATGACATTCGGGAAACACTGCATGGCAAACCCTACGATCTCGTGGCGGTCGGCGGGGGCTGGCAGCACCGTACGCGTCCCGCCTATGCCGAGGTGGTGCGGGCGGCGACCGTGCCGGTGCGCGAGACGGCCGGGCTCTCCCAGCACGAAGCCATGGTGCTGATGGCGATCGCTTATTTCCAGCCGGTCACACGGTCAGAGGTGTCGAAGATCTTCGGGCGGGAAATCAGCCGCGACACGATGGCGGCGCTGCGGCAGGCGGGTTACGTCGCAGCCGGCCCGCGAAGCCCGACGCCCGGCGCGCCCTATACCTTCGTCACGACGCCGGCCTTTCTTTCCGCCTTCGGTTTCGATACGCTCCGGGATCTGCCGGATATCGAGATGCTCGAGGATGCCGGCCTCCTGAGCCGCGCGGTGCTGCGGCACGAGGATCCCGCAGCGGCAGCCCAGCCCCACGAGGGCGAGGAAAGCGATCCTGACTGACGTCCAATGCCGTCCTGCGCGAAAACCGCCGTTCGATTCCTGAAAGAGTTTCGCAGAAACCGGGGAAATGCCCGGCTGGTCCCGCGCGCCGCTCCGCCGCACAATAGACAGACGGTCCGGCGGCGGGAGGAGCTTGCGGCTCGGCCGGTTTTTTGTGGCGGCGTCCGGAGGGCGCCTCCGAGGGAGGGAAAATGCTCGATCGTTTCTTCAGGCTCAGTGAGCATGGAACGTCGGTCCGCACGGAAATCGTCGCGGGCCTGACCACGTTTCTCACGATGTCCTATATCATCTTCGTCAACCCGGACATCCTGTCTACCACCGGCATGGACCGCGACGCGGTTTTCGTCGCGACCTGTATCGCCGCCGCACTCGGTTCGGCCGTCATGGCGCTCGTCGCCAACTGGCCGATCGGCATGGCACCCGGCATGGGCCTCAACGCCTTCTTCGCCTTCACGGTCGTCGCCGCGCTCGGCTTCACCTGGCAGCAAGCGCTCGGTGCCGTCTTCATCTCCGGCCTCATCTTCGTCTTCCTGACGGTGACGGGCATCCGCAGCTGGCTCATCGCGGGCATCCCGCATTCGCTCAGAAGCGCGATCGCTGCCGGTATCGGCCTTTTCCTCGGCATCATCGCGCTGAAGAATGCCGGCATTGTTGTCGACAACCCGGCGACCCTCGTCGGCCTCGGCAACCTGAAGCAGACCGGGCCGCTGCTTGCCATCGTCGGCTTCTTCGTCATCGCGGTGCTCGATTCACTGCGGGTGCGCGGCGCGATCCTGATCGGCATCCTTGCCGTCACCGTGCTCTCCTGGGTCTTCGGTGTCAGCGAATTCCGCGGCATCGTCTCGGCGCCGCCGTCGATCCTGCCGACCTTCCTGCAGCTCGACATCATGGGCGCGCTGCATGGCGGCCTCATCCATGTCATCCTCGTCTTTGTCCTGGTGGAGGTCTTCGATGCCACCGGCACCCTGATCGGCGTGGCCAAGCGGGCGAACCTCGTTGAGGAAGGCAAGCCGAGCCGGCTCGGTCGGGCCTTGCTCGCCGACAGCACGGCGATCGTCGCCGGTTCGCTGATCGGCACCAGCAGCACCACCGCCTATGTCGAGAGTGCGTCCGGCGTCCAGGCCGGCGGGCGCACCGGTCTGACCGCACTGGTCATCGCGATCCTCTTCCTTGCCTCGCTCTTCATCTCGCCGCTTGCCGCCTCCGTGCCGACCTACGCGACCGCCCCGGCGCTGCTCTACGTCGCCGGGCTCATGATGCGTGAACTGACCGAGATCGAGTGGGACGATCTCACCGAGGCGGCGCCGGCGGCACTGACGGCGCTCGCCATGCCCTTCACCTATTCGATCGCCAACGGGCTCGCCTTCGGTTTTGTCAGCTATGTCGTGCTGAAGGTCTGCACCGGCCGCTGGAGCATCATCCATCCGGCGACGCAGATCGTCGCCGCCCTCTTTGTCGTCCGCTTCGCGTTCTTCGCGGAGTAGATCGAGGATCGGACTCTCGCAACCGGCCGTCGACGGGGATGCGGTCTTGTGCCGCGTCCCCGCCGACGGGTTCCGGAAACGCGTGACCGATCGCTCTGCGGATCTCGACGCGCTCTCCGCGATCGCTCCGTGAAGGCCGAGATGGGAGCGTGGAACACCGGCCCCGTGCGTCCTCTTTGTGTCTGTAGATTGCTGCCGGCTACACGGAATATTAACGTCGCCCCTTGAGACTCTGCGCAACTTTGGGGAATGGGGCGCGGGCGTGAACGCCGCCCAGCGGGAAGACGGGCTGGCCAGAATGAACATCGTCATCCTGACGTCGCACGTTCTCCTCCCCGGATTCCGCAAGGCAAGTGTCCACTTCGTCGCTCAATGCTGGGCCCGGGACGGGCATCGCGTGCATTTCACGACGGTGGGGCACAGCGCACTCAGCTTCTTCAGCAAGAGGCATCGGTGGACCGCGCTCAGGGCGCAACAGGGCAACCGCTACCTCGAAGAGGAGCCGGGGCTGCATGCGGGGGCCTATCTTCCGCTGCTGCATGGGTTCAGCAGCCACAACGCCCTGCTTGACCGTCTCGGTTACATGCTCTTTCCGTTCTACGCACGCCGGGTTCCCGCCTTCATGCGGCAGATCGTCGAAACGGCCGATGTCGTGCTGATCGAGAGCGGTACTCCGCTTGCCTTTTTCGATGCGGTCAAGTCGATCAACCCCGAGGCGAGGATGCTCTACTTCTGCCGGGATCTTTTGAAGACCGTTGGTGCATCGGCCTATCTGCGCGATCTCGAACGGCGGCGGATCGCCCGTTTCGACGCGGTCACCGTTCCTTCGCGCCGGCTGGGCGAACAGTTGCCGCCCGGCGGAAATCCGATCTTCATACCGCAGGGTATAGACGGCGCACTGTTTGAAGCCGAGAGCGCTTCGCCCTATACGACGGCGCGGCGCAATGCCGTCGTCGTCGGCGACATGCTGTTCGACCAAATGGCCGTCGCCGGCATGGCCGAGGCCGCGCCCGAGATCGACTTTCACCTCTTCGGCATTCGCTGGGCAGGGCCGCTCCCCGCCAATGTGCTGTTGCATGGCGAGCAATCGTTCGAACTCGTCGCTCGTTACATCCGGCACGCCGACTTCGGCCTCGCACCTTACCGACTGACTCCGGAGGAAACCTATCTCGCGGAATCAAGCCTGAAGTTGCTGCAATACAGCTATTGCCTGCTGCCGGTGATCCTCCCGGATCTCATCCCTGAACAGCGCGGCAACGAGGTGCGTTACCCGATGCAGGGCAGGCGGGATTGGCGGGCGATTGTCGACCGTGCGCTCGCCATGCCTCACGACCCCGCCTTCCGGAACGGGCTGCTGCCCTGGCGGGAGGTCGCCCGGCGCACGCTCGGTGCGGCGCTTGCGCCTGCGCCCCAACACTGAGTTTTCGAGAGCGCGGCCTTCGATCACGGCCCTTGCTACCGCGTTCGCGGACTTCGGCTGAACCGTCAGCGCGTCGTGGCCGGGCGGGCGATGACGTTCACGAACAACTCGACGAAGCGGTGGAGAGCGGAGGGCAACCGGGTTCGGGACGCGTCGAGCAGCAAGTCGGCCGCTGCGCGGTCGACTAGGCCGAGAACGCGTATGCCGGCCAGATAGACCAGTGCTCCCCCGGCAATGCCAAGCATGATGCCCGCAGCGCCAGCGACAAGCGACACGATCGTGACGGCAGCCACGCCGCACGCGCCGGCTGCCGCGGCAGTCCGCACCAGGGCGGCGGCAGGCAGCGGCGGTCCCCCGACGGATCGCACGGTGCGGACCAGCAGTCCGAAGGACGCGATCTCCGCGATGCAGCGCACGATCGCGGCGCCGATCACGCCGAAGACCGGTACGACCACAAGCAGGCAGATCACCGTCAGCGCCGCATTGAGGAGCGAAAGCTGCATGAGGCTGCGTCCCTTTTCCCGCGCGGCGAGGTAACTCCACGGGACCACGGCGAGCGCGGCCAGGGCCGACACGATCAGCAGGAGGGCGGCCGCCGGTGATGCCGGGGCGAAGGCTTCGCCAAAGACGAGCGGTAGCAGCGCCGGGATGATCGCGCCGCCACCGAAGCCGATAGGCAGGGCGCAAAGCGTCATGACACGGAAACTCTCACCGTAAAGCCGCTCCGGAGCGCCGGGTGTTGCGAGCGCGCTCGAAAATCCGACGACAAAGGCAGGCGAAATCTGATGCGCCATCTGTATGACGAGGCCGGCAAAGACGATCGCCGCGGCGAAGAAGCCGACGTCCTCGGTCGTCAGGAAGTAGCCGAGCACGAGGAACTCGATGCGCGATACGGCGACAACGTCGATGAGATCGCCGAGCCAGATATGGCGGCCGTAGGCACCCATGTCCGGCTTAAGATATGCTGGCGTGTCGCGCCGGCGCGAGACATGACGCCGCAGGAGCAGCGATTGTGGCAGATAGCGCGTCGCCATGCCGGCGATTGCGCCGGCAACGCCGAAATACATGGCTCCCAGAAACGCCAACGGAATCTGGATGAGGCCTCCGATGGCGATGCATCCCGCCGTCTCGGCGAACCCGCCCTTGCCGCGCGAGGCTGCGGTCGAGAAGGCGTTGAGTGCGTAGAGCAGAAAAAGTGCGGCCCCGACGAAATAGATGACGCTGTCTTCCGGCGACCGCCAATAGACTTCGAACAAGCCCAGTAGCACGGCCAGGCAGAACACCACCGTGACGGCAAGCAGGAAACGGGTGAAGGCGGCGTCGATGATTGTTTGCCGCTCATTGCCGTCGGGGCCGGCCGCCGATACATAGCGCAGCACGGTCTGCGGCATGCCGCGATCCGCGATCGCCGAAGCCGCCATGGCCGCCCAGACCACGAAAGCGACCATGCCGGACCCCGACGGTCCGAGCAGGCGCGCGACGATGACGCTGACCGCGAAACCGGTGACCAGCGAGATCGTCGTCGCGGCCACGTTCAGGAGGGACGAGCGCAGAACATTCGACATCAGCCATTTTCACGCGAAAAGATAACTTTGATTTAATGAAAGCCCGGCATCTATCGAATACGGGCGGACGAGGACTTTTCCATGCAGGACGAGACGCGGCGGGAAACGTTCCTGATACCGGGCTACCAGGACAGGACGGTGAAGGAAATGGTGCGGCACGCGATCTGGCGCGTCATCGCACCCCTGCCGGACAGACCCTATCTCGCCATCAAGTATCGCGTCATCAAGGGCGTCTGGCCGAGCTTCCGCAATCCGCGGACCTTCAGCGAAAAGGTCCAGGCGCGCAAGCTCTACGACCGCAATCCGCTCTATGGCATGCTGGTCGACAAGGCGGGTGTCAAAGCCTATGTCGACGCGAAGCTCGGCCCGGGATACGCCATACCGCAATTCTGGGTCGGTACGGATCTCGGCACGGTGGACTGGAGCCGCGTCGAGCTGCCCGTCGTCGTCAAGCCCACCCATGCCAGCGCGCAGGGCCGTTTCCTCTACGGCCGCGGGGATATTGACCGGCTCGTTGCCGACAATCCCGTGCCGCACTGGCTGACGCTCGATCATTCGGGGTTCAATCGAGAATGGGCCTACAGCCAGGTGAAGCCGCAGGTGGTCATCGAGGCCATGCTGCAGGTCGAGGGCGGCATTCCCTGGGACTACCGCTTCCACACCTTCGGCGGTGAGGTGTCGCATGTCGAAATCAACATGCGCATCGGGGACAGGGGTTATGCCTGCCACTATTCACCGGATTGGCAGAAATTGCCGCTCTGGGACCCCGACTACCTGCCGCGCTACCCTGGGGAGGTGGCGCGGCCGAAACGGCTGGACGAGATGCTGATGGTCGCCCGGACGCTCGGCGCGGATCTCGATTTCGTGCGGGTCGACCTCTATGCCAGCGACGACTGGGTGCGCGTCGGAGAACTGACGCTCTATCCGGGCGGCGGTTTCGAGCATTTCGATCCGCCAGAATACGACCGCATCATCGGTGACCGCTGGACGCTCGGTTTTTCGCTTCCGAGCTGATCGCACGACGATCGTGCGGGGAACGGCACGTGTACCGCTCCCCACTGCCGGATCAAAGGGCGGCAAAGACACTGTCGATTGCTGCGGCTGTGGTCTTCACCACGACATCCGCCTGCTCTCTGGTGAGGCAGAGCGGCGGCGCGAAGCCGAGGATGTCGCCCTGCGGCATGGCGCGACCGATGACGCCCCGTTCGAGAAGGGCGGCCGAGACCTGCGGACCGATCTTCCGAGACGGATCGAAGAAGGCCCGGTCGTCCCGGTCCTCGACGAGTTCGATCGCCGCCATAAGGCCGTCGCCGCGCACTTCGCCGACATGCCTGTGGCCACCCACGGCCTTGGCGAGTTCCGAGCGGAAATAGGCGCCCGTCGAGCCGGCATTCTCGACGAGGCCGAGTTCGTCGATCAGTTCGAGATTGGCGACGCCGGCGGCAGCGCAGATCGGGTGCGCAGAATAGGTCCAGCCGTGGCCGATCGGGCCGAGGTCGTCCGAACCCTTCATCAGCACCTGCCAGACCTTGTCGGAGACGATGGTACCGGAGAGCGGCGCATAGGCGGAGGTCAGGCCCTTGGCGATGGTGATGAGGTCGGGCTTCATGCCGTAGTGGTCGGAGCCGAACATGGTGCCGAGCCGGCCGAAGCCGGTGATGACCTCGTCGGCGACGAGCAGGATGTCGTATTTGTCGAGCACGGCCTGGATCTTCTGCCAGTAGCCGGCAGGCGGCGGCACGATGCCGCCGGTGCCGAGGATCGGCTCGGCGATGAAGGCGGCGACCGTCTCGGGGCCTTCGGCGAGGATCATCTCCTCCAGCTTGTCGGCGCAATATTGCGAGAACTGCTCCTCGTCCATCGAGCGATCCGGCCGGCGGAAGAAATAGGGCGCCTCGGTATGCAGGATCGGAGCGCGCGGCAGGTCGAAGGCGTTGTGGAAGAGGGTGAGGCCGGTCAGCGATCCGGTCATGACGCCAGAGCCGTGATAGCCGCGCCAGCGCGAGATGATCTTCTTCTTTTCCGGCCGGCCGAGAATGTTGTTGTAGTACCAGATGAGCTTGATGTTGGTCTCGTTGGCATCCGAGCCGGAGAGGCCAAAATAGACGCGGCTCATGCCATCAGGCGCGCGATCGATGATCATCTTGGCGAGCGTGATCGAGGCTTCCGTGCCGTGGCCGACATAGGAATGGTAGTAGGCGAGGTTCTTCGCCTGCTCGGCGATGGCATCTGCGATCTTCTGGCGGCCGTAGCCGACATTGACGCAATAGAGGCCGGCAAAGGCATCGAGGCTCGTCTTGCCGCTGGTGTCGGTAATGTAGACCCCTTCGCCGCCGCCGATGACGCGGGTCGGCGTCTCGCCGCGGGCATGCATGCCCATATGCGTTGAGGGGTGGAAGAAGTGGTCGCGGTCCCAGGCGGTCAGTTCGTTGCGCTGGTCGAGCATGGTCTTGTCCTTTCGTGGTCGCGCCCCGATCAGGCGGCGGTGTCGATGCAGAGATATTTGAGTTCGGTGAAGGCCTCGAGGCCGTGGCGCGAGCCCTCGCGGCCGATGCCCGACTGTTTCCAGCCGCCGAAGGGGATCGGGCTGCCGGTGATCTTCACCCGGTTGATCGCCACCATGCCGTATTCGAGCGCACGGCCAAGGCGCATCTGACGCGCGCCGTTTTCGGTGACGACATAGGCGACGAGGCCGTATTCGGTGTCGTTTGCCCGCGCGATCACCTCCGCCTCGCTGTCGAAGGCCGAGACGGCGGCGACCGGACCGAAGGTCTCCTCGCGCATGATCAGCGCATCGTCGGAGACATCGATCAAAAGCGTCGGCTCGAAGAACAGCGGGCCGGCCTTGTGCCGCTTGCCGCCGGCAAGGACGCGGGCACCCTTCGCCCGGGCGTCGGCCACCTGTTCCTCGACCTTGGTCACGGCGCGGGCATGCATCAGGGGGCCGATTTCGGCGCCGGCCTCCAGGCCACCCCCGACCTTGAGCTTCGCGATGCGGGCTGCAAATGCCGTGTTGAAGGCGTCGAGGATGGGCCGCTCGACATAGATGCGATTGGCGGCAAGGCAGTCCTGCCCGGAGGTGGCGAACTTGGCATTGACGGCGATCTCGGCCGCCTTCTCCACGTCCGCGTCGGCGAAGACGATGAGCGGCGCGTGGCCGCCGAGTTCCATGACCAGCCGTTTCATCGTGCCGGCGCACTGGCCGGCAATGAGCTTGCCGATCTCCGTCGAGCCGGTGAAGCTCATGGCGCGCACGCGGGCATCCTCGCTCATGCGGCCGACGATGGTCGCGGCATCGCCGGTCACGACGTTGAAGACGCCGGCGGGAAGGCCGGCCCGTTCGCCGAGTTCGGCAAGCGCCAGCGCGGACAGCGGCGTTTCGGACGACGGGTGCACGACGACCGGGCAGCCGGCGGCAAGCGCGGCCGCTGCCTTGCGGGTGATCATGGCCGAGGGGAAATTCCACGGCGTGACAATGCCGACGACGCCGAGCGCCTCGCGGCGCACGATCATCTCGGCGCCGGGCAGGTGGCTGGCGACACTCTCGGCGTTCACGCGCTTGCCCTCCTCGGCATACCATTCGATGAAGGACGCAGCGTAGTCGATCTCGCCTTTCGATTCCGCGAGCGGCTTGCCCTGTTCCAGCGTCATGAGGAGCGCAAGATCGTCCTTCGCCGCCAGCATCAGGTCGTACCAGCGGCGCAGGATCGTCGCGCGCGCCTGCGGAAGGCGGTCGCGCCAACCGGCAAAGGCCTGCTGTGCCGCGGCGATGGCATCGCTTGTCTCGTCGGCGCCGAGGCTTGCCACCCAGGAAAGCGTCGCGCCGGTGGCGGGGTCCGTGACCTCGAAGGAGCGGCCGTCGCGGGCGGCGACCCAGCGGCCGCCGACATAGGCAAGCTCGCGCAGCAGGTGACGGTCCTTCAGACCGTTCAGCGCGTCGTGAAAGGCGGTGCGGGCGAATACGGCGTTCATCTCCGGTCTCCTCGTGGGGCGTGCGGCAAGTCTCGCCTGCGCCCGGGGACAATCTGTCCATTCTGGACCGTCGCCATGGAGATTTGGTCCAAATTGGCCGGAGGCTGTGGAGAGATTGTCTACGAAAAATCGGGGAGGAGCGTTTCAAGCGGCAGCACTGTCTCCTCCTTCACCGTCTTGGTGACGATATAGGTGAAGTAGCGGTCGATACCGAGTTCGCGGTCGAGCAGACCATCGACGAAGCGCTGATACGCGTCGATGTCCGGTGTCATGATCTTCAGGAAATAATCGACGCCGCCGCCGACCGACCAGCAGGCGACGATCTCCGGAATTGTCGCGACAGCGCGCTCGAAGCGGTCGAAATCCGCCTGTCGGTGTGCGCCGAGCGTCACTTCCATCATCACGTTCGCGACAGGTGCCACTTTGCGCACCGCGACGCGGGCATGGTAGCCGCTGACGATGCCGGCCTTTTCCAGCTTGCGCAGCCGCAGCCAGCAGGGGGTCGGCGAAAGCCCTGCCTTCTCGGCCAGTGCAAGCTTGGTGATGCGGCCGTCGCGCTGGATCGCGTTCAGGATGCGCAGGTCGATGGCGTCGAGTTTCATGGCGTCCGATCTATCGCGGTGCCTGTCGCAGCAGGCTGGAAAACGACATTGGGTCTGCATTTTTGCGTTGTCAATTGAGATGATTTTGGTCACTGTTAAATCATGACAAATTGGCGACCCGATCCATCACATCTGAAGCGCCCTGCCTATCTTTCGCTGGCGGAGCAGTTCGCACGCGCCATCCAGGAAGGCAGGTTCCAGAACGGCGATCGTCTGCCGACCCATCGCCGCCTTGCGGACGATCTCGACCTTTCCGTCCAGACGGTCAGCCGCGCCTATGACGAACTGATCCGGCGCGGGCTGGTTTCCGGCGAGATCGGCCGCGGCAGCTTCGTGCAGACGCGGGCGAAGGAGCCGGAGCCACCCTACCTGCCGGAGCGGCTCGGCGAACTGATCGACCTCTCGATCCTGAAACCCGCCTGTGAGCAGATCCATCTCGACCGGATGCGTGAGGCGTTCGGCTGGCTCGCCGAGAACCTGCCGTCGAGTTCGGCGCTCTCCTTCCGGCCCAACATGGTCTTCCCGCGTCATCGGGCCGTTGCCGCCGAATGGCTGGCGCGCTGCGGGCTCGACATCTCGCCGCTGAACATCAACCTGACGAACGGCGCGACCGCCGGCATGACGGTGGCGCTGATGAGCGTCGCGCCGCCCGGCTCGACGATCGCGACCGAGGCGATCAGCCATCATACGCTGGTGCCGCTCTCCGGTTATCTCGGTCTCCATTTGGAGGGGCTGCCGATCGACGACGACGGCATGATCCCCGAAGCGCTCGACGAAGCCTGCCGCAAGGGCGTCATTCGCGCCGTCTTTCTTCAGCCTTCCGTGATCAATCCGACGGCAACGCTGATGAGCGGCGCGCGGCGCGCGGCGCTGGCCGAGGTTGCCCGGCGGCATGACCTTGCCATCATCGAGAACGATATCCTCGGCCCGCTCGTCGAGGGCAGGGCGCCGCCGATCGCCGCCTATGCGCCGGAGCGCACGCTCTATGTCACGAGCTTCACCAAGATCACGGTGCCGGGCCTGCGCATCGGCTATCTCGCGGCGCCCGACCGCTACGTGGCGGCAGTCGCCAACCGCCACCTCGTCTCCAACTGGATGGCGACGCCGTCGATCGCCGAGATTGCGACTCGCTGGGTCGGCGACGGCACGGCGATGGACCTCGTCAACTGGCAACGGAGAGCACTGGCGAGCCGTCATGCCATCGCGGAGGAAACCCTCGGGACTCTCGATTACCGTTCGCATCCGCAGAGCCTGCATGTCTGGCTGACCCTGCCCGGGGGCCACTCGGAGGAAAGCTTCGTGGCGCAGGCGCGGCTGCGTGGCGTGGCAATCGCGCCGGGGTCCTCCTTCCGGACCTGCGACAGTCCCTGGCGCCCGGCCGTGCGCATCTCGCTCGGCTCCACCAACGAGGCGGAGTTGCGAACCGGCCTCGGCATCGTCGCATCGATCTCCCATGGCGATCCGGAGACATTGCTGCTCGCAATTTGAAGTCAACGCCTGCCGATTGGGCAGGTGTACATTAATTGTCATGATATTATTATTCAGATTGACATGATTTCGATCGACGGTCATCGTTAGGCCATAGCCTGTCTCAACAGGGAGAGACATGAATGGCCGAGCCGATCATCCGCATCGACACCATCGCCAAGAGCTACGGCCCGTTGACCGTGCTCGACGGGTTGTCGATGGAGGTCATGCCGGGTGAGAAGCTGGCGCTAATCGGCCCCTCGGGCTCCGGCAAGACGACGATCCTACGCATTCTGATGACGCTCGAGGCCATCAACGCCGGCCATATCGAGGTCGATGGCGAGCAGCTCTATCACATGCCGAGGAATGGCGGGCTCGTGCCGGCGGACGAGCGGCACCTGCACAGGATGCGCGAGAAGATCGGCATGGTCTTCCAGCACTTCAATCTCTTTCCGCACAAATGCGTGCTCGACAACGTGACGCTGGCGCCCATGCTCACCAAGGGCTTGGCGAAGGCGGCGGCCGAGAAGCGGGCGATGGAGCTTCTCGACATGGTGGGCCTCGCCGACAAGGCGAAGAGCATGCCCGCCCAACTGTCCGGCGGACAGAAGCAGCGCGTCGCCATCGCCCGTGCCCTCGCGCTCTCGCCGAAGATCATGCTTTTCGACGAGGTGACATCGGCGCTCGACCCGGAACTGGTCGAGGAGGTGCTGAACGTCATGCGCAAGCTGGCGGCGGAGACGGACATGACCATGCTGCTCGTTACCCACGAGATGGGCTTCGCGCACGACTTCGCCGACCGGGTGCTCTTTTTCGATCGCGGCAAGATCGTCGAGGCGGGCAAGCCGGACGAGATATTCAAGAATCCCAAACAGGAACGCACGCAAACCTTCCTGCGCAAGATACTCGCGGCAGGGCACCGCGTCTGACCGGGATCGACCCGGCGGGAATACCCCCAAACAATAAAAACCGGACAGCCAGAGGAGTTCTCGACAATGAACATCAAACATTTCCTGACCATGGCCGCTGGCGCATCCGCGCTGATGGCAATCGTCTTGGCCGCGCCGGCGTCCGCCGCCGACGACAAGCTGGAAGAGCTGAAGGGCCAGGGCTTTGCCCGCGTCGCCATCGCCAACGAGCCGCCTTTCACGGCGGTTGCCGCCGACGGCAAGGTTTCGGGTGCGGCACCGGACGTCGCCCGCGAAATCTTCAAGCGTCTCGGGGTCGAGGACATCGTCGCCTCGATCTCCGAATACGGTGCGATGATCCCCGGTCTCCAGGCCGGCCGCCACGATGTCATCACCGCCGGCCTCTTCATGAAACCGGAGCGCTGCGCCGCCGTCGCCTATTCGCAGCCGATCCTGTGTGACGCCGAAGCCTTCGCACTGAAGAAGGGCAATCCGCTCGGCCTCACGAGCTACAAGGACATCGCCGACAATCCGGATGCCAGGATCGGCGCACCGGGCGGCGGCACTGAGGAGAAACTGGCGCTCGAAGCCGGCGTGCCGCGTGATCGCGTCATCGTTGTTCCTGATGGCCAGAGCGGTCTGAAGATGTTGCAGGACGGCCGCATCGACGTCTATTCGCTGCCGGTTCTCTCGATCAACGACCTCGTCTCCAAGGCGAACGATCCCAACATAGAGGTCGTCGCGCCGGTCGAGGGTGCGCCGGTCTATTGCGACGGTGCTGCCTTCCGCAAGGGCGACGAGGCGCTGCGCGATGCCTTCGACGTCGAACTCGCCAAGATGAAGGAATCGGGCGACTTCGCGAAGATCATCGAGCCCTACGGCTTCTCGGCGGCAGCCGCGATGTCGACCGACCGCGAAAAGCTCTGCGCGGCGCAGTAAGGGGCCGGACCCCTCCCCACAAGGGGGAGGGGCTTTGCTGCCCTGCTCCCCGCGGTTGAGCGTGTGCAAGGCCTTGCAGCGGGTCTTCTCCCCCCTTGTGGGGGAGATGGCCGGCAGGCCAGAGGGGGTGTTTCGATGCGTGCCGACGGTCCGAGCGAAACGAACGATGATCTTGCCCGTACCTGATCGATAGATGGAGCCCTAGTCGCGGCCACGGGCTTCTTCTCTCCGCCGGGGAGAAGGTGTTGGCAGGCGGATGAGGGGCCCACGTGACAGAGGAACTGAACCGAAGATGATCGACTGGTCCGGCTATATAGGGCTGATCCTTCAGGGCGCGCTGGTCACACTCCAGCTCACCGTCATGGGCTGCGCGCTGGCGGTTTTCATGGCCTTCATTGCCGGCCTCGGGCGCGTCAGCCGCTTCATGGCGGTGAGGGCGCTGGCGACGACCTATATCGAGTTCTTCCGCGGCACCTCGATCTTCGTGCAGCTCTTCTGGGTCTATTTCGTCCTTCCCTTTGCCGGCATCACGCTGTCGCCGCTTCAGGCCGGCGTGCTGGCGCTCGGCCTCAATGTCGGCGCCTATGGCGCGGAGGTTGTGCGCGGCGCGGTCAAGGCGATCGGGCGGGAGCAGCGTGAGGCCTGTATCGCGCTCAACCTCTCGCGCTACCAGTCGATGCGTCACGTTATTCTGCCGCAGGCGCTACCGTTGATGCTGCCGACCTTCGGCAACAATGCGATCGAGCTCCTGAAGGGCACGGCCGTCGTCTCGCTGATCTCGCTCACCGACATGACCTTCCAGGCCCAGGTGGTGCGCTCGCAGACTGGCAGCACGCTGATCCCCTTCGCAACGATCCTCGTTCTCTATT
>NZ_JAKGBU010000015.1:21517-23763 GCF_021555155.1 Rhizobium alarense
GACCTTCCAGGCCCAGGTGGTGCGCTCGCAGACTGGCAGCACGCTGATCCCCTTCGCAACGATCCTCGTTCTCTATTTCCTGATGGCGCTGGCCATCTCGCAGTTCATGCGCTGGCTGGAACGCCGCGTCACCCGCGGTCTCGACGGTGTGAGGGCCTGACGATGGAATGGGATTGGAATTTCGTCCGGGAGATCATGCCGGCCCTTCTCCAGGGTCTCAAGATCACCATCATCGCGACGATCCTCGGCGCCATCGTTGCCGCCGTCATCGGCCTCGTCTTCGCGATCCTGCGCATGTCGGCGCCGAAGCCGATTGCCCGCACGACGAGTTTCATCGTCGAGTTCATCCGCGGCACGCCGCTGCTGGTGCAGCTCTATTTCATCTTCTACGTCCTGCCCGACATCGGCATCCGCCTGCCGGCGCTGACGGCCGGCGTCATCGGGCTCGGCCTGCACTATGCGACCTATACGGCTGAGGTCTATCGCGCCGGCATCGAGAACGTCTCGCGCGGCCAGTGGGAGGCGGCGAAGGCGACGAACCTCACGGAGCGTCAGTCCTGGATCCACGTCATCCTGCCGCAGGCGATCCCGCCGATGATCCCGGCGCTTGCCAACTACCTGATCGCCATGTTCAAGGAAACGCCGCTGCTGTCGGCGATCACCGTGCTCGAACTGATGAACCAGGCGAAAAGCGTCGCCAACAGCAGCTATCGCTACATCGAGCCGATGACCATGGTCGGCGTCTTTTTCCTGGTCATGAGCCTGATTTCCGTCGTTTTCCTGCGCTGGCTGGAAGAGCGCTATGCCCGCGTGGACGAACGCTGATGATGGCCGACCTTTCCCCGATACCGGCTTCTCACGCGCCGCGCCTCGACGACCGCCCGCTGGCCAAGAGGGTTGGCCTGATCATCCTCGCCACCGATCACACGACCGAGGTCGATTTCCAGCGCCTCGTCGCCAGCGAGCGCATCGGCGTCTATGTCTCGCGCATCCCCTATGCCAATCCGGTGACGCCGGACAATCTGCGTGCCATGCAACCGTCGCTGACGGTGGCCGCTGCGCTCATCCTGCCAGACGAGCCGCTCGACGCCGTGATATATTCCTGCACGTCGGCCACCGTGGTGATCGGTGATGCCGAGGTGGAGGCCGCGATCAAGGCGGCCAAGCCCGGCGCGCGGGTCGTGACGCCGACAGCCGCCTCGGTCGCAGGATTGCGGGCGCTCGGCGCAAGCCGCATTTCGATCCTGACGCCCTACACGATCGAGACCAGCCGCCCGATGGCCGGCTACTTTGCCGGTCTCGGCTTCGACATCGCTCGCTTCACCTGCCTCGATCTCGACGACGACCGCGAGATGGCGCGCATCGCGCTCGACGAACTGGTCGCCTTTGCAAAGGAGGCGATGGCGCCGGAGTCCGATGCGCTCTTCATCTCCTGCACGGCGGTTCGCGCGGCAAGCGTGATCTCCGAGATCGAGCAGGTGATCGGCAAGCCCGTCGTCAGCAGCAATTTCGCCACCGCCTGGGCCTGTCTGCGGATCTGCGGCGAGGAAACGGCGCGTCCCGAGCTGGGTCGCCTCATGGCGCTGCCATATTCCGGAATGTAAGTCATGGCGAACGCGTTGCCGGTCACTCTCTCAGATGTAGAACAGGCCGCGACGCGCATGTCCGGCCGCGTGTTGCGCACGCCGCTGGTCATGTCCGCATCGCTGTCGGAACTGTGTGGCGTGCCGGTTGCGCTGAAGCTCGAGCATCATCAGACCACAGGCAGTTTCAAGCTGCGTGGCGCCACCAATGCCGTGCTGTCGCTGTCGTCGGACGCACGCGCCCGCGGCGTCGTCGCGGCCTCGACCGGCAATCACGGCCGGGCGCTCGCCCATGCTGCAAAGGCGGAAGGCTCGGTTGCGACCATCTGCCTGTCGCGGCTGGTTCCGGAAAACAAGGTGGCGGAAATCCGGCGGCTTGGCGCCAATATCCGCATCGTCGGCAGGTCGCAGGACGAGGCGCAGGTCGGGGTCGACCGGCTGGTAGCGGAAGATGGCCTCGTCATGGCGCCGCCCTTCGACGACCCTGCAGTTGTGGCGGGGCAGGGCACGCTTGGGCTGGAGATCATCGAACAGGTCCCGGACGTCGCAACGGTACTCGTGCCGCTCTCCGGTGGCGGGCTGGCAGCCGGCGTTGCCGCAGCGGTGAAAGGCCGTTCGCCGAAGACCCGTATCATCGGCCTCACCATGGAGCGCGGCGCCGCG
>NZ_JAKGBU010000015.1:23863-70374 GCF_021555155.1 Rhizobium alarense
TGCCGATTCGCTCGGCGGCGGCATCGGCCTCGACAATACGGTGACCTTCCCGATGTGCCGCGCGCTTCTCGACGACGTGATCCTGCTTTCCGAAGCCGAGATCGCCGCCGGCATGCGCCATGCCTATCTTGAGGAGCGCGAGGTGATCGAGGGTGCTGCGGCGGTCGGAATCGCGGCGCTTCTCGCCGGTCGTCTCGGCACGCTCGACGGTCCCGTCGTTGCGATCCTTTCCGGCCGCAATGTCGATATGAACCTGCACCGGCGGGTGGTGAACGGCGAGGACGATCCGTTTCGGGAGGAGATGGCATGACCACGATGAAGATCCTGACCGAGGCGGATCTCCGCCGGATCGTGCCGCTCGATCTCGAGGCGATCGCCTGCGTCGAGGATGCCTTCCATGCGCTTGCCACCAAGGCCGTGTCGATGCCGCCGATCCTGCGACTCGATATTCCCGAGCATCGCGGCGAGGTGGATGTGAAGACGGCCTATGTGCCGGGTCTCGACGGATTTGCCATCAAGATCAGTCCCGGCTTCTTCGACAATCCGAAGATCGGCCTGCCGAGCACGAACGGCATGATGGTGCTGTTGTCGGCGAAGACCGGCCTGGTGCAGGCGCTGCTGCTCGACAACGGCTATCTGACCGACGTGCGCACGGCTGCTGCCGGGGCCGTTGCGGCGAAACATCTTTCGCGTGACGATGCGTCCGTTGCCGCCATCTTCGGTGCCGGCATGCAGGCGAAGCTGCAGCTCGAAGCCTTGAGCCTGGTCCGCCCGATCCGTGAGGCCCGGATCTGGGCGCGCGATCTGGAGAAGGCTGAGGCCGCCGCGACGGACCTCGCCGGCAGGCTCGGCATTTCCATTCGCGCCGTGGTCGATCCGGCGCAGGCGGTCGACGGCGCCGATGTCATCGTCACGACCACGCCGTCCGAAACGCCGATCCTGAAGGCCGAATGGCTCCAGCCCGGCCAGCATGTCACGGCCATGGGCTCGGATGCCGAGCACAAGAACGAGATCGAGCCCGCGGTCATCACCGGCGCCGGCCTCTATGTTGCCGACAGCCTGAAGCAGACGCGCCGGCTGGGCGAGTTGCACCACGCCATCGAGGCGGGGCTCGTCACAGCAGAAGCCGATTTTCCGGAACTGGGCGCGGTCATCGCCGGACGCAGGCAGGGCCGCACGAGCCCGGACCAGATCACCGTCGCCGATCTCACCGGCACGGGCATCCAGGACACCGCCATCGCCACGCTCGCCTTTGCCCGTGCACGCGCGGCCGATGCCGGAACGACATTCGAAAGCTGAATGCCGGCGCCGCCGGTTTTGAGGAAAGACCCATGAAACAAGCCAATCTCAAATTCTCCCTGGCGGAGTACGAAGCACGGCTCGACAAGACCCGGAAGGCCATGGAGGCCAAGGGTATCGACGTGCTGATCTGCTCCGATCCGTCGAACATGAACTGGCTGACGGGCTATGACGGCTGGTCCTTCTACGTGCACCAGTGCGTCGTCGTGCCGCCCTCGGGCGAGCCGATCTGGTACGGCCGCGGGCAGGATGCCAACGGTGCCAAGTTCACCGCCTACCTGAAGCACGAGAACATCATCGGTTATCCGGACCACTATGTGCAGTCCACCGAGCGCCACCCGATGGACTACCTGTCGGCAAAGCTCGCCGAACGTGGCCTCGACAAGATGACGATCGGCGTCGAGATGGACAATTACTGGTTCTCCGCCGCCGCCTTCGCCTCGCTCACAAAGCATCTGCCGAACGCCCGCTTCGTCGACGCGACCGCGCTCGTGAACTGGCAGCGTGCGGTGAAGAGCGAGACGGAAATCACATATATGCGCAATGCCGCGCGCATCGTGGAAGCCATGCACCAGCGCATCTTCGACACGATCGAGGTCGGCATGCGCAAATGCGATCTCGTCGCCGAGATCTACGATGCCGGCACGCGTGGCGTCGATGGCATCGGCGGCGACTATCCGGCGATCGTGCCGCTGCTTCCATCCGGCGTCGAGGCGTCCGCGCCGCATCTCACCTGGGACGACCGGCCGATGAAATCCGGTGAAGGTACGTTCTTCGAGATCGCCGGCTGCTACAACCGCTACCACCTGCCGCTGTCGCGCACCGTCTTCCTGGGCAAGCCGACGCAGGCCTTCATCAATGCGGAAAAGGCGACGCTCGAAGGCATGGAGGCGGGCCTTGCCGTCGCCAAGCCCGGCAACACCTGCGAGGACATCGCCAACGCCTTCTTCGGGGTTCTCAAGAAATACGGCATCGTGAAGGACAACCGCACCGGCTATCCGATCGGCGTCTCCTATCCGCCGGACTGGGGCGAGCGCACCATGAGCCTGCGCCCCGGCGACAGGACGGAACTGAAGCCGGGCATGACCTTCCATTTCATGACGGGTCTCTGGCTGGAGGATATGGGCTTCGAGACGACGGAGAGCATCCTGATCACCGAGGCCGGGGTCGAGTGCCTGGCCAATGTGCCGCGCAAGCTTTTCGTGAAGGACTGAGCCATGCTGGAACGTACCTTGCGCCCGTCGCCGATCAGCCCCACGGTCGATTTTTCGGCCGAGGGGGTGCAGCACGGCTTCCTGCGCCTGCCCTACAGCCGGGACGATTCCGCCTGGGGATCTGTGATGACCCCGCTGACGGTGGTGAAGAACGGCGACGGGCCGACGGCACTGCTCACCGGTGGCAATCACGGCGACGAATACGAAGGGCCGATCGCGCTCTTCGACCTTGCCCGCACGTTGAAGGCGGAGGATGTCACCGGCCGCGTCATCATCGTTCCGGCGATGAATTATCCGGCCTTTGCGGCCGGCACGCGCACCTCGCCGGTCGACAAAGGCAACATGAACCGCAGCTTTCCGGGCGCGCCTGACGGTACGGTCACCCAGAAGATCGCGGATTATTTCCAGCGCGTGCTGCTGCCGCTCGCCGACATCGTGCTCGACTTTCATTCGGGCGGAAGGACGCTCGACTTCCTGCCCTTCTGCGCGGCGCATGTCCTGCCCGACAAGATGCAGGAGGCGAAGGCGTTCGACCTCGTCTCGGCCTTCGGTGCGCCGTGGTCGATGAAGATGCTGGAGATCGATGCGGTCGGCATGTACGACACGGCGGCGGAAGAGATGGGCAAGGTGTTCGTGACCACCGAACTCGGCGGCGGCGGCACCGCGACGGCAAAGAGTGCCGGCATCGCAAAACGCGGCGTCGCCAATGTGCTGAAGGCCGCAGGTATCCTGAAAGGCGCCGTGGTATCGTCGGAGACCACCTGGCTCGACATGCCGGACGGCGACTGCTTCAGCGTCGCTTTGGATGGCGGCATGATCGAACCGCTCTTCGATCTCGGCGATAGGGTGCAGAAGGGCGATGTCGTCGCCCGCATCTATCCGCTTGGCCGCACCGGCGTGGAACCTGAGGAAGTGAAGGCCAAGATGGACGGCATCCTGGCGGCCCGCCACTTTCCGGGTCTCGTCAAGCCGGGCGACTGCGTCAGCGTGCTGGCGGTGGCGGTGGAGTGAGGCTCGCCTGTGATGCGGGAAGAAAATTTTGTGTCGAGCGATGGGCCTCCGTACTTTCGTCGTCGTCCTCGGACGTGTCCCGAGGACCTGCTGCCGTCGCCAAGTGGTCAGACCCTCGCCACAAGGGCGAGGGTGACGACGCGGGCGGAGAAGTGGTGCCCAAATAGGGCCGTAGCGTCTTTGACTGTCGGCCGGTTTCGCAGACGCGGCATACCTTTTAAGTAAGTTTTATCTTACCAAAATCGCCCGAAAATCGTTGACGTTCGTACCGGTCGGGCCGGTGTCGAAGATGTCGCCGACCGCGTCGAAGGCGCTCCAGGCGTCGTGGCCCATCAGCAGCGCGCGCGGGTCGATGTCCTTTTCCCGCATCCTTGCGATCGAGGTGCCATCAGCGAAGGCGCCGGCATTGTGTTCCGAGCCGTCACGGCCGTCGGTGTCCGCCGCCAGCGCATGAATGTCGTGCTGGCCATCGATGGCAAGCGCGAAGGACAGCAGGAATTCCGTGTTGCGCCCGCCCTTGCCGTAGCCCTCGTCACGGATCGTCACGGTCGTTTCGCCGCCGGAGAGGATAAGCGAAGGTTTGCGGAACGGGCGGTCGTGAGTGCGCATTTCGCGGGCGAGTGCGGCATGCATCAACCCGATGTCGCGCGCCTCGCCCTCGATCGAATCCGACAGGATATGCGTCTCGATCCCATGTCTGCGTGCTGCCTCGGCCGCCGCCTCCAGCGACACGCGGGCCGAGGCGATCACATGATGTTCCTGCCGCGCGAAGACCGGGTCGTCGGGTCCCGGCGCGGCGGCATTCGCGCCGTTGATGTGGTCCATCACCGCATCCGGAAGTTTCATCCGGTACTGGCGGATGATGGCCCGAGCATCGTCCGGCGTCGATCTGTCCGGCACGGTCGGGCCGGAAGCCACATGGGCGGGGTTGTCGCCCGGTATGTCGGATAGGACGAGGCTTGCGACGCGTGCCGGGTGCGCCGCATGCGCCAGCCGGCCGCCCTTGATGCGCGAAACGTGCTTGCGCACCACGTTCATGGCCGAGATCGGCGCGCCGGAGGCGAGCAGCGCCCTGTTGACGACGATCTCGTCGTCAAGCGTCAGGTTGCCGGCCGGCGCAGGCAGCAGCGAGGAGCCGCCGCCGGAGATCAGCGCGATCACCAGATCATTCTCCGTCAGGCCCCGCACCTCGCGCAGCAGCCGCCCCGATGCGGCAAGACCCGCCTCGTCCGGCACGGGGTGGGCCGATTGCAGCACGGCGATCCGCCGGCATTCGGCGACAGGCCCGTGCTGGGCGACGACCGCCCCCTCGAGTGGCCCATCCCACAGCGTTTCCAGCGCCGCGGCCATCTGGCTCGCTGCCTTGCCGGCGCCGACCACGACGGTCCTTCCCTTCGGCCGTTGCGGCAGGTGCGCCCGGATCGCCTCCAGGGGATCAGCCGCCTTAACGGCGACATGGAAAAGGGAGGCCAGGAAGGCGCGCGGATCGTTGATCATCCCTCAGTCATCGGCGATTTCGAGATCGTAGACAAGCACGCCCTCGATGCCGCCCTGCGCCGCGGCGACGATCTTGGCACCGGTCCTGCGGTGTTCCTCGTCGACAAGATAGGCGTCCCGGGCGAGCGTATCGTCGAAATCGACGATGAAACCCTCCGAGTAGCCCTTGTCCATGCCCGTCTCCGGGCTGACATTGATGCCGACATGAGCGGCGAGAAAACCGGGAATGCGGTCCTTCAGCGCCGTGATCTCATTATAGATTTCCGTCTTCAGGTGCTCGGCCAAACCGGGCTTGAAGCGAATGAAGACGCAGTGGCGGATCATCGGTTCCTCCTATCGAATGGCGGCACGCGCCCTCGGCCGCGTGTCGTTGCGTTCGTGCGCGAAAATCTGCGGCGCGAGTGGCGGGCGCTCGCGGATGATGTCGGCACCCTTTTCCCCGACCATGATCGTCGGCGCGTTGGTATTGCAGGACGGAACGCGCGGCATGACGGAACTGTC
Source organism: Rhizobium alarense (assembly GCF_021555155.1). Lineage (GTDB taxonomy): Bacteria > Pseudomonadota > Alphaproteobacteria > Rhizobiales > Rhizobiaceae > Rhizobium_D > Rhizobium_D alarense. The sequence continues at coordinate 29,386 of NZ_JAKGBU010000015.1, forward strand.
GCAGACGCGCAGGCCTTCAAGCCCCCGGACCTTGAGATCGAGCCCGACGACGGCGTCGGCGCCGGTGCCCATTTTGCAGGTGCCGACCGGATGGTGGTCGGTCTTGGCATTGGCACAGCCGTAGTCGAACAGCTCCTCGTCGGTCACAACTTTCGGCCCCGGCAGACGCTCGGCGATCACGAAGGGTTTCAGCGCCGCCTGCTGCATGATCTCGCGGGCGATCTTCAGTCCTTCGATCGACATCTTCCGGTCATGCGGGTCGTCCCAGTAGTTCGGGTCGATCAGCGGTGCGGCGGCAGGGTCGGCGGAAGCAAGCCGTACGGTGCCACGCGAGCGCGGATGCAGATAGGCCGAGTTCAGCGTCACGCCGGCATTCCTCAACTTCTCGACTCCCGCCTCGATGCCGGAACCGAGGCCGAGGTGGAACTGGATGTCGGGCGAGCGGGCATCGGGGTCGGCGTACCAGAAGCCGCCCGTCTCGAACAGCGAGGAGGCGACGGGGCCGGAGCGGAAGAGCACATATTGCAGGCCGGCCCAGAGCGTGCGGTGCAGCTTCGCCACGCCGTCATAGGTGTGGTCGCCGGTGCATTCGGAAATCACGAAAAGATCGAGGTGGTCCTGCATGTTGGATCCGACGGCCGGCAGGTCGTGCTTCACCTGAACGCCTGCCGATTTCAGGTGATCGGCCGGGCCGATGCCGGATTGCAGGAGCAGCTTCGGCGAGCCGATGGCGCCGGAGGAGACGAGTACCTCGCGCTCTGCCCGGATCGTCTCGACGCCCTTGGCCGTCACCGCCTCGACGCCGACGGCGCGGGTTCCCTCCAGGACGATGCGGGCGACGCGGGTGCCGGTGCGGATCGTCAGGTTGCGGCGGTCCCTGATCGGCGAGAGATAGGCGAGCGAGGCGGAGGAGCGGCGGCGGTTTTTCTGGGTGAGCTGGTAGAAGCCGACGCCCGCCTGCTGGCGGCCATTGAAGTCGTGGTTGTAGGGGATGCCGAGCTCCTGGCCGGCGCGGATATAGGCGTCGCAGATCGGCAGGCCCGAAACCGGCATGGAGACGCCGAGCGGACCGCCATAGGAATGATAGTCGTCGGCAAAACGCTGATTGTCCTCGGCCCGCTTGAAATAGGGCAGGATTTCCCGATAGCTCCAGCCCTCGCAGCCGTCCTCGCTCGCCCAGAGATCGTAGTCGCTCGCATTGCCGCGGGTATAGAGCTGCGCGTTGATCGAGGAGCCGCCGCCGATCACCTTCGCCTGGGTATAGCGCAGCACGCGGCCCTTCATGTGCTTCTGCGGCACGGTCTCCCAGCCCCAGCTCGCCACGCCCTTGGTCATCCTGGCGAAGCCCGCCGGCATGTGGAACAGCGGGTTCCAGTCCCCGCCGCCGGCCTCCAGCAGCAGCACGCGCACGGTCGGATCTTCCGAAAGCCGGTTTGCCAGAACGCAGCCGGCAGGCCCGGCGCCGGTGATGATGTAGTCGTAAGTCATGCGGTGTCCTCAGGTTTCTGCCCGGGCGCGGCAGTTCAAAGCCGCCCGATCGACAGCCCGCCGTCGAGATTGATCACGCTGCCCGTTGCAAAGCCGAACCGCCCCGTCGCAAGTGCGGCGACGGCGCTGCCGATGTCGTCCGGTTCGCCCCAGCGCCTCACCGGCACCAGGCCGCCGTCGATCAGTGCGTCGTATTTCGCCGAGACGCCGGCGGTCATGTCGGAGCGAATGATACCGGGGCGGATCTCGAAGACGGCGATGCCGGTTTCCGCCAATCTCAGCGCCAGCCCCTGGCTGAAGGCTGCGAGCCCCGCCTTGGTCATGCAGTAGTCGAGCCGTTCGGGCGAACTCAATGCTGCCGACACGGATGTGATGTTGATGACCGAGCGTGGGCCTCGTGCCGCCTGTCCGGCCAGCATCGAGCGCAGCACGGCCTGGGTAAAGAACACAGTGCCGCGGAGATTTGTCGAAACGATCGTATCGAAATTCTCCGGCGCGAGGTCGAGGAAGTCGGCGCGCACGACCGACGCGATGCCGGCATTGTTGACGAGGCATTCGATGCCGCCGAGCCTGTCCTCGATCGCGGAGACGGTCCCCGCGTGACCGGAGAGATCGGCAAGGTCACCCTTGAGATAGATCGCGCGGCCGCCCAGCGTGGAGATGTCGGCGAGCATTGCGTCCGTCGCGGAATCGCTGTCTCCGATGCCGGTGATGGCGATGTCGAAACCGTCTGCCGCAAGAGCCCTCGCAACGCCAAGCCCGATGCCGCGACGGCCGCCGGTGATGATCGCAACGGGACGTTCGCGCGGGCTCATGCTGCCAGATCCCGGATCTTGATGTGGTCGGCGACGCGCAGTGCCTGCGCGGCAACCGTGAGCGCAGGGTTTACCGCGGCCGAAGTCGGCAGATAGGAGGCGTCGACCACGAAGAGGTTCGGATGATCAAAGGCGCGGCACCAGACGTCGAGCGGCGCTTTCGCCGGATCGGCGCCGATGCGCACGGTGCCGCACTGGTGCGACGGCGTGCGCTTGTCGAAAGCGCGGGCGAGCACGATCGGGAACCCGGCCTTTTTCAGAGCGCGTTTCAGCTTTTGCACGAGGTCGAGATGGGCCTGCCAGTTGGTGCGCGTCCATTTGAGGACGATGCGGTCGCGGTCGACCATGATGCGGCTTTCGGGATGCGGCAGGTCCTCGCTCATTGCGTAGAAATCGATCGTGTGCGCGGCTGCCCGTTCCAGCAGCCATTCCGGCACGGACGGCATGTTGGCCTTCAATATCTTGCCCGAAACACGGCCGAGAAGCTGGACATTGCCGAGCGGCGGACCGCCCTCTCCGTCGGAGAGGTAGTAGTCGTTGAAGCCGAATGTCTTCTGGTAGATCGCGGTGTTGCGATAGAACGGCGAGACGCCGATCACGGCGCTCGAATTGTGGTTCATGAAGTTGCGGCCGACCTGGTCCGAGCTGTTGGCAAGCCCGTTCGGGAAAGCTTCCGAGGCCGAGCGCAACAGGAGCGCGGCGGATTGCACCGCGCCCGCCGAGAGGATCACCAGCTTCGGCGAAACGCTTTCGGACCGGCTATCCCGCGCATAGTGCACCGTCGACACGGTGCGCCCGTGCGGCGCCGTCGCGAGCCGCGTCACCCGGCAACGGGTCCGCAGCTCGACATTCGGATGTTTGAGCGCGTCGGCAAGGGCCGTGCTTTCCGCGTCCATCTTGCCGTCGTTGGCGTTCGGATGCGCATCCCAGGGGGTCTTCGCCCTGGCGAGCCAGCGGTCGAGGTCGACGCCGAGCGGCAGCGAATAGGGATGCAGGCCGTTCGCCTTCATCTTCGCCCGGACGTCGGCAATGGCAGGTTCGTCCGGCACGGGCGGAAAGGGGTAGGGCGCGGAATGGTGCGGCTCCGTCGGATCCTCGCCGAGTACACCGCGCACGTTGTAGAGCGTTTCCGCCGCCGAATACCACGGCTCCAGTTCCTCGTAGCCGAAGGGCCAGGCCGGCGAGATGCCGTCCGCATGCTGCATCTCCTCGAAGTCCTCGCGGCGGTAGCGTACGAGGACCGCGCCGTAGAATTTCGAATTGCCGCCGACATTGTAATAGTTGCCGGGGTTGAAGGCGGTGCCGTCCGCCTCGTACCACAGCTCCCTGGGGCGGAAATGGCCGCGCTGGAAGATCGCCCGCTGGTCGCGGTTCTCGGGCCGGTCGGTCAGATGGTCGCCCGCCTCGAGGATGACGATTCTGGCTCCGGTCGGCGCAAGCCCGGCGGCGATGGTCGCGCCGCCGATCCCCGATCCGATGATGACGATGTCCGGCTGCGTGGTCATGATCGTCTCAGGCGATGCGGAGCTGGCTTGCGGGGTCGAAGAACACCGCCTTGTCGAGGTTGAACGCCAGCCGCGCCATCTGTCCGGCGGCAATCCTGACATCGGCGCGAAGGCGGGCGACGATTTCCTTGCCGCCAAGGTTCGTGACGGCGAAGGTGTCGGCGCCGGCCGGCTCGACGACTTCGATGAGGCATTCCCCCTCCGCGATGGTGCGCGCGTTGCGGTCGGCGCCGTCCGGGTCGGTCAGCGCCTCCGGACGGATACCGAAGATGACGTCCCTGCCGCGATAGGCGCCGAGCCCGCCCGGGGCATCCGGCACCGACAGCAGCAGCGGCTCCGCCTGCGGGCGGGCCAGCGACACGGCGAGGCCGGCGCCGTTCTGCTCGATCTTGCCGTTGAGCAGGTTCATCGCCGGCGAACCCATGAAGTCGGCGACGAAGATGTTGGCTGGATTGTTGTAGATCTCCGCCGGCGAGCCGAACTGCTGCAGCACGCCGTCCTTCAGGACGGCGATCTTCGACGCGAGCGTCATCGCCTCGATCTGGTCGTGCGTCACATAGACGATGGTGGTCTTCATGCGCTGGTGCAGGCGCTTGATCTCCGTGCGCATATCGACGCGAAGCTTCGCGTCGAGGTTTGAGAGCGGCTCGTCGAAGAGGAAGAGCTTCGGGTCGCGCACCAGCGCCCGGCCCATCGCCACCCGCTGGCGCTGGCCGCCGGAAAGCTGGCCGGGCTTGCGGTCGAGCAGATGGCCGATCTGCAGCATGTCGGCGACCTGTTTGATCGCCTTGTCGCGCTCGTCCTTCGGCACGCCGCGGATTTCCATGCCGAAGGCGATGTTTCCGGCGACCGTCATGTTCGGATAGAGCGCGTAGGATTGGAACACCATGGCGATGTCGCGCTTGGAGGGATGCAGTCCGGCGACCGAACGGCCGTCGATCGAAATATCGCCCGATGTGATCGGCTCCAATCCGGCGATGGTGTTGAGCAGCGTGGACTTGCCGCAGCCGGACGGGCCGACCAGCACGAGGAAGCCGCCTTCCTCGATTTCCAGGTTGATGTCCTTCAGGATTTCCAGCGCGCCGTAGGACTTGCGCAGATTGCTGATCTTGAGGAACGACATGGTCTTATCCTTTCACGGCGCCGGACATCAGGCCGCGAACGAAGTAGCGGCCGGAGACGACGTAGACGATGAGAGTGGGCAGGGCCGCGAGGATCGCGCCCGCGAAGTGGACGTTGTATTCCTTCACACCCGTCGAGGAGGAAACGAGGTTGTTGAGCGCGACGGTCATCGGAGTCGAGTTGGCGCCGGAGAAGGAGGCACCGAAGAGAAAGTCGTTCCAGATGTTGGTGAACTGCCAGATAACCGAGACGACGATGATCGGCCCGGAGGAGGGCAGCAGGATGCGGCGGAAGATCTGGAAAAAGCCGGCGCCGTCGATCTGCGCGGCTCTGACGAGCTCGGTCGGAAAGTTTTCGTAGTAGTTGCGGAAATAGAGCGTCGTGAAGCCGATGCCATAGACCACATGCACGAGGATGAGGCCCCAGATCGAGCCGGCTATGCCGAGCCAGCCCAGGATGCGCGCCATCGGGATCAGCACGATCTGGAACGGAATGAAGCAGGAGAGCAGCAGCAGGCCGAAGAAGGCGTTCGACCCCTTGAACTGCCACTTGGTCAGGACGTAGCCGTTCAACGCGCCGATGATCGTCGAGATCGCCACGGCCGGAACGACCATCAGGATCGAGTTGATGAAGAAGGGCCGGAGGCCTGTCGGTTGTACGCCGATCTGCGCCGTCGACCACGCGGAAAGCCACGGGTCGATGGTCCAGACCTGTGGCAGGTTCAGCATGCCACCCTGGCGGATCTCGTCGAGCGGCTTCAGCGAGTTCACCAGCATCACATAGAGCGGCAGCAGGTAGTAGACGGCAAAGAGGATCAGCGCCGCGTAGATCAGCGCGCGCGTCAGCCGGTCGTGCGAAATGACATTGTCCTGGCTCGCAGCGCTCATCGGCCTTTGCCTCCGCGGATTTCGGAATAGAGGTAGGGAATGATGATCGAGAAGATCATCACAAGCATGATGATCGCCGACGAAGCGCCGATACCCATCTGGTTGCGGGTGAAGGTGTAGGAATACATGAAGGTCGCCGGCAATTCGGTCGCCTGCCCCGGCCCGCCGCCGGTGAGCGCGACGACGAGGTCGTAGGCCTTGATGGCGAGATGGGCGAGCACGACGAAGGCGGAGAGGAAGATCGGCCGCATCAGCGGAATGATGATGCGGCGGTAGACCGTCATGGTCGAGGCCCCGTCGATCTGGGCGGCCTTGATGATCTCGTTGTCGACGCCGCGGAGCCCCGCGAGGAACATCGCCATGACGAAGCCGGACGATTGCCAGACGGCCGCGATCACGACGCAGTAGATCGCGTAGTTGCGGTCCTTGATCCAGGTGAAGGAAAAGCTCTCCCAGCCCCAGAGATGCATGGTGTTCTCGAGCCCGATGCCGGGATCGAGGAACCATTTCCAGGCGGTCCCGGTCACGATGAAGGAGAGCGCCATGGGGTAGAGGTAGATCGGCCGCAACACGCCCTCGGCCCGGATCTTCTGGTCAAGCAGGATCGCCAGCCCCAGCCCGAGCACCGAACAGATGGCGATGTAGAGCGAGGCGAAGATCGCGAGATTGCTGATTGCCCGCCACCAGTGCGGCAGCGCCCAGAGCTTCGAATAGTTGCTCAAGCCCACGAAGTTGTAGGAGGGCAGCATCTTGCTGTCCGTCATCGACAGGAAGCCCGTATAGGCGATGAAGCCGTAGACGAAGACGAGGACGATGAGAAAACTGGGCGCCAGCACGAGCTTCGGCAGAAGCTCCTGCAGCCGGCTTCGGCTATCCATGGTCGATACCACCGTTGAAATCTGTTTCGGGCGGCGGGGCCTCGCCCTCGTCCGCCTGCCGGCACCTTCTCCCCGCGAGCGGGGAGAAGGTTATATGCCGTATCTCTCCGCAACCCTCCCCCGCAGCCGGAAGAGGGATAGCGTGAAGGCAGATGGGCCTGCTTACTTTGCAGCCTCGACGGCGGCAGCGAGTTCGGCGACGGCCTCCTCGGAGGAAAGCTCGCCGTTGAACTGGCGGGTCACGACGTCGTAGATCGCGTTCTTGACCGAAGCCGGATTGGCATGGCCATGCGCCATCGAGCCCATCAGCGAGCCGTTGGTGTTGGCTTCGGCCAGATCCTTGATCGCCTTCTTGCCGCAATCGTCGAAGTCCGTGTCCGGAACGTCGGTGCGGGCCGGTGCCGAACCCTTGACGACGTTGAAGGCCGACTGGAAGACCGGGCTTTCGATGGCCGACGCCATCTTCAGCTGTGCGGGAACCTTGTCGTCGGCGACCTTGAACATCGCGAACTGGTCGGAGTTGAAAGTCACCGAGCCCTGCGTGCCGGGGAAGCGCATGCAGACGAAGTCGGTGCCCGGCTTCTTGCCGGCCTTGATGAACTCGCCCTTCGCCCAGTCGCCCATGAACTGAACGCCGGCCTTGCCCTCGATCACCATGGCGGACGCGAGGTTCCAGTCGCGGCCGGAGAAGTTGTCGTCGACATAGGAACGCAGCTTCGTCATGCGGTCGAAGGCTTCCTTCATCTCGGCGCTGCCGAGCGTGGCCGGGTCGAGGTCGATGAAAGCCTTCTTATAGAAGTCGTTGCCGAGCGACAGCACGACTGCGTCGAAGATCGTCGCGTCCTGCCAGGGCTGGCCACCATGGGCAACCGGTGTGATGCCCTGTTCCTTGAACTTGTCGAGCAGCGCGATCAGTTCGTCCCAGTTCGCCGGTTCCTTGCCGCCGGCCGCGTCGAGAGCGGCCTTGTTGATCCAGACCCAGTTGGTCGAATGCACGTTGACGGGCGCTGCGATCCAGTGGCCGTCATACTTGGAAAACTGTTGCAGGGCGGTCGGGATCACCTTGTCCCAGCCCTCCTGCGCGGCCACGTCATCAAGATTGCCGAGTGCGCCTTCCTTGGCCCAGTCGAGAATGTCGAAGCCGAGCATCTGCACCGCCGTCGGCGCGTTGCCCGAGGTGACACGGGCACGCAGCACCGTCATGGCTTCCGTGCCGCCGCCGCCGGCAACGGGCATGTCGGTCCAGGAGATGCCCTTGCCTTCCAGGTCCTTCTTGAGGACGTCGAGGGCCGCGGCCTCGCCGCCGGATGTCCACCAGTGCAGGACTTCGACGCCTTCGGCCGCCCTGGCCGATACGCTGCCCATCGTCATCATTACTGCTGCGATTGCTGTCGTCGTCAGAAACTTGCGCATCGAATTCCTCCCGTTTGCAAGTTGTCGAAGGCGGGAGCCTCTTCCCGCCGGTCCGTGCCGCCGCCGTATTGCACGGCGAAGACGATGGAGCCACGGCTGCTGCCGCTGGCTCAATTTAAAACGTTACAAATTCCACCGAGTCAAGCACCGGCCGGCAAAACGATGTTTCCCGGGCTTAGCGCCTTGCATTTCAGCAATATCATGGTCCATTTCAGGCCGAAATGTCACGTTGCGCCGCAGCATTCCGCCGTTTAAATCGTTTGCATTGCACGATTGCCGAACAGGATCGGCCTCTGTAAGCTCATGCCGAATTTCCATACCAGCGAGCAATGTCCCGTCGTGCCAGTCAGTGACCTTCCCCCCGATCTCGAACGCGCCCGCGCGAGTGCCAGGGTCGGCAAGCCGACGCTGAAGACGATCGCCGACATCACCGGACTTGCGATCACCACCGTATCGCGTGCGCTCGGCAATGCGCCGCAGATTTCGGAGAGCACTCGCAAGCGCGTGCATGCGGTCGCCGCGGAGATCGGCTACCTGCCCGATCGCGCCGCCCAGCGGCTGAAGACCGGCCGCACGAATGTCGTCAGCATCCTGCTCGACCCGCACGAGGAGATTCTCGGCTTCGGCACCTCGATCCTGCATGGCATCGCCCGCGGTCTCAAGGGCACGGCCTATCACCTGATCGTCACCCCCAACTTCCTTGACGGCAGCAATGTCGATGCGGTCAACTATATCATCCGCAACGGCATGGCCGACGGATTGATGTTTTCGCGAACCGAACCCTTCGATCCGCGCGTGCGCCTGCTGCTCGAAAACGGCTTTCCCTTCGTCACACACGGCCGCACGGAATTTTCCACATCGCATCCCTATGTCGACTTCGACAATTTCGCCTTCGCGTACGAGGCGACGAAACGCCTCATCACCAAGGGCCGTCGCAAGGTGACCATTATCCTGCCGCCGAAGCGGCTGACCTTCCACCAGCATATGCTGCACGGCTTCATGACCGCCGTGCGCGAGGCCGGTGTCGCCTACGAGATCCCGAGCGAACTCGACCTGGACAGCCCGGCCGACATCATCCGCGACCATATGCGCCGGCGCATGGGCGAGACCGACCCGCCGGACGGCATCGCGTGTCCCGGCGAGGTCTCGGCGCTCGCCACGATCACCGGCATGAGCGACCGGGGCCTGACGCTGGGTGCCGAATACGACATCGTTGCCAAACAGACCTCGCGCCTGCTCACGCAGATCCAGCCCAAGGTGGAGACGATCTACGAGGATTTGACCGCGGCCGGCGAAGCGATGGGCAGCCTGCTCCTGAAGCGGATCGGTGGCGAACCGGTCGAGAACCTGGCCAACATCCAGAGCCCGCAGTTCAGCTTTCCAACGCCGTGAGACCGGCTGGTCGCGTCTTGACGCTCTCTCGTCACGGCGGTCCGTCAGTGCAGGCGACATCTTCCCCGCACGACGAGAGATCGGGTGCAATCCGTCATGCCGCCCGGTGTGCCCGCCCGCAGTTGACGGGAGCTTTCTCATCGCGGCACCCACCAGCTGGTGCGCGCACCCACGTGCATGTTGAGCGTCTTCGTCTCCGTGTAGTCCTCCACCGCATGGCGACCGAGCTCGCGGCCGAGGCCCGATTGCTTGTAGCCGCCAAAGGGCAGTTCCGAGGCGCCGTCCATGAAGGTGTTCATCCAGACCGTGCCGGCGCGCACCTTGCGGCCGATGGTGAGGCAGGTGTCGAAATCGCGACTCCAGACGCTGGCCGAAAGCCCGTAGTCGATCGCGTTGGCGATGCGGATCGCTTCGTTCGTCGTCTCGAAGGTGAGGACAGAAAGCACCGGGCCGAAGACCTCCTCGCGGGCAACGGCCATCTCCGGTGCCACGCCGGACAGGATCGTCGGCGCCATGAACTGGCCGAGGCCGAGGTCGAGTGCCGCACCGCCAAGCGAGATGGAAGCACCGGCCTTTGCCGCATCGTCGACATAGGTGCCGATCCTGTCGAGATGCTGCGGCGTGATGATCGCGCCGACCTGCGTCGTCGGATCGAGCGGATCGCCTACCTTCACTTGTCTCGAAAGTTCTGCGATGCGGGTTGTAACGTCGGCGGCGATATCCTTGTGCAGGATCAGCCGCGAGCCGGCGTTGCAGCACTCGCCGGCATTGAACCAGGCGCCGAAGACGGCGGCGTCGACGAACGCGTCGAGATCGGCATCCGGGAAGACGATCTGCGGGTTCTTGCCGCCGAGTTCGAGCGAGACCTTCTTCAAGGTTTGCGCCGCGTTCGCCATCGTCAGCCGGCCGACGCCGGTCGAGCCGGTGAAGGAGACCATGTCGACATGCGGATGCGTCGTCATCACACTGCCCACCTCGGGGCCGGTGCCGGTGACGATGTTGACGACGCCCGCCGGGACACCGGCCTCGATGAGGATTTCGCCGAGCACGAGCGTCGAACCGGACGTCAGTTCCGAAGGTTTGACGATAGTCGTGCAGCCTGCGGCGAGCGCAAAGGGTAATTTTTGACTTACGATCAGGAACGGGAAGTTCCAGGGCGTGATGATCGACACGACGCCGACCGCGTCGCGCAGCACGACGCCGAGCGTGCCCTGTCCGAGTGTGTTGTAGCTCTCGCCATGCAGGTCACGGGCAAGGGCTGCCGCATAGCGCCAGATATCGGCCGCGCCGCCGAGTTCGCCCTTGGCCTGGCTGATCGGCTTGCCGGATTCGATGCAGTCGAGGAAGGCAAGCTCGTCCGCCCGCGCGGCAATGAGGTCAGCGGCTTTGAGCAGGATGTTGGAGCGCTCGGCACCCGTCATGGTCGGCCATGGCCCGTCGTCGAAAGCCCTGCGGGCTGCCGCGATGGCGCGCTCGGCATCGGCTCCGGTTCCGGCGGGATAGCGGCTGACCACGGTGCCGTGGCCGGGCGCAACGCGTTCGATGGCGCTGCCGGCACCTTGCGTCCAGGCGCCATCGATCAGCATGCGGAAGTCGCGTGCCTTGAAGTCGTCGAGCGCCTTGGGTCTCACATGTGCGGTCATCACCATTCTCCCTTGAAGTCCGCCGGACGTTTCCCCGTGAAGGCCGCGACGCCTTCCTTCAGGTCCCCGGTCTTGGCGACGAGGATCGAGCCGAGGGCCTCCACCGCCGCACCGTTGTCCTCGCCATTCGCCACTGCGATCATCAGCTTGGACACTTCCGTCGCTGCAGGCCCGCGCGCTGTGATGCGGGCTGCATAAGCCTTCGCGGCATTGACAGCTGTTCCGGTCTCCACGACCTGGTCGACGATGCCAAGCGTCGCGGCTTCTGCGGCCGTCAGCACTTCCCCGCCGAGCAGCATGCGTCGCACGGCTTGCGCGCCGAAACGCTTCACCAGCCGTTGCGTGCCCGACCAGCCGGGCACCATGCCGAGGCCCGCTTCCGGCAACCCGATTTTCACTTGGCTTTCCGCTACGCGGATATCGGCGGCGGCGGCCAGTTCCAGACCGCCGCCCAGTGCATGGCCGTTGACGGCGGCGATCAGCGGCATGCGCAACGTCGCCAGCCGCTCGAAGACGCGGTGGCCAAAGCGGACCCAGGCGTGGCCGAACTCATTGGGTTCCATCCCGGCCCAGGCGCGGATGTCGCCACCCGCCGAAAACGCCTTCCCCTCGCCGGTCAGGATCGCGACGCGCACCGCAGCATTGGCCTCGATCTCATCGCAGGCGGCGGAAAGTTCCTTCAGCATGTCGATGTCGAAGGCGTTTGCCTTTTCCGGTCGCGCGATGGTGATCGTCGCGACTTCGCCCTCAACGGAAACGCGGATGCGCAGCTCAGCCATGGTGCGCTCCTTCCGGCCGGCGCGGTGCCTTCTGTGGCAGCGTCAGGCCGATCGGCGCATCGGTGAAGAGTGCGGCATCCATCACCTTCAGGTCCGGCGAGACGATGAGGTCGAATTCCGACTGGTCGAGGATATGTGCCTTAAGATCGACGCCCGGCGCGATCTCGCTGAGCACGACGCCTTCCGGCGTCAGCTTCAGCACGCAGCGCTCGGTGACATAGGTGACGTCCTGCCCCTGCGCGACGCCGCGCGGGCCGGAGAAGGTGACGTGCTCGACGGCATTGACCAGCTTTTTCAGCTTGCCTTCCCTCTCGATGACGAGCTTGCCGTTCTCGACGGCGAGTTTCGCACCGGCATTGAACATGCCGGAGAAGACGATCTTCTTCGCGCGCGCCGTGATGTCGACGAAGCCGCCGGCGCCCGCCGTCACATGCGGCCGGAAGGCGAGCTTCGAGACGTTCACCGAACCGTCCCTGCCGATTTCCAGGAAGGAGAGCAGCGAGGCGTCGAATCCGGCGCCCTGGAAATAGGTGAACTGGTAGGGCGAGGGCATGAAGGCATCGGCATTCGAGGCGCAGCCGAAGGCGAAGTCGAGCAGCGGCACGCCGCCGACGGCGCCCTGTTCGATCACCCAGGTGACGGCGCGGTGCAGGCCCTCTTCCATTAGGATGCGCGGCACGTTGGCCGAGATGCCGAAGCCGAGATTGACAGCGCTGCCGGCCTCCAGCTCCTGCGCCACGCGGCGGGCAATGACCTTCTGGACGTTGAAGTCCGGGACGCGGAAGCTATCGAGCGGGCGGAAGATCTCGCCGGAAATGGCAGGGTCGTAGAGCGTCTGTGTCGTCTGCTTCTGGTCCGGATCGACCACGACATAGTCGACCAGGATGCCGGGCACGCGCACGTCATGCGGTTTGAGCGAGCCTTCCTTGGTGAGGCGTTTCACCTGTGCGATGACGATGCCGCCATTGTTGCGAGCGGCGAGCGCCTGGTCGAGCCCGCCGAGATAGGCACCCTCGTGCTCATAGGTCAGGTTGCCGCGCTCGTCGGCGGTGGTGGCGCGGATGATCGCCACCTGCGGCGCGATCGCCTTGAAATAGAGCCATTCCTCGCCGGCGAAGGTGATCTTCTCGACCACCGGTTCACGGGCGGCGGAGGCGTTCATCGCGCAGCCTTCGCGAGACGGATCGACGAAGGTTTCGAGCCCCACCTTTGTGATCACGCCGGGGCGCCGGGCGGCGGCCTCGCGGTGCATGTCGAAGAGGATGCCGGAGGGAATGTTGTAGGCCGGAATGTCGTTGCCGGTGATCATCTGCCAGATCAGCGGCGGTTCGGCAGAGGAGGGACCTGAGGGGTAGGAGCCGCCGATGATCTTCGCTAGCAGGCCCTTCTTCGCGATATGGTCGACGCCCTTGATGCCGCTCATGTCGCCGGCGGCGATCGGGTGCAACGTCGTCAGGTTTCGCGGATGTCCCGTCGCGTCGAAACGCTCGCCGATCGCCTTCAGCGTCAGGTCCGGGCAGCCGAGGCCGGAGGACGACGAAACCGATACGACGGCGCTGTCCGGGATCAGGTCTGCGGCTTGCCTGGGGGTGATATGCTTGCTCATTCTCGTGCTCAAAGTCCGGATTCGATTCTGACGACGCGGCCCGTCCTTGCGGCCTCGACCACGGCAAGACCGGTCGCGAGCGACCAGACACCGTCTTCGCCCGTCGCGGCCGGCCGGCCCTTGCCGGCGACGGCTGCGTGGAAGGCGGCAACGGCCGATTCGTAGAGATTGCGGTGATCGAGCGGCAGGTCCTGCTCGCCCGAGGCGTCGCGGAGCGTGACGGTGCCGGTCGCGCGCTGGCTCATGACATTGCGGCCGATCAGCGAGCCCTCGGTGCCATGGACCTCAAGGCCTGTTTCGGCGAATTTCGTCGTGAAGCCGTCGTGGAACTGGGCGATGAGGCCGGACTTGAAACGCAACACGCCCATCACGGCGTCTTCCAGTTCGCCCTTCGCCATGCCGCCGGCCTGCGAAAAAGCGATAGCCTCGACGGGGTCGTCGTCGAGCACGAAGCGCAGCGTGTCGGTGTCGTGCACCGTGATGTCGAGGATGACGCCGCCGCCGGCTTCCGGCCGGTCGAGGCGCCAACCCTGGAGATGCGGCGGCAGATAGACGGCGTGGAAGACGCGGGCGGAAAGCGGCCTGCCGATGCGCCCGGCCTTGATCACGTCACGCATGGCCCGGTGCGTCGCGGCATTGCGCAGGTGATGGTTCGTCGCCATCACGACGCCCGCGTCCCTCGCCGCCTTCACCATGGTGCATGCGCCGTCCAGCGACATCGCCAGCGGTTTTTCGCAGAGAATGTGCTTTCCGGCGCCGGCGGCGGCCAGCGTCTGGTCGTGATGCAGTTCGTTCGTCGTCGAAATGTAGACGGCGTCGATCGCCGGATCGCTTAGCAGGTCGTCAAGCGATGTCGTCGATTTCGGGATGCCCTGCTCGGCCGCATAGGCCTTGCCGCGCTCGGCGTTGGTGCTCATCACGGAGACGATCTCGCCGCCGGTCGCGCGGATTGCACCGATTACCCATTCCCTCGCGATCGTGCTCGCACCGATCAGGCCCCATGTCGTCACGCCAGCATCCTCCTTGCTCCACCGTTCCCGCCGGCGCCGCAGCTCTCGCGGACGACGAGGCGCACGGAGTTGACGATCGCCTCGGGTTCGGCCCGGCCGGCATTGATCTGCTTCAGCAGCATCTGCGCCGCCCGCCGGCCCATGCCCTGCGGATCGACGGAAACGGTCGTCAGTGCCGGCACGGCCGTTTCCGCCTCGATCACATCGTCGAAGCCGACGACGCCGAAGTCGCGGCCGGGCTCCTTGCCTTTCGCACGCAGCCCGTCGCAGACGCCGAAGGCGGCCGCATCGTTGAAACAGAGCGCCGCCGTCGGCGGCTCGGGCAGCTGGAGGGCGCGTTCGACGGCTGCGACCCCGCCCGCCCGTGATGCCGTCGAGGCGATCACGAGGTCGTCCGATGCCGGGATGCCCGCTTTGTTCAACGCGTCGCGCCAGCCTGCCGTGCGTTCGGCGAAGACGGTCGTGTTCGCCATGCCGCCGAGAAAGGCGATACGGCGGTGGCCGAGCCCGATCAGATGCCCCACCGCGTCCATCGCCCCGGCGTAGTTGTCGGAAAAGAGTGTCGAGACCTTCGCGCCGACGACATTGCGCACGACAGCGAGCACTGGAATGCCACTCGCCACCAGCGGCTTCAGGTCGGCGGCCTCCGTGCCGCGCGCCGGCGACAGGATGAGGCCGGAAATGCCGTGCTCGCGCATCGAGGCGATCACCTCACGCTGCCGGTCGACACTTTCCGCCGAGTTGGACAGGAACTGCACGTAGCCCGCCGACTGCATGACCATGTCCATGCCGACGGCCAGTTCCGCGAAGAAGGAGTTGGTGAGGTCGTTGACGACGATGCCGATGATCCGCGAGGATGCCGACTGGCGAAGGTTGGCGGCGCCGCGATTGTAGACATAGCCAAGGTCGCGGATGACGGCGGTGACCTTCGCGCGCGTCGCCTCGTTGACCAGCGGGCTCGATTGCAGGACGAGCGAGACGGTCGACTTCGACACGCCGGCGGCGCGCGCAATATCGACGACGGTCACCCGGCCCTTGCTCACGATCTTCCTCCCTGCACGGCGCGTTCTGGCCGCTTGTTGATGGCAGATAATTGGATCGTTCCAAATTTGTCAAGTGTTCGGTTGGAGTTTTTTGTATGTGCTGTTCGGTGGAGAGCTTTAAATCCGGTTGCGGTGGGACTCGTCGATGACTCTCGCCGTCGCGGTCCGGTTTCGGCATAGCAGATCCTCGGGACAGGCCCGAGGATGACGAGGCTCAGTCAATTAACGCGGTGCCTGTGGAAGCGTTTTCGGGAAAATATGAATACTTTTCATAATTTAAGACGGAGTATTGGTTCGTTCTGCGTCCGCATATTTCCATGGGGCGTCATGGTCGGGCTTGTCCCGACCATCTGGTGTCGTCGAATGGAGACAAGGTCTTGATGGTGCCTGCTCGATAGCACTGTCTTGCACTCGGCAGCCTAACACCCGGTTCGCCTCAATTTTCATCTTGAAATTTGGAACGATCTAAATTATTGCCCAAGCAACCTCGGGAGGAAACTATGCCGATCAGCCTTTCCCTGCCGCGCGCCGACGGCGGTGTCGAAACCTACACGCTCGTCGGAACACCGACCGCGAGACCGGCCACCGCACCGCGTTTCAGCCGCATCGCCTATGCCGCCGCGCACGTCGTCTCCGATCCGCGTCGTGACAGCCGGCCCTGGGAAGCGCCAGCGATCGATTGGGAGCGCACCATTGCCTTCCGGCATCACCTGTGGTCGCTCGGCTTCCGCATCGCCGAGGCGATGGATACGGCGCAGCGCGGCATGGGGCTCGACTGGACCGGCGCGCAGGAACTCATCCGCCGCTCGCTTGCGGATGCGCGCACCGTGCCGGGCGCCGACCTCGCCTGCGGCGCCGGCACGGACCACCTGAATTCTGCAGACGCCCGCTCGCTCGACGACGTGATCGAAGCCTACGAAGAACAGATCGGTTTTGTCGAGAAGCATGGCGGCCGCGCCATCATGATGGCGAGCCGGGCGCTTGCCCGTGTCGCGACATCGCCGGACGACTACCGCACGGTCTACGGCCGCATCCTCGGCCAGACGAAGGACAAGGTCGTGCTGCACTGGCTCGGCGACATGTTCGATCCAAACCTGAAGGGCTATTGGGGATCGGGGGCCTTCGAGACGGCGCTCGACACGGTCCTCTCGATCATCGCGGAGAATCGTGACAAGGTCGAAGGCATCAAGATCTCGCTGCTCGACAACGCCAAGGAAGTGGCGCTTCGCGACCGGCTGCCCGACGGCGTGCTCTGCTTCACCGGGGACGACTTCAACTATGCGGAACTGATCGAGGGGGACGGGCGGAAATATAGCCACGCGCTGCTCGGCATCTTCGATGCCGTCGCGCCGCAGGCCTCCAATGCGCTCGCGGCGCTTGCTGCCGGCGATGTCGGCCCGTTCCGGGCCATCATCGAGCCGACCGTGCCGCTGTCGCGAAAAATCTTCGAGGCGCCGACGCAATATTACAAGGCGGGCGTCGTCTTCCTCGCCTGGCTGAACGGCCACCAGGACCATTTCACCATGCCCGCCGGCATGCAGTCCGCCCGCGGCGTGCTGCACTATGCCGACGTCTTCCGCCTTGCGGACACGGCGAACGTGCTCGACAGGCCGGAATTGGCAGCAGCCCGCATGCGGCAGTTGATGGCCGTGCTCGGGGTGTCTGTCTGAGACGCACCGAAGCGCCAGGCGCGGCCCGGCGCTCTTCCATCGCTCACGTCCCTTCAGCCGAGCTTGACCAGGTTCAGCGCCGGCAGGGGGCCGCCCGGGAACTCGACGAGCTTGCCGCCGACGGCCAGCGCGCCGAGATCGATACCGAAGAAGCCGAGCCTTTCGATCAGCCCGCCCACCGCCTCCTTCGCTGCCGCGTCGTCGCCGGAGTAGAAGAGGACGCGTCTGCCGCCGTCGCTTGCCGGATCGCCGGAAAGCAGATGCGGCTGCAGGTGGTTGAAGGCCTTGACCAGGCGCGCGCCCGGCACGGCATCGGCGAAGACGGCGCTTGAGACCCGTCCGCCGAGCTCCGCCTTGCGGAAGCTGGGCTCTACCGGGTTGTTGGCGTCGATGACGATGCGACCGTTCCAGTCCGGCAGGCCGGCCAGGGCGCCATTGAGCTTTTCCCACGGGACTGCGACGAGCACGATGTCGGCGCCTGCTGCCTGTTCCCGCGTTCCGGCGGTGATGAAAGGCGAAAGTTCCGCCTGGAGTGCGGCGAGCGATTCCGGGTCGCGGCTGTTGGCGATGGTGGCGCGGATGCCGTTCCTGGCGAGTGCGCGGGCGAAGGCCGATCCGATCTGGCCGGATCCGATGATGCCGATGGACATGGGACATTCCTTTCGTGGCGGTCTCCTGGACCGCTCTCCGGAGCGACGATGGGAGATGTTGGCAGCGAGCCGGTCGGTGCGACCGGCTCGCTCTGTGGCGTCAGGCTGTGAAACCGCCGTCGGCGACGATGTCAGCACCGGTGACGAAGGCCGCTTCCGGGCTCGCCAGATAGGCGACGACGCTTGCGATCTCATGCGCCTTGCCGTAGCGACCGATCGCCATGCCGGGGCCGACGATCTTGGAGACCGGCCCGCCGTCCGGGTTCATGTCCGTATCGGTCGGGCCCGGGTGTACGGTGTTGACGGTGATGCCCTTCGGCCCGAGGTCGCGCACCAGGCTGCGGTTGAAGCCGGCGACGGCTCCCTTGGTGAGCGTGTAGAGGGAGGCCGTCGGGAAGGCGGCGTAACGCACCATCGACGAGCCGATGTGGATGACGCGGCCGCCCTCCGCCATGTGGCGCACGGCCTCCTGCGTTGCGACGAAGACGCCGGTCACGTTGACGGCGATCATGCGCTGGTAGTCCTCGAAGGCGATGTCGGTGATCGGACCGCCGAGCGCGATACCGGCATTGTTGACGAGGATATCGATCGCGCCGAAACGGTCGACCGCGGTCTTCACGGCGGCGCGGACGGCCTCATGGTCGCCGGCGTCGGCCTGGATGGCGAGCGCGCGGCCGCCCTCGGCCTCGATGGCACGCACGACATCGGCCGCCTTGTCCGGCGAGCCGTGGAAGGTCAGCGCAACGGAGGCGCCATCGGCGGCGAGCCGCCGGGCGATTGCCGCACCGATCGAGCGCGAGCCGCCGGTGACGAGGGCGACCTTGCCGGTCAGCGCGCCGGTCACCGGCGTGGCCTGCGAGGCGGCGAGGGGGGTGATCTGGTTCATGGCTGTGCTCCTTGCATCAGGGTTTGTGTCTTTCAATGGAGCCAATATTGCGCTTTTTGTTCTTCGAGATTAGTCTGTAATAGCTGTCATTATCTTCAAGCATTCATTGAATATGGAAACACTTGCCAATCTCGAAAGTTTTGCGCGCAGCGCCGAAACCGGCAGCTTTTCCGCCGCCGCGCGCCGACTGTCGCTGACGCCGGCCGCCGTCAGCCGCAACGTCGCGATGCTGGAACGCAATCTCGGCGTCAGGCTCTTTCAGCGCAGCACCCGCAGGCTGACGCTGACCGAGGACGGCGAGCGTTTCCTGGAGGCGATCCGCGACAATCTGGAGGGCCTGCAGGCCGCTATTTCCGGTATTGCAGGCGGCCAGTCGGCGCCTGCCGGTCTCCTGAAAGTCAGCCTCAGCCCGACTTTCGGCCTGCGCTACGTGTTGCCGCTGTTGCCCTCCTTTCTCGCGGCCTATCCGGCGATCCGGCCGGAATGGCATTTCGAGAATCGGCCCGTCGACCTGATCGCCGAAGGCTACGACGCGGCGATCGGCGGCGGCTTCGAGCTTTCGCCGGGCATCGTGTCGCGGGCGCTCGCTCCGGCGCATCTGATCGCCGTCGCGTCACCCGGCTACATGATCGGCCATCCGATGCCGCGCGACCCCGCCGAACTCGGCGAGCATCAGGGCATCGTCATGCGCTCGTCGCGCACCGGCCGTCTGCGTACGGGCACGATGCGCACCAGCACCGGCGCGGAAATGCCGGTGGCGCTCAGGCCGACTGTGGTCGTCAACGATCCTGCGGCCATGGCCGAGGCCGCACTTCTTGGCCTCGGCATCACGGTCGTTGCGGTACCGGACGCCTTGCCGCATCTGGAGACGGGACGGCTCCTGCGTATCCTGCCGGACTGGTATATCGATGCCGGTTCGGTCTCGATCTACTATGCCAGCCGCATCCTGCTGCCGGCAAAGACCCGCGTCTTCGTCGACCATCTCGCCGGCGCGTTCCGGCGCGGGGGCCTGGCGGAACGGTTTTCGGCAAGCGTGCCGTAAGCGCGGGAGATGCTCGACAGCCCGCCGACTTTTGGCGATAGAAGACGGCTGACGCGAGGGAGTTTGACATGACCGAACAGACCATCCGGATCGGCGAAAGCTGGAAGGCGCCACTCTCGGCGGAGTTCTCGAGCCCCTATATGGCGAGCCTCAAGGCATTCCTTCTGAAACAGAAGGAGGAAGGCCGGCGCATCTTCCCGAAGGGCGCCGAGTATTTCCGTGCGCTCGACCTGACGCCGCTCGACGAGGTGCGCGTCGTCGTTCTCGGGCAGGACCCCTATCACGGCGAGGGGCAGGCGCACGGGCTCTGTTTTTCCGTGCAGCCCGGCGTGCGCATTCCGCCCTCGCTCGTCAATATCTACAAGGAGATGCAGGACGATCTCGGCATTCCGCCCGCCCGCCACGGTTTTCTTGAGCACTGGGCGAAGCAGGGGGTGCTGCTGCTGAACAGCGTGCTGACGGTGGAAATGGGCCGCGCTGCGTCGCATCAGGGGCAGGGTTGGGAGCGCTTCACCGACGCCGTCATCCGTGTCGTCAACGAGCAGGAAAAGCCGGTCGTCTTCATCCTCTGGGGCTCCTATGCCCAGAAGAAGGCGAGCTTCGTCGACCAGCGCAAGCACCTCGTCATCCGCTCGCCGCACCCGTCGCCGCTGTCCGCGCATAACGGCTTCTTCGGCTCGCGGCCGTTCTCGAAGGCCAACGACTTTCTCGTGAAACACGGACGCAAACCGATCGGCTGGGAACTTCCGGCGAGGCCGGAATAGGGGTTGTCGCTGGCGCCGGACGAAGGAAGCGGCTACAAATCCCTTGTTCCGCCCCGCTGACAGGTTGGCCCGCATGACCGCGTCCCTTTCGGTGATTGACTGGCTGCTCGATTCCGACCCGGCGATCCGCTGGCAGGTCCTGCGCGACCTGCTCGATGCGCCTGACGCGGAGTGGCAGGCGGAGCGTGCCAAAGTCGAGACCGAAGGCTGGGGCGCCGACCTTCTCTCTCGCCAGGATGCGGACGGACAATGGGCCGGCGGCGCCTTTATGCCGGCCGACTACACGGAAGAGAAATGGCGCGAACTGGGCCAGGCCTGGACCGCTACCTGCTTTTCGCTGCAGCAACTTCACGAATACGGCCTTGATCCCGCCTCCGAGCGCGCGCACCGGACAGTTGATCTTATCGGCCGGAATTCCCGCTGGGACGAGGGCGGCCAGCCCTTCTGGGAGGGTGAAGTCGAGGAATGCATCAATGCCCGCACGGTGACTGCGGGGGTCTACTTCTGCGTCGACGTTTCGCCGATCGTGAGACGGCTGCTCGGCGAGCGGCAGCCGGACGGCGGCTGGAACTGCGAGCGCTGCAACGGCTCGCATCGCTCCTCCTTCCACACGACGATCAATGTGCTGGAGGCTCTTCTTGCCTACGAGCAGGGCGGTGGCGGCACGCCGGAAACCCGTGCGGCGCGGGCGGCCGGCGAAGAATATCTGCTGAAACGCGGCCTTTTCCGCAGGCTTGCCACCGGAGAGCCGATCGACGAACGCTATTTGAAACTCCTGTACCCGACCCGCTGGCGCTATGATCTCCTGCGGGCGCTCGACTATTTCCGCGCCGCGTCACTGGCGACAGGCACGGACCGCGATCCGCGTCTGGCCGAAGCGATAGGGCACCTGCGCTCCCGCCGGTCGGAGGATGGCACATGGCCGCTCGACTGGACGATGAAGGGACCGGTGTGGTTCGAGATGGAAGCGGCGGGCAAGCCCTCGCGCTGGATCACGCTCCGGGCCTTGCGGGTGCTGCGCTGGTGGGACGCGTCAACGGTCGTTGGCGGCGTGGTGTAAGACGTCGCCGCTTCAGCCCTGTCGCACCAGCGTTTTCTCGATCAGGTTGATCACCATCTCCGCCTCGATGCCGGTGCAGGCGAGCTGGCTCGGGATGTCGTCCCAGTTGCCGGGCGGGAAATGGCGGCTGTCGGGTTTCTGGATCGTCTGGCCGTCGGCAATGCCGCCGGCGACGACGCGGATCGCGCCGCTGCGCGTCGTGAAAAGCTCCGGCGCAACGAGATAGACGCAGGCGCAGCTGTCGTGCACGACCATGCCGTCCTCGACATGCCGACCGTAGAAGTCGATGTAGAACTGCGAGATGTCAGAGAGCAGCTTTGCATCCTTGCCGCCGCGCTCGACGATGCGGGCAAGCCGCGTGCGCGTCATCACCGTCTGCATGGTAACGTCGAGGCCGACGACGACGACCTTCCACGGTGCCGTCATCACCACGTCGGCCGCTTCCGGGTCGCCGTGGATGTTGGCTTCTGCCGCCGGGGTGATGTTGCCCGGCACGTCGAAGGCGCCGCCCATGATGATGACCTGCTTGACGAGGCCGGCGATCTCCGGGTCCTCCTTCAGCGCATAGGCAAGGTTCGACATGCGGCCAACGGCGATCAGCGTCACCTCGCCGGGGTTGGCGCGCACGGTGTCGATGATGAAGCGGTGCGCCGGGCGGCCGTCGACCGGCAGGTCGATCGTTTCCGGCACGTCTATATTGCCGAGCCCGTCATGGCCGTGGATCAGCACCGGCCAGTCGACGGGGTTGCGCATCGGGTCCCAGGTCTTGCCCTCGCCCTTGGCGACGGGTGCGGCGATGCCCCATTCACGCTTCAGGAACAGCGCATTGCGCGTCGTCGTATCCACCGAGGCATTGCCGAAGACGGTGGTGATGCCGACGAGGTCGATCTCGGGATGGCGGTGCAGGAAGAGGAGTGCCATCGCGTCGTCCACACCTGGATCGGTGTCGAAGATGACCTTGTGCATGGTGTGGTTCTTTCATTCTTGCCGGTTTTGTCGAAGGGAGGGCTACTGGAAGCGGGCGATCGAGAAGGGCGCGAGGCCCTGATCGCCCGTCCCCGCGAGCAGGTTCGCCACATGCCGTCCGGTCGTCGCCGAGAGCGTCAGTCCCAGATGGCCGTGGCCGAAGGCGAAGGCGATGCGCGTGTCGCCCGGGTGCAGGCCGATCACCGGCAGGGAATCCGGTGTCGAGGGCCGGCGGCCCATCCACTCGGTGCCGCCGTCTTCGGGCAGGTCCGGCACGTAGCGGCGCATCTTCCTGCGCATCGCCCCGGCGCGGGCGTAGTTCGCCGCCGTTTCGGGTTTGGCGAGCTCCACTGCGCCGCCGACCCGCAACGCATTCTCGAAGGGCGTTGCGACGAAACCGTGCTCGGAAAAAAAGACGGGCATTTCGAGCGTCAGGGACGGGTTGACGAAGGTCGTGTTGTAGCCGCGTTCAGTCTCGAGATGCACGTGCAGTCCCAGCCTCTCCACCAGCGTCTTCGACCAGACCCCGGCAGTGATCACCGCCTTATCGAAGAGATGGGCATTCTGCGCGCCGGTGCGCACGGTGATCCCGTCCGTGCCCCGTTCGGCCGACGTCACGGCGGCGTCGATGAAGGTCGCCCGTTCGCGCAGCGTCGCCTGCAGCCGACGCAGCAGCGTCAGCGGATATTCAAAGGTCTGGTAGCCGTCGTTGTAGACCGCGCCGGCGAAGTTGCCCTTGAGTGCCGGAATCCGGCGGCGGGTCTCGGCGGCGTCGAGCGTCTCGACATTGCAGCCGACGAGCCGTGCATTCTCTGCCTCGTGTGTGAAGGCCTTGTCGCGTGCCGCCACCGTATCGAAGATCGTCATCGCGCCCGTGCGGCGGATATGGCCGGTGACGCCGGCGATCTCCCCCATTGCGTGGTGGTCGGCCTCCGCCGTCTTCATCAGGAACAGCAATGCCTCGCGTGAGCGCGCCACCTGCGACGGGCGCGAGGCAAGCAGGAAACGGCTGAGCCAGGGCATCAGCGCCGGAAGGTCTCCCCAGCGCACGGTCAGCGGCCCCAGAGGGTCCAGCAGCCATTTCGGTGCGGAGAGGAGCATGCCCGGTCGGGCGATCGGGTCGATCTCCGGCACGGCGAGGATGCCCGCATTGCCGACCGAGGCTGGCAAACCGCCGGCGTCCCGCTCGATCACCGTCACCTGATGGCCCTGTTCGAGCAAATGCAGGGCCGTGGCGCAGCCGATGATGCCGCCGCCAACGATTCCGATATGTGCCATGAACGTCCCGTCTTTTGCGCGGGCGATTGCTCGCCCGTCTGATTTGGCCGGACGATAGACGGAAATGAACGGGCTGTCGACCTTGGGAAAATGGTCCTTTGCCGAGCCCGGGAGCAGCCGGAAAGGTCCGGTTCCTTCAGCTTCCGGTTGAGACCGCAGGCGCCTCTTCGGCTGCAATGCCGGCCCTGCGGAGCTGGATACCCTGCCAGACGAAGGCGGCGGCGAAGACTATCGTCATCAAGACGACGATGGTCGGCGCGGGCGCGCTGTCGAGGAAGAAGCTCAAGTAGATTCCGGTGAAGGAGGTGCCGGTCGCGACCGCGACGGCCGTCGCGAGCATCGTGGTGAAACGCCGCGTGACGAGCGCCGCGATCGCGCCCGGTGCGACAAGCATCGCGACGGAAAGGATGATGCCCACCGCCTTCAGCGCACCGACAACCACAAGCGAAAGCACCGCCAGAAGCCCGTAGTGCAGGAGCTTGACCGGCAGCCCGATCGCGCAGGCATGCTGTCGGTCGAAGGCATGGACGAGCAGATCCTTGCGCAGGATCAGGATGAAGCCGGTGCTGACGAGCGCGATGATGCCGGTCTCGACGAGGTCGGCGACCGCGATGCCCAGCATGTCGCCGAAGAGGATGTGGTCGAGGTGGATATCCGGCTGGACCTTGACATAGAGAACGAGACCGAAACCGAACATGCCCGAGAAGACGATGCCGAGGACGGTATCCTCCTTCACCCGGCTGTTGTCCTTCAGGTAGCCGGCCGCGAGCGCGCAGAAGAGCCCGGCGACGAAGGCGCCGGCTGCGAAGGGCAGGCCGACGATATAGGCGACGACGACGCCCGGCAGCACGGCGTGGGAGACCGCGTCGCCCATCAGCGACCAGCCCTTGAGCACGAGATAACAGGACAGAAGAGCCATCGGCACGGCGACGAGCAGCGTCACCACGAAGGCGTTCTGCATGAAGGCGAGTTGGAACGGCAGCAGGGCCATTTCGAGAGTTTCGCTCATCGCGCGGCTCCCGTTGCTTCTTCGAGTGCCAGCCGGCCCTTGCGGCGGGCGGCAAGCAGACCGTGTTTGGGCGCAAAGGCGAAGGCGGCAAGGAAGATCGCCGTCTGCAGCACGACGATGATGCCGCCGGTCGCCCCGTCGAGGAAATAGGAGAGGTAGGCCCCGATGAAGCTCGTTGCCGCGCCGATGCCGGCGGCGAGCACGATCAGGCGCTGGAAGCGGTCCGTCAGCAGATAGGCCGTGGCACCCGGCGTCACCACCATGGCGACGACGAGGAAGGCGCCGACAGTCTGCAACGCCGCGACCGTCGAGGCGCTGAGCAGGGTGAAGAACAGGATCTTGAGCGCGGTCGGATTCAGGCCGATCGAGCGGGCATGGCTTTCGTCGAAGAAGGTGACCATGAGATCCTTCCACTTCAGCAGCAGGACCACCAGTGTCACCCCGCCGATGATGGCGAGCTGCAGCGTATCCTGCGGCGTGATCGCGAGGATATTGCCGAGCACGATCGTCTGAATGTTCACCGAAGTCGGCGACAGCGAGACCATGAAGAGGCCGATGCCGAAGAAGGAGGTGAAGATCATGCCGATGATCGCATCCTCTTTCAGCTTCGTGCGGCGGTTGAGGAAAAGCATGGCGCCGGCGGCGAGCCCGCCGGAGAGGAAGGCGCCGGCGGCAAAAGGCAGGCCCAGCATATAGGCGCCGGCGACGCCGGGCACGATCGCATGCGAGAGCGCGTCACCGATCAGCGACCAGCCCTTCAGCATCAGATAGGCCGAGAGGAAGCCGCAGACGCAGCCGACGAGCGCACTCACCCACATCGCATTGACCATGTAGGAATAGCCGAACGGCTCGATCAGGGTGTCGGTCATTCGACCTTTTCCTCCGCCCGCTCGCCATAGATGACGAAAGGCCGCTCGTCGTCGGTGATGACCTTGATCGAACGTCTGTCCTCGTCGTCATGCAGGTCGCGGCCGCCGAGGATGAAGTGTCGAAGCACCCCGCCGAAGGCCCGCTCCAGATTGGCCTCGGTGAAGGTCTCCGCCGTCAGGCCGGCGGCGATGACGGTGCCCTTGACGAGGATGGTGCGGTCGCAGAAATCGGGCACGCTGCCGAGATTGTGCGTCGAGACGAGCATCACGCGTCCCTCGTCGCGCAATGTCTTCAGGAGTGCGATGATCTGCTCCTCCGTCGTGACGTCAACACCGGTGAAGGGTTCGTCGAGCAGGATAACCTGCCCCTCCTGCGCCAGCGCTCGTGCCAGGAAGACGCGCTTGCGCTGGCCACCGGAGAGTTCGCCGATCTGCCGCTTGCGGAAGTCGCTCATGTTGACCCGCACCAGCGCTTCCTCGACCATGGCATGGTCGTGCTTCGAGGGGATGCGTAACCAGTTCATGTGGCCATAACGGCCCATCATCACCACGTCCTCGACGAGAACGGGGAAGCTCCAGTCGACCTCCTCGGCCTGCGGCACATAGGCAACGAGGTTCTTCTTCAGCGCCTCGCGCACGCTCATACCGAGGATCGTCACCGTCCCCGCGGCAACCGGCACGAAGCCCATGATCGACTTGAAGAGGGTGGACTTGCCGCTGCCGTTGACGCCGACGAGGGCCGTGATCGTTCCCTTCGGGATGGAAAAACTCGCGTGGCGGAGCGCCGTGTGACCGTTTCGATAGGTGACGGTCACGTCGCTTGCCGTAATGCCTTCGACCGGCGCTGCGCGCTTGCCCATCATCATTGCGTCAGGCCTTTCACGATGGTTTCGGATGTGGCCCTGAGCAGGTCGAGATAGCTTGGGACCGGGCCGTCGGCTTCGCTGAGCGAGTCCACGTAGAGCACGCCGCCATAGGCTGCCCCCGTTTCGGCGGCGACCTGCTTGGCCGGGTCGGCGGAAACCGTGCTTTCGCTGAACACCACGTGGATATTGTATTCGCGCACGGCGTCGATGACGGCTTTCACCTGTTTCGGCGTGCCTTGCTGGTCGGCATTGATCGGCCAGAGATAGAGTTCCTTCAGGCCGAAGTCGCGGGCGAGATAGCTGAAGGCGCCCTCGCTCGTCACCAGCCAGCGCCGGTCCTCGGGCAACCGGCCGATTTCCGCCTTCATCTCGGCGGCGAGCGCGGTGATCTTTTCCGAGTAGGCCTTGGCGTTCGCATCATAGGTGGCTGCGTTGTCAGGATCGATCGAGACCAGGGCCTTGCGGATGTTCTCGACATAGATCAGCGCGTTGTCGGGCGACATCCAGGCGTGCGGATTCGGCTTGCCCGTATAGGGGCCTTCGGCAATTCCCATCGGCTCGATGCCGTCGCTCACCGTCACGTTGGGCACATCGCCCAGATTGGCGAGGAATTTCTGGAACCATAGTTCGAGGTTCAGCCCGTTCCACAGCACGAGCCTGGCGTCCTGCGCCTTCAGAATGTCGCGCGGCGTCGGCTGGTAGTTGTGGATCTCGGCGCCGGGCTTGGTGATCGATTCCACCTCGGCCGCGTCGCCGGCGACGTTGCGCGCGATGTCGGCGATGACCGTGAAGGTCGTGACGACCTTCGGCTTCGCCTGGGCGTGCGCCGTCGCGAAAGAGACGGTTGCGAGACCGGCTGCGACAATCAGCGATTTGAGCAGGTGAAACGACATTCTGGCCTCTTTGATAATGATTTTGCGAACGATTTGCAATTAGATAGAGCCGCGCCGTCGTGAAGTCAACGCTATTGCAAATCATTTGCAATAATACGGTTTGTGCAGCGCCTTAAGGCTTTTGAAACGCCGGAGGACTAGCTTGGCGCCGAAATGCGTTCGCTCCGGCGGCGCCATTGGTCGAACGCCCGAAGGTTGAGAGTAGGCGCCACGGTGAAATTCGTTCCCGCAAAGCTGCGTCTGTCGCGAAAGGTTCTCGTGCTCGTCGCGGGCGTCCTCGTGCTGTCCGGCGCTTCGGGGGCCGCTGCGGTCTTCGTCGGCCGGGATGCCATCCTGGGCCCGCCGGCGGAGAAGGTGACGGGTGTTTCCTGCACGGTCGTCAACACGGTGCGCCTTGAGCGCGACGGCCAGCACTGGGTCCGCCGCTACGTGCGTGCGCATGCGCTGGACGGCGATGTCCGGGTCAAGACGGCGCTGCGCGTCGCAGGCGCTTTTGCCAACAAGGAGGAGGCAGACCTCTACCAGGTCGTCCTGCTCGACGACGCGGGGCCCGCCCATCGCGCCGACATGCGCGGCCGCGCCATCGGCGCCGAGGTGCTGTTCGCCCGCAATCCGGCCGTCATCCCCGGCATGACCGCGCCGTTCGTCGCCCGCTATGTCGACGGTGCGCCCTCCGCGAACGGTGAATTCTACGGTGAGAAGCACGAGCTCTCGCTCGACGAGATCAAGGAAATCGTCACCGCCATGAGCCAGCCGGAGGACTGCAGCGATCCGGGGTCGGAGGGGGGAGAAGACGGCCACGGCGCGCCCAGCGAGGTCGCGTCTGCTGATCATGGATCCGGCGGGCATGGCGATGAGACACCCGCCGCGGACCATGGCGGAGAGGAAGAGCGTGGCGAAGGCGCGCACGACGAGGGCCATTGAGGCTTGCTCTCCGGCCGCTTCATAGCCCGGTTTCAGGCCTCGTCGGCGTAGCAGACGGCCTGCAGCTTGTTGCCGTCCGGGTCGCGCACATAGGCGGCATAGTAGTTCGGGCCGTAGTGCGGCCGCGGTCCCGGGGCGCCTTCGTCGGCACCGGCGTTTGCCAATGCGCGCTCGTGGAATTCGTGAACCTGCTGCCGCGTATCGGCGATGAAGGCGACATGCGTGCCGTTGCCCCAGGTGGCTGGTCTGCCGTCGGCGGGGCTGTAGATGTAGATGGTCGGCATCCGGCCATCGCGCTCATAGGCAAGCGGCTTTTCCGCCGGTTTCGGCAGTCGTGCAAAGCCGATCGCCCCGAGCACGGCATCGTAAAACCGCGCCGAGCGCGCCTTGTCATTGGTCCCTAAGGTGATGTGGCTGATGATGGACAACGCTTTTCCCCTCGTTGCGGGCCTGGAGAATAAATAGGCAGGCCCTGCTGACAGCATTATGTCAGCAGGCCCTGAACGTCAGCCGCATCGTGGGTGCGGCGAATGCCCCGCGCCTCAGTCCGCCTTGGCGCGGCGGGCCGGGAAGAGGATGACGTCGCGGATCGACGGGGCGTCGGTCAAGAGCATGATCAGACGGTCGACACCGATGCCCAAACCACCGGCCGGCGGCATGCCCTGGTCGATCGCATCGAGGAATTCCTCGTCGAGCTGCTTTTCCTTCTCGCCGCGCGCATGCGCCTGCTCGAGCTGCTCGACCATGCGGGCGCGCTGTTCTTCGGGGTCGTTCAGCTCCGAAAAGGCGTTGCCGAGTTCCCAGGTGTTGCAATAGGTCTCGAAACGCTCGACGAGGCGCGGCTCGCCCGGCACTTCCTTGGCGAAGGGCGAGATGTCCTTCGGGAAATGCGTGACATGGGCCGGCTGGATCAGCGTCGGCTCGACCTTCTCTTCGAAGAGGAAGGCGAGGCATTCGCCCCAGGTCCAGTCTTTCTCGACTTCGAAGCCGGCAGCCTTGGCGGCGGCACGGGCCTCCTCATCGGTCTTGATCGAAAGGAAGTCGATGCCGGTCGCTTCCTTAACGGCGTCCGGCATTGGCACGCGGCGGAACGGCCTCTTGAAGGAGATTTCCTTGTCGCCGTAGGCGAACTCGGTCGAGCCGTGGATCTTCGTTGCGAGTTCCGCGAAGAGCCGTTCCACGAGGTCCATGATGTCCTCGTAGTCCGCATAGGCCCAGTAGCACTCCATCATGGTGAATTCGGGATTGTGCCGGGTGGAGACGCCTTCGTTGCGGAAGTTGCGGTTTATCTCGAAGACCTTGTCGGTCAGCGCCGAGACCAGCGTGCGCTTCAAGTAAAGCTCCGGCGCGATGCGGAGATACATATCGAGCTTCAGCGTGTTGTGATGCGTCTTGAAGGGCTCGGCCGTGGCACCCCCATAGACGGAATGCAGCATCGGCGTCTCGATTTCCATGAAACCGTCGTTTTCCATGAAACGACGGATGCCCGAGACAATCTTCGAGCGCTGCTGGAAGCGCAGCTTCGATTCCTCGTTGGTCATGATGTCGAGGTGGCGCTTGCGGTAGCGGATTTCGACGTCGGAGACACCATGCCACTTCTCCGGCATCGGCAGCAGCGTCTTCGTCAGCATGGTGATCTCATGCGCGTTGATCGTCAACTCGCCGCGCTTGGTGCGCCGGACCATGCCGGTGACGCCGATGATGTCGCCGATGTCGATCATCGGCAGGAGCTTGCGCGCCTCGTCCGGCGTGGTGTCCTTGTGGCTGAAGATCTGCACCTTGCCGGAGGCGTCATGGATGTCCATGAACATACCGGAGTTGCGCGAGGAATAGACGCGGCCGGCAACAGTGACGATATCGCCCGACTCGGTGTCCGGCTCCAGACCCTCGTATTTCGCGGCCAGTTCCGCGTTCGTCATCGTCCGGTGGAAATGCGCCGGATAAACGTCGCCGATCTCGGCGCGCAGTTGCGCGAGCTTCTGGCGGCGGACTTCCGTCGGGTCGGAGGAAAGGGCGGTTTCGGTCTTCGTGTCGGTCATCGTCTTCTGCCTCTTTGGGCCGGATCATTGTTCTTGTCGGTGCGGCTTGCTCCCGGCGACCCTCCCCCTTGTGGGGAGGGCCGGAGCGAAGCGGAGGGGAGGGGTCTTTCCGCCAGGGAATGAAGTCCCTTCCCCAACCCCTCCCCACAAGGGGGAGAGGCTCGCCATTTCATTTCCCGCTGCCGATCATCGACGCCACCACCTGTGCCGCGACCTTCAGGCGCTGGCGCACGACGGAGCGGCCGAGGATCGCCATCGAATCGAACAGCGGCAGCGAGCGCGACGAGCCGGAGACGGCGACGAAGAGCGGTGCGACGACCACTTTCAGCTTCTTGCCCATGCGGTCGGCGATGGCGCGCAGTTCCGCCTCGATGCTCTCGACGTTCCACTCGAAGATTTTTTCGAGATCCGGCTGCACCGTGTTGAGGATCTCGAGGATCTCCTCGGGGCTTGATTTCACTTTGGCAAAGGCCTCGGGAGTCAGGCCGAGGTCTGACTTCAGCAGGAAGCCGGCCAGCTCCGGCAGGTCGCCGAGCTTGGTGATGCGCGACTGCGAGAGTTTCAGACCCTGATTGATACGATCGTTCTCCATCGCCCATGCGAGGACACGAGCGGCGAATTCTTCCTCCGAAAGCTGCTCGCGCAGCCAGCGGCCGTTCAGCCAGTCGAGCTTCTGGATGTCGAAGATCGCGCCGGCCTTGGAGAGGTTGTCCGGATCGAACTTCTCTGCCAGCTCCGCCACCGTCATCAGTTCCTCGCCTTCGGCGATCTGGATGAAGAATAGGCCGAGGAAGTTCATCAGCGCTTCCGGCAGGTAGCCGAGTGCCGAATAGTAGGAGATCGAGGTCGGGTTCTTGCGCTTCGACAGCTTCGACTTGTCGGCGTTCCGCATCAGCGACAGATGCATGAAGACCGGCGGCTCGAGGCCGAGATACTGGTAGATGAGGATGTGCTTCGGAACCGAGGCGAGCCATTCCTCGCCGCGCGCCACATGGGTGATCTTCATCAGGTGGTCGTCGACAACATTCGCCATGTGGTAGGTCGGCATGCCGTCGGCCTTGAGAAGCACCTGCATGTCGACGGAATCCCACGGGATTTCCACCGCGCCATAGACGCCGTCGATGAACTTGCAGGAGCCTTCGGTCGGGATCTTCATGCGCACGACATGCGGCTCGCCGGCCTCGACGCGCTTCGTCACTTCCTCGGCGGAAAGATGCAGGCAGAGCCCGTCATATTTCGGCTGCTTGCCGGCGGCGCGCTGCGCCTCGCGCATCTGCTCCAGCCGCTCCGGCGTGCAGAAGCAGCGAAAGCCGTGGCCGTTTGCCTCGATCTTGCGCACGTAGTCGAGATAGATGTGCTTGCGGTCGGACTGGCGATAGGGACCGTAGGGGCCGCCGACATCCGGGCCTTCCGACCACTCAAGCCCGCACCATTTCAGTGCGTCGAGCACCTTCTGCTCGAATTCCGGCGTCGAGCGGGTCGCATCGGTGTCTTCGATCCTGAGGATGAATTCGCCGCCGTGCTTCTTCGCGAAGAGATAATTGAAGAGCGCGATATAGGCGGTGCCGACATGCGGCTCGCCGGTGGGGGAGGGTGCGATACGCACGCGAATGCCGGAGGTCGTCCCGGAAGTGCTCATGGTTTTGGCCCGTCTCGACATATTCTGGAGCCTGCCGGAGGTGTTCCGGCCCGGACTCGTCTTGCTTTATGGGAAGGAAGGCCCGGATATTCGCCCCGAAAACCCGGGAGAAGACGGACTTTTCCGTTTGGGCTGCGTGAGACCACATTCGTTCCGGCGCGTCAAGGCGTGGCGCCTAGCCGACGGGCCAGATGACGAGCAGCGCCGGCACACTGATGACGACGATAAGGAAGGACAGCGGCAGGCCGAGGCGGGGATAGTCGCTGAAACGATAGCCGCCGGGTCCCATGACCAGCGTGTTGCACTGGTGGCCGATGGGGGTGAGGAAGTCGCAGCCCGCGCCGATGGCGACGGCCATGAGGAAGGCCTCGGGCTTGTAGCCGAGCGTCGTGGCGAAGCTTGCCGCAATCGGCGCCATGACGAGCACGGTTGCCGCGTTGTTGAGGAAGGGCGTCACCGCCATCGCCGTGACGAGGATCAACGCCAGCGCGCCATAGGCCGGCATGGCCGAGGCCGCCGTGCCGAGCCAGCCGGCGATCAGTTCGCTCGCTCCCGTTGCGCGCAGGCTGTCGCTGACCGGAATCAGAGCCGCGAGCATCACGAGGATCGGCCCGTCGATCGTCCGGTAGGCATCGTTCAGCGGAATCACCTTGAAGACGAGCATTCCAACGGCGGCCGCAAAGAAGCCGGTCGCCACCGGCACGGCAGCCGTCGCCGTCGCCGCCATGGCGAGGATCAGGATGATAAGGGGGATCAGCGCCTTGCGCGGCGTGCCGAGCAGGATCTCGCGCTGCGCCAGCGGCAAGAGCCCCAGTTCCATCATCGACTGGGTCAGGCTCTTCGAGCCGCCCTGGATTACGAGCACATCGCCCGGGCGCAAGTTCACTTCGCTCAGCTTCTCGGTGATGCGCTGTCCCTGTCGTCCGACGGCGAGAAGATTGATGCCCCAGGTGTGGAACAGCGCCAGCCGGCGTGCCGACAGGCCGATCAGCCGGGAATCGTTCGAGATCACCACTTCGACGGCATTGATCTCCTCCCCGTCGCGGGGCTGGGCGATCGGCTTGCCGGAGAGCTTGAGGTCGTTGGCCGAGACGACCTGGTCCATCGCGCCCGGCGTGCCCTCGAGAAGGATCGTGTCGCCTTCGCGGATCGTGACATCGGGGAGCGGCGCCATGCGCTTGTCGCCACGGATAACCGCTGTCGCCACCAGGTCCCCCTCACCGGGCTTCATTACCTCGTTCAGGCTCTTACCGATGGCCTTCGATTTTTCACCGACCGAGACGTCGGAGGAGTAGGCGGCTGATTCCAGAGCCTCCTCGATTGACGGGTTCTGATTGACGCGAACCGGCACCAGCCAGTTGAAGAAGATCAGGAAGATCACGCCGACGATCGTCAGGATCGCGCCCATCGGCGTGAAATCGAACATGGTGAAGGTGACGCCGGTCAACTCCTCGCGCAGGCGTGACACGACGATGTTGGGCGAGGTGCCGATCTGCGTCATCAGCCCGCCGAGGAGTGCCGAGAAGGCCATCGGCATGAGGTAGCGCGAGACCGGCACGCCGGCCCGTTTTGCGAACTGGAAGGCGAGCGGCATCATGATCGCGAGCGCGCCGATGTTCTTGATGAAGGCCGAGAGCGCAGCGACCGTGATCATCAAGAGGGCGAGTTGTGCCTGGAAGCCGGACAGGGTGGGAAAGAACCGCTGCAGCGCCAGGCTGACGACACCGGAGCGCGCCACGCCCGCGCTCACCACCAGCGCGCTGCCGACGATGATGACGATGTCGTCGGAAAAGCCGACGAAAGCCTTTTCAAAGGGAACGACACCGAGGGCGATCGCGACGAGCAGCGAGCAGCAGGCGACGATGTCGTAGCGGAACCGGTCCCAGACGAAGGCCGCCATCATGCCGGCGATCACCAGGAACGCGAGGATCTGTTCCGTCGTCATGCACACTTCGCCTCGCCGTTGCGACCCGCTTCGATGCCATTTCATCTAGCGGCGGCGCGACAAAAAGACAGTACGGCCCGGAAGGTTCCTCGGCATCCCGATGGAACCCGATGCCGGCTCGCGCATTTCGAAGGTCAGAAGACGTGGCCGTGCCAAGCGGACATGACGGAGATGGAGAACACGGGAATTTTGCCGCTTTCTTCCCGCGGCCAACGAAACGGCAGACGAGCTCCTTAACCCGTCCGACCCGCCTTCGCGTCAGTCCGAAAGGCCGGCGCGTTCCCTCCGCGCCGGCCTTTCGTCCGTGTCTAGTGCGCGGTCGAGCCGGTCTTGGTCTTCCGCCTGGCGCGGCGCGACAGCATGTTCAGCAGCTCGACGAGGGCCGAGAAGGCCATGGCGGCGTAGATGTAGCCCTTGGGCACGTGGAAGCCCATGCCTTCGGCAATCAGCGTCGTGCCGATCATCAGCAGGAATCCAAGCGCCAGCATGACGATGGTCGGGTTCTTTTCGATGAAGTTGGCGAGCGGCGTTGCCGCAAGCAGCATGACCGTCACCGCGACCAGGACGGCGACCACCATGATGGGCAGGTGCGGCGTCATGCCGACGGCGGTGATGATGCTGTCGATCGAGAAGACGAGGTCGAGCAGCAGGATCTGGCCGATGGCGGACGTGAAGGTGGTCGTCACTGAACTCGCGATGAAATCCTCATCATGGTCTTCCGGATCGACGCTGTGATGGATTTCCTTCGTGGCTTTCCAGACGAGGAACAGGCCGCCGGCGATCAGGATCAGGTCCTTCCAGGAGAAGCCGTGGCCGAAGGCCTCGAAGATCGGCGTTGTGAGCTGCACGATCCACGCGACGGTGCCGAGCAGCGCGAGCCGCATGACGAGGGCCAGTCCAATGCCGACGCGCCGCGCCGAAACGCGGTGTTCCGGCGGCAGTTTGTTGGTGAGGATCGAGATGAAGATCAGATTGTCGATGCCGAGAACGACCTCCATGACGATCAGCGTGACGAGCGCGACCCAGGCGGCCGGATCCTGCACGAGGGCAACTATGCTGTCCATCCGGTCTTCCTCTCCATAAGCGCGGTTGAGAATAGCCTCCCGTATTTATGGAGATTTCGACGGCTGGCAAGCGGTCGTGCGTCCGGATCGTCGCTTTTCGCCGCCGCGTCTCTCAATCGGCGAGCGGCAGCCAGATTTCGACTCTGCCGAGGCCACTGTGCGGATCGAAGTCCTCGCCATACATTTCGAGCACGTCCGGAAAGGCGCCGATCTTGCGGCCGGAGACCGGAAGCCAGGTGCGGAAGGCCGCGTCGACGGTCGCCGGTATGCCATTGACGTGACCCGCATGCGGGAACATCGCCCATGCCTGGACCGGGATGCGGACGCTCTCGAAACCCGGTGGCAGGTCGTCTGTGCTGGCGACCTTGACGGCGGCCAGGTAGCGGAAGCCGTTCTCCAATCCGGGCCGAATGAAGCAGAGGCCGAAAGCCGAACGGCCGATCTGGCCGGGGATATGGCCGAAATGCGTGTTGAATTTCTGCCAGAGCGCCGGAATACCGGCGCTCTGGCCATAGGTGATATCGGCGCCGAGGCCCGCAACGGTAAAGGCGTCGAGGGTTTCGAAGCGTGGTTTTGGAAGGTCTGTCTTGGGGATCGCGGTCATGCGGATGGGCTCCTGGAGGGTGAGGCCGGTCAGATCGCGCCGGCGACGTACCGTCTCAGGCGTCATGCCGAACTGGTCGCGGAAGGCGCGGGTGAATGCCTCATGGGAGCCGTAGCCGGCATCGAGCGCCACGCCCAGGATATCTTCCGCACCGCCGGCGAGTTGCCTGGCGGCTTCGGACAGGCGCCGCGCCCGCAGGTAGGCGGTGAGCGTCTGCCCGGTCATCTCGCCGAAACGGCGCGAGAGATGATAGCGGGACATGCCCGCTACACGCGCAATCTCGTCGAGCGAGATCACGCTGCCGTAGTGGCTTTCGATGAACCAGATAGCCTTGGCGACGGGATGCATGGCGTGTCGGCTCTCCATGGACAGCCATCTTATGACGCCGATCGCACGCGGTCACTTGATCGCGGTTGCGCGATTAGATCCCGGCCGTTCCGTAGGCGGCGAGGAACATGCGAATCGCGGAGGCGACGTTGCGTTCGATCTCGGCGCGTGCCGGCACAAGCGCCATCGCCCCGAAGAGGCGCGGCTTGAAAAGGCCGACGGTCGTCAGCTCGATGAACTGCTTGGCGGCATGCGCCGTGTCGTCGCAGGCGATCGTTCCGTCCGCCACCTTGGCGTCGAGATAGTGCTGCAGCACCGAGACCGGATTGATCGGCGTGGCGCTGAAGAAGCGGCTGCAGAGATTCGGCATGCGCGGGCTCGCCGCGATCACCATGCGCATCGCGCCGATCGTGTAGTCGGACGTAACGTGCGTGGCGAACAGCAGGCCGAATTCCCTCAACGTCTCGGCGAGGGGTAGATCGCTGTCGAGCACGTGGCGCACGGTCTCGGTGATCCGCCGGCGCTCCCGCTCGATGAGATCGCCGAAGAGTTCCTCTTTGCTCTCGAAATAGACGTAGATCGTACCTTTCGAGACGCCAGCGGCCCGCGTGATGTCATTCATGCTCGCAGCCTCGAAGCCCTGCTCCATGAATATCTTCTTGGCGCCGTCGAGGATCTGCTCGCGCTTGGCGGGGTCCTCTCCGGCCGCCCGACGTCCGCCCGGAGGGTTCGCCAATTTTTCCTGTGTCGTCTCCATCATCCGTTCCATTTGCGCTGCAGCGCGAAATAATTCGAACCGATCAGTTCGATTTCACTTGATATGCGTGAGAAATGGTTCTATGTCAAATCGAACCGAACGGTTCAGTTCGATTGTATTCAATATGAACGATGGTGCATGCATGTCCGCTTCCCAGGGCGCAGGTGCGGCGAAGGTCCGCGCGGTCGACGAGGATTTCAAGCCTGAAACGGCCGAGGCACGGCCGACGGAGCCGGAGGCTATCGCTGCAGCGCCGATCTCGGGGTCCGCGGGGCAGAAGAAGGGCGTGCGCCGCTTCGTGCTGCCGGTGATCGTCACGGCGCTGCTTGCCGGCGGCGCCTGGTATGGCTACGAATGGTGGACGAACGGCCGCTTCATGATCTCGACCGACGACGCCTATATCGAAGGCGACATTGCCGCCATCTCTCCGAAGGTTTCCGGTTACGTCGCGGTCGTCAACGTCGTGGCAAATCAGCAAGTGAAGGCGGGCGATCCGCTGGTGACGCTCGACAACGGCGACTATCGCCTTGCCAAGGAGCAGGCCGAGGCCCAGATCGCGACGCAGAAGCTTTCCCTCGACCGTCTCGATGCCCAGATCGAGGGTGCCAGGGCGAGCCTAGCCCAGTCCGAGGCGCAGAAGGTTGCCATGCAGGCCGCGGTCCGCGGCGCCGAGGTCGCGGAAAAGCGCGCCAAAGACCTGAATGCCAAGGAAGTCGGCACCGCCGCCTCGCTCGACAGCGCCCGGGTGGCGCTCGACCAGGCGAACGCCAACCTCGTCGGCGCCGACGCGAACATCGTTGCCGCGAAAGCAAACATCGCGGTGCTCGAAGCGCAGCGCCGGGAGGCTGAAAGCACCGTCCGCTCCCTGGAGCTCTCCCGTGACAAAGCGGCGCGCGACCTCGGCTTCACCGTTCTCAAGGCACCCTATGACGGCGTGATCGGCAATGTGTCCGTCCAAGTCGGCGACCTCGTCTCCGCCGGTCAGCGGCTCGCCGCACTCGTTCCGGTGCGCGACCTCTATGTCGAGGCGAATTTCAAGGAAACGCAGATTGCGAACCTCATGCCGGGCTCGAAGGTTCACCTGCATGTCGACGCCTACGAGGAGGACGACATTGTCGGCACCGTCGCGTCGATCGCTCCGGCTTCAGGCTCCGTCTTCTCGCTGTTGCCGGCGGAGAACGCCACCGGCAACTTTACCAAGGTGACCCAGCGCGTGCCGGTGCGCATCGCGATACCGCAGGAAGCGCTCGACAGCGGCAAGCTGCGCGCCGGCCTGAGCGTGGTCGTCGACGTCGACAGCCGCACCGCGCCGGACGGTACCGCGGTCGCCCAGGCCCAATAATAGGATCGAAGGAGCGCGGACATGGCCGCGACCGCTCAAGCAACCGCCGGTGCCGTGCCGCCGGCGCAGGCGCAGACCGACAAGGTCCCCGTCCGGCGCGTCATCGCCTTCTTCGCGATGGTCTTCGGCATGTTCATGTCGATCCTCGACATCCAGATCGTCTCTGCCTCGCTTTCAGAAATCCAGGCGGGTCTCGGCGCCGGTGCGGACGAGATCGCCTGGGTGCAGACCTCCTATCTGATCGCCGAAGTCATCATGATCCCGCTGTCAGGCACGCTTGCACGCATTGTCTCGACGCGCGTGCTCTTCGCCGTCTCCGCCGCGGGCTTCACCATGGCGAGCGCACTCGCGGCGACGGCGACCAACATCGATCAGATGATCGTCTACCGCGCGATCCAGGGCTTCATCGGCGGCGGCATGATCCCGTCGGTCTTTGCCGCCGCGTTCACCATCTTCCCGCCGTCGAAGCGCAGTGTCGTTTCGCCGATGATCGGTCTCGTCGCGACGCTGGCGCCAACCATCGGCCCGACGGTCGGCGGCTATCTCAGCCATGCCTTCTCCTGGCATTGGCTGTTTCTCGTCAACATCATTCCGGGCATCATCGTCACGGTCGTCACCTGGAACTTCATCGATTTCGACAAGCCGGAGTTCTCCCTCATCAAGCGCTTCGACTGGTGGGGTCTCTTGTCCATGGCGGTCTTCCTCGGCTCGCTCGAATATGTGCTGGAGGAGGGCAACAACAAGGACTGGTTCAGCGACGGGCACATTGTCTACGGCTCGATCGCCGTGGCCGTCGGCGCCGTCATCTTCTTCTGGCGCGCCTTCAAGGTACCGTTCCCGGTGGTGGACCTGAAGGCCTTCGCCAACCGCAACTTCGCCTTCGGCTCGCTGTTCTCCTTCGTCATGGGCATCGGTCTTTACGGCCTCACCTATCTCTACCCGCTCTATCTCAGCCGCATCCGGGATTACGATTCGCTGATGATCGGCGAGACCATGTTCGTCTCGGGACTTGCCATGTTCTGCACGGCACCGATCGCCGGCGCGCTTTCCTCCCGTCTCGATCCGCGCGTCATGATGATGATGGGCTTCGGCGGATTTGCGCTCGGCACCTGGTGGATGACGCAGATGACCGCCGACTGGGATTTCTGGGAGCTCCTCGTGCCGCAGATCCTGCGCGGGTGCTCGCTGATGATCTGCATGGTGCCGATCAACAATGTCGCGCTCGGAACGCTGCCGCCGGACCGCATCCGCAACGCGTCCGGCCTCTACAACCTGACGCGCAACCTCGGAGGCGCCGTTGGGCTCGCCATCATCAACACGCTCATTACGCAGCGGTCGGAGGAGCACTATGCACGCCTCTCCGAACACGTGCAGTGGGGCAATCCGGAGGCCGTCGAGCGCATGAACAGCATCGCGGCGAGCTACAGCGCGCACGGTCTCGACGGTGCGACGATCGCGATCAAGCAGATGGCCGGCATCGTGCAGCAACAGGCCTTCGTCATGTCCTTCATCGACGTCTTCCTGCTGTTGACGGGACTTTTCTCCGCCCTGGTCGTCTGCGTCTTTGCGATCAGCCGGCCGCAGTCCGGCGTCGGCGGTGGCGGCGGACATTGACATCCGTCGCCAGCCGACGCGGGCCTTTCCGCGTATTCATTCCCTAAACGGCCAAGGTGCCACGCATGACGGAGACGCAGGAGCCGCCTATCCGCACGGCGCCCTGGCCATCGATCTCCACGCTGATCAGGCTCGGTCGGCCCATGTCCATTCCCTGGGCAATCCGGAATGCGCGTGGCGTGCCGCCTTCGAGGGAGGCGATCAGGGCGCATGTCGCGCCGGTGGCGCTGCCGGTCGCCGGATCCTCCGGCAGGCCGTCGAACGGCGCGAACATGCGCGCGGTGAAATCGACCGCTCCGTCCCGGTCCGCCACCTCACGGCAATAGAGATAGATCGCATCGGCACCATCCACCGGCAGGATTTCGGCAAAGGCCGCCTCGTTTGCCTTTGCCCGCGCCAGTGCCTCGCGCGCGGCGATTTGTACAACGAGGAAGGGCAGTCCCACGGATGCGACGCAGGGGGCATGGACCTGCGACGTGATGTCCGCTGCCGACAGGGACAGGCAGCCGGCGACGTCGGCAGGCGTAAATACCCGCCCCGTCGAGAGCGCCTCCGGTGCAGTGAGCTGGATCTGGTCGACGCGGCCATTCGTGCGCGCGATGCGCGCCCGCACCAGACCGGCCGTTTCCTCGAAGACAAACTCCTCAACCGGATTCGCCTCGTCAGCAGTCGCCAGCACATAGGCTGTGCCGACATTCGGATGGCCGGCGAACGGCACCTCGACGCTCGGCGTGAAGATGCGCACATGCGCCGTGTTCCCGGCATCGCGCGGGCGCAGGACGAAGGCCGTCTCGGAATAGTGAAACTCGCGGGCGATCGCCTGCATCTGTTCGCCCGTAAGGCCGTCGGCGTCCAGAACGACCGCGAGCGGATTGCCGCCAAATCGGGTCCGGGTGAAGACATCGACCGTATGGAAAGGCAGGCGCATTCTCGGGGCTCCATTGGCGGTTCCGGTCATAACAATCCCG
This sequence comes from Rhizobium alarense, assembly GCF_021555155.1. GTDB lineage: Bacteria > Pseudomonadota > Alphaproteobacteria > Rhizobiales > Rhizobiaceae > Rhizobium_D > Rhizobium_D alarense. The sequence continues at coordinate 70,143 of NZ_JAKGBU010000015.1, forward strand.
GCCGGGCGGTTCAATCTCGATATCCACCAGCGGCGTCATGCCGCCGTGGGCAGAGAATGTCCGCCCGTCCTTCACGCGCAGCGCCTGTACGGCCGCCCGGCCATGCGACAGAATGGAACGACAAGAATCGGCAACGGGAGACCAGCATGCATGTCCGGCCGCGGCGCCGCCATTTTCTGACAGGGGCAGCCGGTCTCGGCCTGTCACTGGCCTTGCCCCGCCTTTCGGACCC
>NZ_JAKGBU010000150.1:0-2500 GCF_021555155.1 Rhizobium alarense
ACGGGAACGTATGAGCATGCCTTGTGCATGATGATTGAGAAGCTGGCGAGGTTTTCACCCCTTTTGTCTTTGAACACGTCTTTGAACTTTGCGTCTGGCACGATCCGGAGCGAAGCTCCGCAAGGCCAGAGGCCGTCGCGCCTTGTGGCGCGGCCCGTCCGGCGCGAAGCGGCGAAGCCGCGACAGCGTCAGGACAGAAGAGATGGCTCATCGAATTTCAGTCGATGAGCATTTTCAATGAGAACGATCAAGCCAATCGAGCGATTAGTACCGGTAAGCTTCACACATTGCTGCGCTTCCACACCCGGCCTATCAACGTGGTCGTCTTCCACGGCTCTCAAGGGAATACTCGTTTTCAGGTGGGTTTCCCGCTTAGATGCCTTCAGCGGTTATCCCTTCCATATATAGCTACCCTGCTATGCCCTTGGCAGGACAACAGGTCCACCAGAGATATGTCCATCCCGGTCCTCTCGTACTAGGGACAGATCCTGTCAATATTCCTACACCCACGGCAGATAGGGACCGAACTGTCTCACGACGTTCTGAACCCAGCTCACGTACCGCTTTAATTGGCGAACAGCCAAACCCTTGGGACCTGCTCCAGCCCCAGGATGCGATGAGCCGACATCGAGGTGCCAAACAACCCCGTCGATATGGACTCTTGGGGGTCATCAGCCTGTTATCCCCGGCGTACCTTTTATCCGTTGAGCGATGGCCCTTCCACGCGGGACCACCGGATCACTATGACCGACTTTCGTCTCTGCTCGACTTGTCAGTCTCGCAGTCAGGCGGGCTTATGCCATTGCACTCGACGACCGATTTCCGACCGGTCTGAGCCCACCATCGCGCGCCTCCGTTACTCTTTCGGAGGCGACCGCCCCAGTCAAACTACCCACCATACACTGTCCCGGATCCGGATGACGGACCGCGGTTAGACATCCATGACGATAAGGGTGGTATTTCAAGGATGGCTCCACGAAGACTGGCGTCCCCGCTTCAAAGCCTACCACCTATCCTACACATGCCGACACGAATGCCAGTGTAAAGCTATAGTAAAGGTGCACGGGGTCTTTCCGTCTGACCGCAGGAACCCCGCATCTTCACGGGGAATTCAATTTCACTGAGTCTATGTTGGAGACAGCGGGGAAGTCGTTACGCCATTCGTGCAGGTCGGAACTTACCCGACAAGGAATTTCGCTACCTTAGGACCGTTATAGTTACGGCCGCCGTTTACTGGGGCTTCGATTCAAAGCTTGCACCTCTCCTCTTAACCTTCCAGCACCGGGCAGGCGTCAGACCCTATACGTCGTCTTGCGACTTCGCAGAGCCCTGTGTTTTTGATAAACAGTCGCTACCCCCTGGTCTGTGCCACCCCACCTCACTTGCGTAAAATGGGGTCACGCTTCTTCCGAAGTTACGCGTGCAATTTGCCGAGTTCCTTCAACATAGTTCTCTCAAGCGCCTTGGTATACTCTACCTGACCACCTGTGTCGGTTTCGGGTACGGTCTATAATGGTGGAGCTGTTTCCTGGAACCGCTGCCCCGCCCAGCCAATCCAATAAGGCTGAACAGGTTTCGCAATCCGTCACTACCACCAGGCCCACGACTATTAACGTGGTTCCCATCGACTACGCGTGTCCGCCTCGTCTTAGGGGCCGGCTAACCCTGCTCAGATTAACTTTAAGCAGGAACCCTTGGTCTTTCGGCGAGAGGGTCTCTCACCCTCTTTATCGTTACTCATGTCAACATTCGCACTTCCGATACCTCCAGGACCCCTCACGGGTATCCCTTCGCAGGCTTACGGAACGCTCCGCTACCACGTGCTTTAAGCACATCCTCAGCTTCGGTGCATGGCTTCAGCCCCGTTACATTTTCGGCGCAAAACCCCTTAATTAGACCAGTGAGCTGTTACGCTTTCTTTAAATGATGGCTGCTTCTAAGCCAACATCCTGGTTGTTTTGGGAGTCTCACATCCTTTCCCACTTAGCCATGACTTGGGGACCTTAGCTGGAGGTCAGGGTTGTTGCCCTCTTCACGACGGACGTTAGCACCCGCCGTGTGTCTGCCGACTAGTACTCCCCGGTATTCGGAGTTTGGTTAGGATCAGTAAGACGGTGAGTCCCCATAGCCCATCCAGTGCTCTACCCCCGGGGGTATTCGGTCGACGCTCTACCTAAATAGATTTCGCGGAGAACCAGCTATTTCCGAGTTTGATTGGCCTTTCACCCCTAGCCACAAGTCATCCCAATCTATTGCAACAGATGCGGGTTCGGTCCTCCAGTTGGTGTTACCCAACCTTCAACCTGCTCATGGCTAGATCACTCGGTTTCGGGTCTAATGCGACGAACTGAACGCCCTGTTCAGACTCGCTTTCGCTGCGCCTCCACCTATCGGCTTAAGCTTGCTCGTCACACTAAGTCGTTGACCCATTATACAAAAGGTACGCCGTCAGGCTCACGCCCTCCGACTGTTTGTAGGCAACCGGTTTCAGGTTCTATTT
>NZ_JAKGBU010000151.1 GCF_021555155.1 Rhizobium alarense
TGCCTGCGGCAACACGATCGTGATGAAGACATCGGAAATCTGCCCGCGCACCCACCGCCTGATCGTCGACACGCTGCATGAGGCGGGGCTTCCGGAAGGCGTGCTCAATGCCGTTTCCAACGCGCCCGAGGATGCCGCCGCCATCGTCGAGACGATGATCGCGCATCCGGCGGTGCGCCGCGTCAACTTCACCGGCTCGACCCGCGTCGGCCGCATCATCGCGGAGACCGCCGGGCGCTACCTGAAGCCGGCGCTGCTGGAACTCGGCGGCAAGGCGCCCTTCGTCGTGCTCGACGACGCGGATCTCGACGAGGCTGTCGCCGCCGCCGCCTTCGGCGCATACATGAACCAGGGCCAGATCTGCATGTCGACCGAGCGCATCGTCGCCGACGAGACGATCGCCGACCGCTTCGTCGAGGCGCTGGCGGCAAAGGCGAAGACGCTGGTTGCCGGCGACCCGCGCGAGGGCAACACGCCGCTCGGCTCGGTGGTCGATGCCCATGCGGCGCAGCGGCTGGAACAATTGATCCGCGATGCCACCGGCAAGGGCGCGGTGCTCGCCGCCGGCGGCAGCGTCAAGGGCACGATCGTCGACGCGACCCTGCTCGACCGCGTGACGCCCGCGATGCGCATCTATAGCGAGGAGAGTTTTGGCCCGGTCGTCAGCATCATCCGCGTCGGCTCGATCGATGAGGCGGTCCGCGTCGCCAACGACACGGAATACGGCCTCTCGGCCGCCGTCTTCGGACGCGACGTCAACCGCGCCATGCAGGTCGCCCGGCGCATCGAATCCGGCATCTGCCACATCAACGGTCCGACGGTGCACGACGAGGCGCAGATGCCCTTCGGCGGCGTCAAGGAATCCGGCTACGGCCGCTTCGGCGGCAAGGCGGGCATTGCCGAGTTCACAGAGCTGCGCTGGATCACCGTGCAGGACGGACACATCCACTACCCGATCTGAGATGGCCCGTCTCGCCGCCGGGGAGAAGAAACCGCGACCGCTCAAACCCTTTAGGAAAGCCATGCCCCTTCTCGACGACAAGACCTGCATCATCACCGGCGGCGCGGGCAGCATCGGGCTTGCCACGGCGCGGCTCTTTCTCGACGAGGGTGCGAAGGTCGTTCTCGTCGACCTCGAAGAAAGGTCGCTGAGCGAGGCGGCATGCGGCCTGCCGGTGGACCGGGTCGTGCCGGTTGCAGCCGACGTCACCCGCGCGGACGACACGGCGCGTTATGTCGAGACGGCGCTGTCGCGCTTCGGATCGATCGACGTCGTCTTCTCCAACGCCGGCGTCTTCGGCACGGTGGCACCGATCGCCGACTATCCGGATGATCTTTTCGACCGGGTCCAGGCGGTGCATGTAAAGGGCGCCTTCCTTGCCGCCAAACATGCGAGCCCACATATGACGGCTGGCGGCAGCATCGTCATAACCTCCAGCGTGGCAGCAACGCGCGGCGACCCCGGCGTCTATGCCTATATCACCGCCAAACATGCCCAGACCGGCCTGATGCGCTGCCTCGCCAGGGAACTCGCGCCCCGCGGCATCCGCGTCAACACGGTCAATCCCGGCCCGGTCGACAACGGGTTCCAGCTTGCGGTGGAAAAGGGGCTCGGCGAGGCGATCGGCGCAGACGGAACCGACTTCTTCAACTCGATCATCCCGCTCGGCCGGCATGCCAGCCCCGCGGAGATCGCACGGTCGGTCCTCTATCTCGCCTCGGAGCAGTCGAGCTTCGTAACGGGCACGATGCTGATGGTGGATGGCGGGATGAGCGTGTGAGGCGGTTGCGGGGAGCGCTGTGCGTGTCCCCTCCTTCTGGCCTTGCCGGCCATCTCCCCCACAAGGGGAAGACGACTTGCGGCAACGCTGGTGCCTCCCATGACCTTCGGGCCATCGTCTCCCCGACGGGATAAGTGGAGACAACCATAGCGGCCGGGTTAAGCCCCTCCCTTGTGGGGAGGGGACTTTACGGCGAGCAACCACAGGCCGCACAACGCGCGCCACTGACCATCAACCGCAATCAAAGGTCCCTCAGGCCCGCACCTGCACGTCGAGCAGCGCCAGCGTGCCCTTCTCCTCGATATGGGCGATCGCCTCCGCAACGGCGTCGGCGAGGTCGGCGCCGTCGGTAACGCGGCGGGCATGGGCGCGGCTCGCCTCGGCGACCTTGACGAAATCCGGCACCGGCGAGAGCGCGGTCAGCGGCATGCGGTTGGTCTTCGCGGCATAACCGTCCGGATAGATGCCCAGCACGGACTGGCGCACGGCGCCCCATTCAGCATTGTTGACGACCAGAACGAGGATCGGCAATTCCAGCGCTTCGGCGATCTGGTGACAGGCAACCGGATTGGCGAACATGTAGGACCCGTCGCCCATGGTCGCCACGATCAGGCGGTCACGATTGGCGAGCTGCATGCCGAGGGCGGCGGGAAAGGACCAGCCGAGCCCGCCGGAATGCGGCTCCTGGTACCAGGCCTGGTGATGCATGAGCGTCATCGGTGCCATGGGGCAGCCGAGTTCGGAGAGCACCGTCGCCTCCCTGCCCTCGAGCGCCTTCGACAGGGTGAGGCTGACGAAGTCTTTCGTCATGGACGTGCCGTCGCCGGCTGCGGCCGTCGCCAGCACGGCGGCCCGTGCGGCGCGATTGTGCCGGGCGACGGCCGCAGCCCGTTCGTCGGCGCGCGTTTCGTGCAGCGGCAACAGCGCGTCCATCACCCGCTTCAGCGCGAGGACGCCGGCATCGACGTCGCAGGCGAGCGTCACGTCGGAGCGGAAGTAGCGCACCGGCTGGCGTGCATAGAGCGGATCCTGGCCGAGCTGGATCACCTTGCAGCCGGGCTGAAGCGAATGGATATCCGGCGACCAGGGTGCCAGCGCATCGACGACGAGGACGACGTCGGCCTTTTCGAGCAGCGGCGTCGGGTCGGATTGCGCGGCCATCGGATGGTCGGTCGGAACGGCAAGCTGCACGGCCCAGTACTGGCAGACCGGAATGCCCCATTCGGCGGCAAGCGCCGAAAGCGCCTCGAAACCCGCCGCCGAACCGGCACCGCGTTGCGCGAAGATCGCCGGATTGCGCGCTTCGACCAGCAGGCGAGCGGCCTGCTCGATCGCCTCCGGCGAAGCCGTCGTGATCGCCGGCGCCATCGTCGACGGTGCGGAGAGGCCTTCGGTGGGGCACGGCTGGCAGAGAACCTCACGCGGCAGGCTCATATAGACGGGGCCACGCGGCGTCGACGTGGCGATGGCGAGCGCCCGGTCGACCATCTGAAGGATATGTTCCGGTGCACGCAACTCGTCGTCCCACTTGCAGGCCTCGCGCACCAGCGCCGCCTGGTCGCGCATCTCCTGCCCCCAGCCGATCGGCACGGTACGCGACCCCTTGCGGCCGCGTTCGGTGACCGGCGTGCGACCGGAAAAGAGCAGCACCGGAACATGCTCCATCGCCGCGTTGATCGCGCCGATCGCACAATTGGCGAGCCCGACATTGGTGTGCGCCATCACCGCCTGGGCGCGGCCTGTCGCAAGATAGTAGCCATGCGCCATGCCCATGGCGGCGCCCTCATGCGGCATGACGAGTGCCTGCGGCAGCGCGATGCCCTTCGCCTCGGCCTCGGCCAGTCCCTCGATGATCGGCGGAAAATCAGTGCCGGAATTGGCGAAGATGTAGTCGACGCCGACGGCCTTGAGCCGGGCTAGCAACGCGCCTCCCGCCGTCATGACCGGCGCCTCCGCGAGATCGCTCTCGTGCCTGCCCATCGGAACCTCCCGCTTCGTCCAGCAGCCTGCCGTCATGCCCCGAATTGGTCAGCTCTTCGCATCCCGCCTCCTCAAGCGTCTGGATGCCAGTGACGACCACGGCACTCTGACAGCCGGAACGATGATGTAAAATGAAATGGCCGCCGCGACCGACACGGTTTTCGTTATGAATTGTCGGCGCAATGCCACCGAAACGCGACATGCCTTCGATGCGGATGGAAGACCGTCCGCATCATGCAAAGACGATACGCGGAAAATAGAAGCTGACGACCCAGTTCGGCATGTCGACGATCTCGCTGATCCGCAAGTCGCCGCAGACCGAACACAGCATATAGGCATCGATCGGGGCGAGCGCGTGTTCGGCAGCAAGCAGGTCGACCATGCGCATCACCGCCTCACGCGCCGCTACCATCAGGTCCGGCCCGATGCCCGTCGTCACCTCGTAGCCGGCGCCGTCCAGGTGCCGCGTCACCGGCTCGGTCACCGTGAAGCGCGGAGAGGCCAGCCTTGCGTCCTTGACCAGTTCGATCGTCACTTCCACGTCCATCCGGCTTTCGATGGCCGTGCCGCAGACCTCGCCGTCCCCTTGCGCGGCATGGGTGTCGCCGATCGAGAACAGTGCACCGTCGACCTCTACCGGCAGATAGAGCGTCACGCCGGCACTCAGGTCGCGGATATCCATGTTGCCGCCGACCCGGCGCGGCGGCACGACGGACTGCAGGCCCGGCGCGGCCGGTGCGACACCGATGGTTCCGGCAAAGGGTTTCAGCGGAACACGCCCGCCCGGACCGTAGAGCGCAGGCACCATGGATGCGGCGTCGTAGGACCAGAGGTGCAGCGCCGGCTCGGGAAACTGATCGGCGACAAGGCCGAAACCCGGAATGTTGGCCGTCCAGCCGAAACCGGACGGATGGAACGTCCTCAACGTTACCTTCAAGGCGTCGCCCGGCTCCGCTTCCTCGACATGGACAGGGCCGCTCACCGGATTGATCCTGCCGAAGTCGAGGCTGGCAAGCGTGTCCGCCGTGGCTCCTGCACCGATCTGGCCGCCCGACGAATCCAGGCATTCGAAGAGGATCGTCTCTCCCGGCCGTGCGATCAACGCCGGTGCGAAATCCCGGTTCCAGCCGAAATGATGCCGGTCACGGTGAATGGTATGGTTGCAGGCGACGCACATGGGATGCTCCCTCGTTCGGTGGGCGAGCCGTCAATCCAGCGGAAAATGGCAGGCGACCTCCCTGCTGCCCGATACGGCGGCAAGCGGCGGCCGCACGGTTCGGCAGATGTCGCGGGCATAGGGACAGCGGGTCGAGAATTTGCAGCCGGGCGGCGGCGACAGCGGGCTTGGAATCTCGCCCGAAAGCAGGATGCGCTCCCGTTTGCCGCGGTCATGCGGCTGCGGGATCGCCGAGAGCAGCGCCTTCGTATAGGGATGGTGCGGCCGCGCATAGAGCGCTTCCGTCTCCCCCGTCTCGACAATCGAGCCGAGATACATGACGGCAACCCGCGTCGAGACATGGCGCACCACGGCAAGGTCATGGGCGATGAAGATGTAGGTGAGGTCGAGCTTGTCGCGCAACTCGCTGAACAGGTTGACGATCTGCGCCTGGACCGACACATCGAGTGCCGAAACGGGCTCGTCGGCCACGATCAGCTTCGGCTCGACGGCAAGGGCGCGCGCAATCCCGATACGCTGGCGCTGGCCGCCGGAGAACTCGTGCGGATAGCGGTCGAGATATTCCCGGCGCAGGCCGACGAGTTCCATCAGTTCATGGAGGCGATGCTCGATGCCGACACCGTCCCGAATGCGGTGGACGCGCAGCACCTCGCCCAGCATGTCGCGCACGCGGCGGCGCGGATTGAGGGACGCCGACGGATCCTGGAAGATCATCTGCATATTCCGGCGCACCGGCTTGAGCTCAGCGCTGCCGGCCCTGGTGATGTCGGCTCCGTCGAAGGCGAGCGTGCCGG
>NZ_JAKGBU010000152.1 GCF_021555155.1 Rhizobium alarense
CAAGGCGCGGGCGACCAGCCCCTCGCTGATCGTCGCGAGCTCGGCCAAGCGGCTGCTGATGGCGTGGCGGCGCCTGCGAAAGCAACTGCGGTTTTAAGGAGCGAAGGCATGTGGGACTTCAGCATCGGAAAGACGATCGGCATCCTTGCGAAGACCCTCCCCTTCATCCTGCTGCGCATGGCGATCTATTTCACCGTGACGCTCGCCTTCCTTCTCGCGACGGGCACGGGCGCCGGCATCGGCTACGGCGTCGGAAACCTCGGCGGCGATCCGGCGGGCTTCGCGGTCGGCGGTGGCGTCATCGGCTTCGCGCTCGTCGCCGGCGCGGTCTACTGGGCGCGTGAATGGCTGCTCTACATGGTCAAGGCCGCCCATGTCGCAGTCATCGTCAAGCTGATCGACGGCGAGCCGCTGCCCGGCGGCAAGGGGCAGGTCGCCTTCGGGCGGGAGATCGTCGCGGCCCGCTTCGCCGAAGCCAACACGCTCTTCGTGCTCGACCAGCTCATCAAGGGCGCGATCGCCGCGATCACCGGCCTCATCGGCGGCGTTGCCGCCTTCCTGCCGATCCCGGGGCTCGACGGGCTGGCACGTTTCGCAAACACGGTCGTCCGGCTTTCGCTCACCCATGTCGACGAGATCATCCTTGGCTACAACATCCGCACGGCGAGCACGAATGCCTGGGACTCCTCGCGCCACGGGCTCGTGCTCTACGCCCAGAACGGGCTGACGATGGTGAAGAACGCCGTCTGGCTCGCCGCCTTCCTGTGGCTGCTGGCGATCGCCGTCTTCCTGCTGGCGCTCTCGCCGGCCGCGGCCCTCGTCTATCTTTTTCCGGGCGAGGCCGCCGGCCTTGCCTTCCTTGTCGCACTCGTCTTCGCCTGGGCCTTCAAGGCCGCCGTGCTGGAGCCCTTCGCCATCGCCGCGCTGATGGAGGTCTATTTCCGCACCATCGCCGGCCAGCAGCCCGATCCCGAATGGGACGCCAAGCTCGCCGGCACCTCGGCGAGGTTCCGCGAAATCAGGGACAAGGCCGTGCAGTCCTTCGGGGGCCGGCCGGCGGCGGCGCAATAGGGCGAAATCTCAGCCGGGTTTCCAGCCGTCCAGATACCGAACCGCCGCGACGCCGGCGAACTTCGCAACGCGGCCGAGTTCCGCTTCGAGCCTCTCCATCCGGCCGGCCGAGGCCCGCACGCCGGGCTCCAGCCAGAGTCGCCTGACCTCCAGCAGACCGGCCTTGCGGTCCGCCTTCATGTCGATGCGGCCGACCAGCCGGTCGCCTTCGAGCAGCGGAAAGACGTAATAGCCATATTGCCGCTTCGGCTCGGGCACGAAGATCTCGATGCGGTAGAAGAAGCCGAAGAGCCGCTCCGCGCGGTTGCGGTCGCGGATCAGCGGATCGAAGGGCGAGAGAACGCGGAGCCGTGCCGGCGGCTCGGGAATGTCGCCGAGCCGCTCGGGGAAGTCGGCGAAGGCGTGCGAGGCGCGCGGCTTGCCGTCGACGGCGCCGACGAGGACGGGACGCAACTCGTCGCGATGCGCCTCCACCCAGGCCTTCGCCTCGTCGGGCGACACCAGGTCCCAGAAGGCGGCGATCTCGCCATGGGTGGCGAAGCCGAGCCGCTCCAGCGCGCTGCGGCAGGCCCAGTCGACGAAGGCATCGTGCTCGACATCCGGTGCGTGATGATGTTCCGGCAGGACGCGTTCGACGAGATCGTAGACCTTCTGGAAATTCTCGCGGCGGGCGATCGCCACCTTTCCGGTGCGCCAGAGATATTCGAGCGCCGTCTTGTTCGGATGCCAGTTCCACCAGCCGCCGGACGTGTGGCCATCGGCCTTGAGTTCCCGCGACAGGACCGCACCACCGCTCGCGATCCGCGCGTAGGTCTCGTCGAAGGCCGCCTCGAACCCTTCGCCGCGCCACTTGCGCCAGCGCTCGACGATCGACGCCTCCTCGCGTCGGAACTTGTGCTTCCAGTAGCGGTAGAAGCTGCTCGGGATGATGGAGGCGTCGTGCGTCCAGTTTTCGAAGAGCTCGCCGTCCTTTTCCAGCAGCGCCGCCAGATCCTCGCGGCGGTAGGTCTGGTTGCGGGAAAACAGGATCTGGTGGTGCGCCCGCTCGACGGTCGCGATGCTGTCGACCTGCACGAAGCCGATGTCGTGGATGAGATCGAGAAGCCCCGCCTTGCCGAGCGCCCGGCCCGGATGGCCCGCAAGCCCCTGCTTCAGGAGGAAGATGCGGCGTGCCTCTGTGTTTGTCAGCAGAATCGTCATGGCGAAGAGCATAGAGATTCGCCGGCGGGTTTCCAGATCAAAACAGGAACAAAATCGGATTGTGCGAACAATTCCCCGACGCAAGCGACGGTCGATAAGATTTTAGGAAAAGCTAAAACGGTATTTCAGCAGTTTTCAATTAAAACGGGTTCATCGAACAAAGGGGTTGGGGAACTCTATGAAAACGATCACGACACTGCTTCTGGCGCTCTGCCTTGCGATGCCGCCTGCCACCGCCTTCGCCGGCCGGAAAAACATGGGTTCGATGATGGTGGCGGGCATCGGCGGCTTGATGCTCCGGGAACTCGCGAAACAGCCGCGCAGCAAGAAATGCACGGGCAAGGCCTGCAAGTCGGGCGCCCGGGCGGCGGCCGGAAACAAGCGGAAGACCGCGATGCGCGCCGGTGCGAAACCGAGCGAGCAGGCACGTGGCATCGGTGCCCGCGACATTCGGGCTGCCACCGGCGGTCACGGGCTGATCCGGGCACCCGGCGCAGCGCCGTCGTGGCATACCGTCTCCATGCGCCCCGGCATCTGAAGCCGACCGGCGACGCGGCCGAACGGCCGGCCAACATTCGGCGCGCCGGCCATCTCGCTGTTTCCAAACGCGGTTCCGCTGGTCTATAGAGGGCGCGAGACCGGAGAGAGACTGTTGGATATCGTGTTTACCGGGGCGGCGGTCGATTTTGCCGGACGCCCTGCCCTCCACCCGCTGACGGCCACGCTGCGCGAGCGGCGCATCGGCGTCATCGGGCTCAACGGGTCCGGAAAGACCACCTTCGCCCGCCTCGTCAACGGCCTCGTCCGCCCGACGGCCGGCACTGTCACCGTGGACGGACGCGACACGGTCGGCGACGCGGAATATGCGCGCGGCAAGGTGGGCTTCATCTTCCAGAACCCGCAGCACCAGATGATCCTGCCGATCCTTGCCGAAGACATCGCCTTCGGGCTGAAGAACCGCGGTCTCGGCAAGGCGGAGATCGAAGCGCGGACGACGGCGATCCTCGACCGGTTCGGCATCGCGCATCTGGCGCGGCGGCGGGTGCATGAGCTTTCCGGCGGCGAGACACAGCTCGCCGCGATCGCCAGCGTGCTCGTCACCGGTCCCGAGACCCTGATCCTCGACGAGCCCACGAACCAGCTCGACCTCAAGAATCGCGCCCTGATCGAGCGCACGATCCTCGACCTGCCGGAACAGGCGATCGTCATCACCCACGACCTCGCGCTCGTCGAACACTTCGAGCGCGTGCTCGTCTTCCACGCGGGAAGGCTCGCCGCCGACGGCGAAGGCGCGCAGGCCGTCGCCGCCTATCGGGAACTCGCCGCATGCTGACCGGGCTCGACATCGAAGGCCGTACGCCGCTGCACCGGATGCCGGCACGCGCGAAGCTCATTGCGCTCTTCTCCGCCGCAATCGGACTTTTCCTCACCTCCAGCCTGGTCCTGCTCGGCCCGGCACTGCTGCTCGCCGCGCTGCTCTATGCCTCGACGGGGATAGGGCTTGCAGAGGCCTTCCGGCGGACGCGGTTCGTGCTGTTCACGATTTTGATCCTCGCGGGCGCGAACTACCTGTTCCATTCGGCGGCGGAGGCGTTCGCCGTCTTCATGCGGCTGACGGCACTCGTTTTTCTTGCCGCCGCCATCACCGCGACGACGGGCATCTCCGCCTTCATGGACGAGGTGACGCGCGCCGCGCGGCCGCTGGAGACGCTGGGGCTGGTGCGCGCCGCCGACATCAGCCTCGCGGTCGGCCTCGTCATCCGCTTCGTGCCGGAAATCTTCGACCGCTACCGCGACATTCGCGACGCGCATCGGGCGCGCGGCCTCAGGGTGCGGGCGCTGACGATGCTCGTCCCGCTGATCATCCTGACGCTGAAGGATGCGGACACGATCGCCATGGCGATTGACGCACGCGGCTTTCGGCGGCATTAACCCGGCATTATCCAAACGGGGACTCATCCGAATGACGACCAGGGACATCGTACTCATCGCGCTCTTCGCCGCGATCATCGTGGTTCTCGGCGTGTTGCCGCCGATCACGCTCGGCTTCATTCCGGTGCCGATCACGGCGCAGTCCATGGGCGTCATGCTCGCAGGCTGCATCCTCGGCGCGAAGCGCGGCGCGCTCGCCTGCCTTCTCGTGCTGCTGCTCGTTGCCATCGGCCTTCCGGTGCTTTCCGGCGGCCGCGGCGGGCTTGCGGTTTTCGCCGGACCTTCCGCAGGCTATCTCGTCGGCTGGGTTGCCGGCGCCTATGTCTGTGGCCTGATCGCCGAGCGGCTGGTGAGCGAGCAGCAGAGTGAACTTGCCCAGTTTCTCTCGTTTCTCGCCGCGGCAGTCGCAGGCGGTATCGGCGTGGTCTATCTCTTCGGCATGCCGTGGCTTGCCTATATGAGCGGCAAGGCCTTCGTCGAAACCGTGATCGCCTCGCTGGTCTTCCTGCCGGGCGACCTCATCAAGGCCTTCGTTGCCATGCTTGCCGGCCGCGCCGTGCTCGCCGGCTATCCGCTGCTGCCGCACCGCGCCTGAACGCCGTGCCGCTGACGCACGCCGTCCTGGCGCAGGCCGACGCCCGTCCGGATGCTGCCGCATTCCGGATCGGGCCCGGGCTTCTCACCTACGGACAGTTGGCGGCGCTGGCATCCGCCCTGTTCGAGGTGCTGGAGCGGCTTTCCCCCGCCGCCGCATCGGCAAGCCGCATCGGCGCGGCTGCGCGCCTGGTGGCGATCGAGACCGGCAATCATCCGCTCTTCCCGGCCGCCTTCGCGGCGGCGTCGGCCGGCATCAACTGCGCGGCGCTGATCGATCCCGGCCTGCCGCAGGCGACGCGCCGGCGCATGCTCGCGGCACTCGCACCGGACGTGACGATCCGGGCCGAGGACGACGACCTTCTGCTGCAGTCGGGGACGGGCACGGAACGCTTCAGCCGCGCGTCCGGAGCCTCCGGCACCCGTCTTCCCGAAGGCGACGGCGCAGCCCCCTTCCTGGTGGTCTTTACCTCCGGTACGACCGCCGACCCGAAGCCGATCATCCGCGACCGCCGCTCCTGGCGGCAAAGCCTCGTGACAGGCGCCGGCTTCTTCGGCATCGACGCGGCGAGCACGACCTTTTCGCCGGGACCGCTCGCCCACGGCCTCGCGCTCTATGCGATGACCGAGACGCTCGCGGCGGGCGGCGAATT
>NZ_JAKGBU010000153.1 GCF_021555155.1 Rhizobium alarense
CAAATCATCCATCACGGCCTCCTGTCGGAAACCGGGAATCACATCTCAAACGAAATTAATAGGTCCTGAGCCTAGATGTTTAGTCCCGGCATTTGATGGACAGGATCGATCGTGAATTTTTCCGGCTCTGTTGTCCAGATTTTGCAGATGAATTCATATGGCGTGAGGCCCCGAAGCGTCTTCAGCCGGCGGCCGAAATTATAGGCGTCGATGAAGTCGGCCATGTGTCTGCGTAGCTGATCGTGGTCGTCATAGTGGAAGCGCTTGACAGTCGCGTCCTTGATGGTGCGGTTCATTCGTTCGACTTGCCCATTTGTCCAGGGATGGCGCGGCTTGGTCAGGCGGTGCTCGACATTGAGATCGGCACATGCAGCCTCGAAGGCAGGGCACCTGAAAGGTAAATTCTCAGCCCGCATTGCCTTGATGTCGTTGGGTGTCCAGCCGTCACCGGTGGGATCGGTGAAATGGGTTCCGTTGTCTGTCAGCACTGCGTGGATTTTGTATGGTGCGGCTTTCGCCAGCGCCCGGAGGAAATCGCCGGCAACGCGTCGATGTTCGACACCCGGCATGATCTCGTGTTTGGCGGCATCGTAGGAGCGTAGCTTGTCGGTGACCGTCACACGAGCCGCATGGCCGTGGCCCTTTCACGCCCATCTGCATCACCCATTATGAATGAAATCTTTCTTATATTGACATTATGATAGAAAACATGCAAAATGTGAACCATCGGTCGCGGCCGTCGGAGATGATGGTTCGAGTGCCGTGTCGTTGTGACCGGTACGCCGATCGAAGAGCAGAGGTTGCCGCAAGTGGTCCTTTTCGACCTCTAAACCGAACGGCGAGAACGACTCGTCGGCTCGGCGACGCGAGACTTCGATCAGCAGCACCTAAGAAAAAAGGGGACAGAAATGAAACAGGTATTGAAAGCTGCAGTTTTGGCTTTGGCGATCGGCTTAGCCACCGCCGCGCAGGTGTCGGCCGAGACCGTCAAGGTCGGCTTTGCCGCCGAACCCTATCCGCCGTTCACCTCGCTTGACGCCTCCGGCAAATGGGTCGGCTGGGAAATCGAATTTCAGCAAGCCATTTGCAAACAAGCCAAACTCGACTGCGTGATCACTCCGGTTGCCTGGGATGGAATCATCCCGGCGCTGACCAGCCATAAGATCGATATGATCATCGGCTCGATGTCGATCACCGCCGAGCGCGAGAAGACCATCGCATTCTCCGACAAATACTATAACACGCCGGCCGGCATCGTAGGCAACAAGGGCGATAACTTTGATGCGACGCCCGAAGGCCTGACCGGCAAGGTGATCGGCGTGCAGGTGTCGACCAACAATGCCGATTACATCAAAAAGCACTTCAGCGACAAGGCTGCCGAGATCAAGGAGTATCAGACACAGGATGAGGCCAACCAGGACCTCGCCGCCGGCCGCATCGATGCGATCCAGGCCGATACGATTGCGCTCAACGCCTTCCTGGAGTCCGATGCCGGCAAATGCTGTAACTACAAGGGTAATGTCGCCGACGATCCGGCCGTTCTCGGCACCGGCATGGGCATCGGCCTGCGCAAGGAAGATACGACACTGAAAGACAAGCTCAACGCTGCGATCAAAGCAATCCGCGCCAACGGCATCTATGACGCCTTCTCCAAGAAGTATTTCGACTTCAATATCTACGGCGACTGAGCCGCCATCGCAGCGCATGGTGATTGACGTCGCTGTGCGCTCTTGGATTTTCAGTCGATGCGGCGTTGCCGTGCAACGCGCCTCCAACGCTTCCCAGCTCCCGTGTTTTACCGAGCCTGTCGCGATGTTTGCGACAAGCATTCGAGTTTGAGTGGAAAGAGGCCACCGCTCACCTTTGACCGAGGAGGAATTCATGCAGGTCTATGATATTGCCATCATCGGCGGCGGCGTTGCCGGGCTGTCGCTTGCCTATTTCCTCGGTGGAAAACGATCGGTGGTCGTGCTGGAGCGGGAGGAAGCCCTTGGATATCATTCGACCGGACGTTCCGCGGCGGAGTTCGTGCTGCGCTACAACAGTGCCGAAGTCTGCAAGCTCGCGGCGATCTCACGCAACTTCTTCGACGCGCCGCCCTATGGTTTTACCGATGTCCCGCTGCTCAAGCGTCGCGGTGGCATCATAGTCTCCGAGTCCGACAAGGCCGAGCGGTTGCGGGATCACTTCGCAAGGGAAGCGGACGACGCCCCATTGCGGATGCTGTCTCTGGATGAGACGCTCGAGATGGTGCCGTTCCTCGATCCTGCCTATGTGGCGGCCGCCTACCATGATCCGGATTTCTGGGATATCGAGGTCGAAAGCCTGTTGCAGGGCTACATAAAGGGCGCCCGTTATGCAGGCGTGGAAATCCGCAACCGGGCCGAAATCCTCGGCGCGCGGGATATCGGCACCAAATGGCAGATCGAAACGCCTGATGGCTACTTGCAGGCGAATATCGTCGTGAATGCGGCAGGCGGTTGGGCGGACCCGGTGGCCCATTGCTTTGGCGTTCGCCCGAAAGGTGTTGTGCCGCATCGGCGAACCGCCATCCTTGTCGATCTACCGGCCGATATCGACGCCGCCGGTATGCCGGAGGTCAGCGAACTCGACGAGTGCTTCTACTTCAAACCCGATGCCGGTCGGCTGCTCGTGTCGCCATCCGATGAGACGCCCTGTGATCCGACCGATGTACAGCCCGAGGAAATCGACATCGCCTGGGCCGCACATTATTTTGAACAGGCGACGACGCTATCAGTCAGGCGCATCGTCAGCAGTTGGGCCGGCATGCGCTCCTTCACGGTCGACAGGCTGCCGGTGCTGGGACCGGCGCCTGATCATCAACGGTTTTTCTGGCTTGCCGGTCAAGGCGGCTACGGTATCCTCAGTTCGCCGGCGCTGGGATCCTTGGCGGCCGCCTTGCTGATAGACGATCCTGAGCCGGAGGGCTTTCGCCAACATGGGCTCGCCCTGGCTACATTCTCGCCAACACGATTCTGAGATCAGGATGCAAGGTCCGGTCTGACGACTTCGAACAAAATTGACCTACTCACGCTGTGATGAGCGATGTCAACGTTGGCACGGCGTCCCGAGTTCTGGGGCCGACAAAGCTTGGCCGGCATCGTCAACTTAACGAGGCATCGAGTTCGATGTGCAATGCTCGGCCATGACCGACCGAGATCCTCTCCATCACCGCCATCGCTTTGGCGCCGGGCCCCCTTTCAAGGTGTATGCTCAAAGCCTCTTGCCAACCAATGCTGCGCGCCCGCGCGTCTCTCTCTAGCCACGAACTGACAGCGTTCTCGCATACGACTGTATGGCTTTGCGCAAATTGGCCGGCCTCTCCATGACACCCCTCCCTCCCTGCGATCGCATCCCATTTAGCGAGCAAACCTAAGCAACCACGGTCTTCTCAACGGCAGCCAACGACGGAGACAGCTTGGTGCATCCATCATAGCCACGACGGAATCCCGCAATGAATGAAAACTTTCTTGCATTGACACAATGATAGCAAACACCCGAAGCTGAAAACACAGGCGAGGGAGTTAGACATGAGCGGAAATGTAAGGGAGCGTCTAATCGAGCTATCACAGGGGGCCAGCAAGGTCGAAAAAGTGCTCGCAGCCTATATGCTTGCCAATCTCGAAAGCCTGCCTTTCGAGACTGCGGCATCGCTCGGCGAAAAAGCCGGGGTCAGCGAACCTTCCGTGGGGCGTTTCTGCCGCGCATTGGGCTTCAGGCACTTCAAGGACCTGAAAACATCGCTGAAGGACGATATCGGAAACAGTCCCTGGCTGATCGGCGACCGCCTCCGAGACTATCGTGAGCGCAGCCTTGCCGGTGACGACGTGCTGGCGGACGGACTACAGACGGAGATTGCCGCCATCGTGCGGAACTATGAAATCGCCCAGACGGAAGAATGGAAACAGGTTGTCAAGCGCCTCGCGCACGTGCCGTGTGTTTTCATCGCGTCGTTTCAGACCGAACGCGGCCTGGCGCACTTGCTGGCCCATCAGCTTGAATATCTTCGGCCGGGCGTGCGCTTGCTCGATCTTGCCGGCGGCACCTTCACGGATCTTCTTCTTTCCGATCCGAGGAATTCTGCCTTGGTGATCATCGAATTGAGGCACTACTCGATCCTTTCTCAGCGACTCGCGGTGGAGGCGAGGAGTTTGGGGGTGCCGGTAACCCTGATCACCGATTCTTACTGCGACTGGGGCCGAGACGTCGCGAGCGAGATGTTCTCTGTGCAAACCGACCTCAACCAATTCTGGGATTCGCCCGCACCGATCGCGGGCCTGATCTCATTGCTGCTAAACGGAATATTTAATCAAATCGGGCCGTCTGTAGAGGAGCGGATAACCCGGGTTTCCGCCCTTTACGGTCGCTTCATCGGCCACACGAGATCAACGAGCGGTGCAGCGCAGGACAAATCCAAGGCGTGAGCGAGAAGGGAATAGGCATCGACCCGGATGTGCGGCGATTGCATAGGCCCTGCAGCAAATCGGTCGGCTATCGACTTTTTCGGGCTTTCCTCCGTATTGATCGCGGGCTGCTGATAATCCGCCTTTGGCCAGGAGGCCCCACGTCGCGTCAGAGTGCAGAGAGGTCTTTGACCGCGTCTTCAAGGTCGGGTTTCAAACCGAGGAGTCGATCGTCGACGGCGGCCGGGTCCTTGCGGTTGAGCGCCGGTTGACACCTCGAAGAACCGAGGACGGTCGCGATCACCGCAGAGGCGAAGCCGAGCGGCGGCAGCTTGCTAACCGCCCCCGACAAAAGGTTGATCGACAGCCACCACCCTGCGTTCTTTCCGCCACGCGCCGTGCAAATGTTAAACGGCGACCGGCGGTTTCCTAATCGACAATCGCCTTGATGATCTCGACGCCCACCGCGGCACGCGGTTCAATGCGAGCGACTTCTACGGCGTCTCGCAGACTTTGACTCAGGGGCTTTTCAAGATGAGAAGCATCTGAATCGCTGGTGCAAACGGGAGGTTTGCGATGGGTTCAGCGCTTTCATTGCGAGCGGATTTTGACGGGGCACGCCAGTCAAAGGCTGCCATGGCACAAGCCATCGAACGCGGCCCGACACCCTATCTCGATGGCGTCGTGCGCCGGCGTCTGGCTGATCGGACCCAAGGGCTGTGGGAAGAATTCCGTGTCTCGGTGCGCGAACAAACGCTGAGCCGGGAGGTGCGTGCCATGGGCTAGGCTCAGGACTCATTGATCAGAGCCAGAAGATGACGGTCGCGGCGATGCATATTGCGGAGAAGAAGGTGTGCG
>NZ_JAKGBU010000154.1 GCF_021555155.1 Rhizobium alarense
TGGATCAGAGGCGATCGGCTCGGACGTAGCGAGGAGTATGCCCTTCGCCAATCGCCTCTGCCAAGACGAAAACCTGCGCCGGCAGAATGGCTCCGGATAGACGCGACACGCTTTAAGCGGCGCGTGAAAACGATGCGTTGCGATGGCTGCGCTCGGCTGCCGGTTCGTCGTCACGCACCGATCATGGCCATCGCCTCGTCGAGTGTCGCCGTATAGGTGACGCGCGGGGCGTGGATTTCGTGGGTCTCCAGCAGATGCCGCATGTCCGGCGCGAGCCCGGTGATAAAGACCCGCACGCCGGACCGCTCCGCCTTGCGCACCAGCCCCTCGATGACGCTCGCCGCGGTGGAATCGAGGAAAGGCACGCTGGCGCAGTCGAGCACGAAGTTCCGCCTCTGGTCGGCGATGCGGTCGAGCACGGAGCCGACCGAGGCCGCCGCACCGAAGAAGAAGACGCCGCTGATGCGGTAGACCACCGTATCCGGGTCGTCGGCGACGATCGGGTTTTCGTTCGGCGTGCCGTCGTCCTCGCCGGCCTGCTCCACGGCGCGCACCAGCCGCGGCATCGCCTCCTCGCGCACGTTCACCGCCTTTCCCATCCGGTCGATGAAGAGCACGGCGCCGAGCGCGAAGCCGACGACGATGCCCTCCGTCAGGTCGCGGAAGACGACGAGCGCGAAGGTGACGAGGAGCACGGCGGCGTCGCCGCGCGACGACCGCAGCAGCGCCGCGAAGGCGGGGCGCTCGACCATGTTGAAGGCGACCACCGCGAGCACGCCGGCCAGCGCGGCAAGCGGGATATAGCCGGCCAGCGGCGCGGCGACGAGCATGAAGAGGAGCAGGAACGCTGCGTGCAGCATGCCGGCGACCGGGCTCGTGGCACCGGAGCGCACATTCGTCGCCGTGCGGGCGATGGTGCCCGTGACGCAGATGCCGCCGAACAGCGCCGAACCGATATTGGCGGCGCCCTGGGCGATCAGCTCCATGCTGGAACGGTGCCTGCGGCCGCTCATGCCGTCGGCGACGACCGCCGAGAGCAGCGATTCGATCGCGCCGAGCAGGGCGAAGGCGACGGCGTCCGGGAGGACGGCGATGATCTTTTCCGGTGACAGCACCGGCAGCGCCGGCAGGGGCAGGCTGCGCGGAATGCCGCCGAAACGCGTGCCGATCGTGTCCGCCGGGAGCTGCAACAGGGCGGTCGCGGCCGAGGCGAGCGCCACGGCGATCAGCAGGTTCGGCCAGTTGGGCCGGAAGCGGCGAAGCGCCAGGATCGTGACGACGGTCAGGGCGGCGACGCCGGCTGCGGCGGGGCTGGCGGTCGGCGCGGCGCGCCAGAGCGCCTCGAGCTTCTCGATGATCGGCCCCGGTTCCTTGCCCTCGAGCCGGAGGCCGAAGAGTTCCGAGATCTGGCTTGCGAAGATGATGACGGCGATGCCGGCGGTGAAGCCGACGGTGACCGGGTAGGGGATGAACTTGATGTATTTGCCGAGCCTGAGGTAGCCGGCCGCGACCAGCATGAGGCCGGACATCAGGGTCGCGAGGATGAGGCCGTCGATGCCGTGGCGCGCGACGGTCGCCGAGACCAGCACGATGAAGGCGCCGGCCGGGCCGCCCACCTGGAAGCGGCTGCCGCCGAACGCCGAAACGAGGAAGCCGCCGACGATCGCCGTATAGAGGCCGCGGTCCGGCGTCACGCCGGAGGCGATGGCGATCGCCATGGAGAGCGGCAGGGCGACGATCGCCACCGTCAGGCCGGCGATCGCGTCCGCCCTGAGGCGTCCGGCGCTGTAGCCCTCCGCCAGAACGGTGGTGAGCTTCGGGATCAGGATGTCGACGGTCATGGAGCGGCCTTGAAGCGCGCCGGCAAAAACGGTGCGAAACCCGGCCGGTGCGACCATTGCTATCCGAGTCGCCCGTTTTCGCAAGGGCCTGCCCCTTAGCCTTGCAAATATTGCAATACAAACAGAAGCGCAGGATTTGCCAAATGCCCGTGTGCTTGTCTGCACGGGTTGAAGCAACGAGGGATCGCATGGCTGCGAGCGACATCTGGCGGATCTACGAGGCGCGTCTCCGGCGCGTTTCCGATCACATCCATGCCCATCTCGACGACGAATTGGATACGGCCCGCCTCGCGGAAATCGCCTGCCTGTCGGAGCATCACTGGCACCGCGTGTACCGGGCCGTGCACGGCGAGACGCTCGCCGAGACCGTGCGGCGCCTCAGGCTCCACCGGGCGGCGGGCGATCTGGTGACGACCGACCGGCCGGTCCGGGAGATCGCCGCGCGCTGGGGCTATGCCGATCTTTCCTCCTTCACCCGCGCCTTCAAGGCCGGCTTCGGCCTGCCGCCGGCGCGCTACCGTCGCGAGGGCAGCCACGCCCTCTTCCAGTCCGCCATCACAGGGGAGACGAAAGACATGTACGACCTTTCCATCCGATCCATTCCCGAAACGCCGCTGGTCGGCATTCCGCATGCCGGCTCCTACATGGCGATCGGCCGCGCCTTCGAGGCGCTCTACGGAATGCTGTTCTCCCGCACGCTGTTCGATCCCGCGATGCGGATGATCGGCGTCTATCTCGACGATCCGGATCTCGTGCCGGAGGAGCGCCTGCGGTCCTTCGCCTGCGTCACCGCGGCGGGCGGGACGGTCGCCGAGCCGCCGCTCGAAAGCCGGCGGATCGAGGGCGGGGACTATGCGGTGCTTCGCCACAGAGGCCCCTATGCCGACATGAGCGAGGCCTATCGCTGGCTCTACGGGCGCTGGCTGCCCCAGTCCGGACGGGCGCTGCGCGACGCGCCGGTCTTCGAGGCCTATCTCAACAATCCGCGCGAGGTGGCGCCGACGGATCTCCTGACCGAGATCCACCTGCCGCTGAAGCCCGCGGGCTGATCGTCCTCAGGCGGCGAGCCCCCAGTGCCTGAGGCCTTCGACGACGCCGTCGGCATGGGGGCGGGTTGCCTGGAAATGGCGCGGCTCGCCGGCGACGATGCGTTGCAGTTCCGGCAGCGCGTTGGCGACCGCGATGCCGCGCACGTCAGGCAAAAGGAACATGTCGCGGTCGTTGCCGGTGTCGCCGGCGACGACCACCTCGCCGGGATCGATGCCGAGATCCCTGCACAGCCAGACGAGGGCGGCACCCTTGTCGGCGGCGCGGGGCAGCACGTCGAGATCGCGGCCGCTGGAATAGACCAGCTTGGCGTCAAGCCCGGCCTCCGCGAGACGCGTCTCGATGTCGGCGATCGTCTCGTCGCCGGCGCCGTGCAGGTGCCAGCTCGACTTGTGCTGGTGCTGGTACTCGTCGGCCTGGAGACGGATGCCGTCGATGCGCTGCATGACCCGCATCAGCGCGTCGCGGTCGAACGGCTTGCCGAGGACCTCGCCGTAGGCGCGGCGCTTCTCCTCCGCCAGGCCGCCGATCATCGTGCCGACGCCGCCGATCATGTAGTCCGGCACCGGCAGATCGGTGACCTCGATCAGCGCCTCGATGTCGTCGATCAGGCGGCCGCTGTTATAGACGAGGAGCGGGCGGGTCAGCGGATTGAGCGCCTCCCAGAAGGTGCGAAAGCGCTGCGTCGCCCGGCGGTCGCCGGTCAATGTCCCGTCAATGTCGGATGACAGCATGCGCATCGGTCAGTCCCCGTCGTTCCATGGTTCCGCCCAGTCGTCGATTTCGAGCGCCTGGCGCATCGGCCGGCCTTCGACGAGCGAGATGAGCTGCTGCGCGATGCCCGTCCAGGTGAACAGGCTGCGCGCCTTGTGCGCGCCCATGCGCGACAGCCGGCTGTAGAGCCGCGCATGTTTCAGCGGTTTCATCATGGTGATGCCGAGATCGTATTTGTCGAAGGGGTCGGCAAAGAGCGCGTGGCGGCCGTAGCTCACCGCGCGGAACAGGCCGCCGTGGATGGTGATGATCGTCGGCGTACCGCTCGCCATTGCCTCGATCGCCGTCATGCCGAAGGGTTCGTAGCGGCTGGAGAGCACGAAGAGGTCCGCCGCGCGATAGTAGTCCGGCAGGTCCTCGTCGGCGACGAAGCCGGCGAAATCGACCCTGTCGGCGATGCCGAGCTCCTCGACGCGGGCCTTCAGCTGCGACAGGATCGCCGCTTCGTTCTCGTCCATGTGCTCGCCGCCGACGGCGAGATGGAGCCGCGCGTCCGGTTCGCGCTCGACGAGAACCGAAAAGCCGTCGATCAGCAGGTCGTAGCCCTTGTTCGTGGCGAGCCTGCCCAGCGCGAGTACCGTCTTGCCGGTGAAGCCGAAGCGCTGGCGCGCCATCTCGCGCGAGGCCGACGAGACTGGGAAGAAGCGGTTGTCGTCATAGCCGGGCGGGATCATGTGCACGCGCTCGGGTTTCAGCCCGTAATCCTCGATCAAGACGTCGAGCTGGATCGGTGTCGTGGCGATCACCATGTTGCAGCTGCGGAAGATGATCAGCTCGTGCTTGATGCGTTCCTTGAAATTGAACTCGGCCTCGAAGTCGTCGGCCTTGTCCGGATAGTCGGTTTCCATCTGGCGCTTCTTCCAGATGCCGAGCGAATGGGGCGTGTGGAGATGGGGGACGGAGAGCGCCTCCGACAGCCGCTGGCCGGCGACGCCGGCGTCCCAGTAATGGCTGTTGATGAAGAAGTAGCTGAGTTCGTTCGACTTGATGAAGCGCAGTGCCTTTTCGCACCATTCCATCAGGTGCTCGTGCAGGTATTCCTTCGGGATGAAATCGCGGCCGCCGCAGGGAAGCCGGATGACGCGCACACGTTCGTCCACCTCGTCGAACTGCGGCTGGTCCTCGAAACGGCGCGTATAGATGTCGACGAGAAAGCCGAGCTGTCCGAGTTTCTTCGCGAGTTCAAGGACATAGACGACCTGGCCGCCGGTATCCGCGGCACCCAGCGGCGGATTGGCGGCGACATAGCCGTGGGTGGAGATGAGGGCGATGCGCGGATGGCGGTCGGTGGGATCGTCATGGGTCATGGCGGGGCAGATAGGGTAGCATGCCCCCGCGTCAACCCCTGAGCGCACCCCTCAGCCGGCAAATGACGGGCGCCTGCGACGTGCGCGGCGATGCCCGGGGTCTCCGGCCGGAACGATCCTGAAGGACCCGTCCCGGCGGGCACGCGCCGGATCGGCACCGCAATCGATCGCAAGGTGCCGGTTGGCTTAAACGCAGGAACCCGGCCGTCTGGCCGGGTTCCGCAGGGCGTTCGGTGTGGTGCGGCGGCTCAGGCGGCCATGGCGGTCC
>NZ_JAKGBU010000155.1 GCF_021555155.1 Rhizobium alarense
GATGGCGCCGGCGATGAACTGGCCCTCGGCGCCGATGTTCCAGTTGTTGGAGCGGTAGCAGACCGACAGGCCGACGCCGACCAGGATCAGCGGCGCCGCCTTGATCGCAACCTCGTGCAGCGACCAGATGTCGAGCAGCGGTTCGATGAAGAAGCTGTAGAGCGCCGAAACCGGATCCTTGCCGATGAGCGCGAACATGATCGCGCCGGCAATGACCGTCAGGACGAGCGCGAGGAAGGGCGACAGGAGGGAGAGAAGCGCGGACGGTTTCGCCCGCCGTTCGAGTTCAATGCGCATCTGCGGCCTCCGCCAGCGGTTCCGCCTTGCCGTAGAGGCCGCCCATCAGCAGGCCGATCTTCTCGCGCGAAAGGTCCCTGGCGGGATAGGCGTCCGAAAGGCGTCCCTCGCTGATGACCGCGATCTCCGTCGCCACCTCGAAGATCTCGTCGAGGTCCTGGCTGATGACGAGCACCGCCGAGCCCGCCCTGGCGAGATCGACCAGCGCCTGCCGGATGCGGCTCGCAGCACCCGCGTCGACGCCCCAGGTCGGCTGGTTGACGATGAGCACCGAGGGCTGGCGGTCGAGCTCGCGCCCGACGATGAATTTCTGCAGGTTGCCGCCGGACAGCGAGCCGGCCGGCGGATCCTCGCCGCTCTTGCGCACGTCCATCGCAGCGGAGATCCGCTTGGCCGCCGCCTTGACGGCGGTGTGCCGGATGATGCCGAGCATGCCGCCGCCGACGAAGGCCCGGCGGTCGGAATGATAGCGCGCCAGCACGAGATTGTCCGACAGGCTGAGCGCCGTCACCGCCGCATGGCCGTGGCGTTCCTCCGGCACGAAGCCGGCGCCGAGCAGCCGGCGGCCGTTGATGCCGAGCCGGCCGACAGACGTGTCGCGGATGCGCACGGCGCCGTCCTCGGCGCTCGGATATTCGCCGGACAGCGCTTCGAAGAGTTCGCCCTGGCCGTTTCCGGCGACCCCGGCGATCGCCAGCACCTCGCCCGCATGGACCTTGAGGCAGATGTTCCTGAGCCCGACCGAAAAGGGCGTGCGGGCCGGCGCCGTCAGGTGGCGCGCCTCGAGCAGCACCGCGCCCTTCGCGCTCGTGCCCTCGGCGCTCACATGCGGGACCTCGGCGCCGACCATCATGCGGGCGAGCGAGGCGGCCGTCTCCTGCTTCGGATCGCAGGCGCCGGTCACCTTGCCGTGGCGCAGCACCGTCGCGCGATCGCAGATGCGCTGCACCTCCTCGAGCCGGTGGCTGATATAGAGGACCGAGCGCCCCTCGCCGCGCAGCTTGAAGAGCGTTTCGAACAGGCGATCGGCCTCCTGCGGCGTGAGGACCGACGTCGGCTCGTCGAGGATGATGAGCTCGGGATTCTGCAGCAGCGCCCGGACGATCTCGATGCGCTGCCGCTCCCCGACGGACAGGTCGGCGACATGGGCGTTCGGGTCGAGCGGCAGGCCGTAGGCGTGGGACAGTTCGGAGGCGCGTTCGGCAATGTGGGCGAGCGGGATCGTCGCGTCCAGCGACAGCGCGATGTTTTCCGCCACGGTCAGCGCCTCGAACAGCGAGAAGTGCTGGAAGACCATGCCGATGCCGAGCCGGCGCGCGGCACCGGGGCTGGCGATCTCGACCGGCACGCCCTTCCACAGAAGCTCGCCCGCCGTCGGCGAGAGGACGCCGAAGAGCATCTTGACCAGCGTCGACTTGCCCGCCCCGTTTTCGCCGAGCAGCGCATGGATCTCACCGGGCCGGATGAAAAGGTCGATGCCGTCGCAGGCCGCGAACGACCCGAACAGCTTGGTCAGATTGCGCACGGCGAGCAACGCACCGTCCGCGGACGCTTCAACAGCCTGCACGCTGCCCCTCATCTTCCGCCGGTTCCCGGCCCCTTTGGGGTCTCTCAGGGAAGCAGCAATGTCGTTCCGCTCGTTTTTCTTGTTTCCAGATCCGTCTGGGCGCGTCCGGCCTCCGCCAGCGGATAGGTCTGATTGATATTGATACGCACTTTGTTGCTGCGCACAATATCAAACAGCGAGTTTGCACATGCCTCGAGTTCCTCGCGCGTCGCGATGTACTGGAAGAGCGTCGGACGCGTCGCGTAGAGCGAGCCCTTCTGGGCGAGCAGGCCGAGGTTGAACGCCTCGACGGCGCCGGAGGCGTTGCCGAAGCTCACGAACAGGCCGCGCCGCTTGAGGCAGTCGAGCGACGTCGGGAAGGTGTCCTTGCCCACGGAATCGTAGACGACGTCGACACCCGTGCCGCCGGTAATCTCCTTCACCTTCTCGACGAAATCGTCCTTCGAATAGTCGATCACGTGATCGTAGCCGTGCGCGAGCGCCAGCTCCACCTTCGCCTGGCCGCCCGCCGTGCCGATGACGGTCGCGCCGAGCGTCTTCGCCCACTGGCCGGCGATCAGCCCGACGCCGCCGGCGGCCGCATGGAAGAGCAGCGTCGTTTCCGGCCCGACCTTGTAGGTCTGGTGCAGCAGATACTGCGCCGTCATGCCCTTCAGCATCATGGCTGCCGCCGTCTCCAGCGGGATTTCGTCCGGCACCTTGACGAGATGGCGCGTCGCGACGTTGCGCTCGGCCGCATAGGCGCCGTCCGCCGAGGCATAGGCGACCCGGTCGCCGATGGCGAAGTCCGTGACCCCCGCACCGACCGCCGTCACCGTTCCCGCCCCTTCCTTGCCGGGAATGAACGGCGGCTCGGCCTTGTAGAGGCCGGTGCGGAAGTAGAGGTCGATGAAATTGAGGCCGATCGCCGCCTGGCGTATCTGCACTTCACCCGCGGCCGGCGGGTCGAGCGCCACGTCCTCGAGGACCAGAACCTCGGGGCCGCCGATCTTTCGAACCACAATCGCCTTCGTCATGTCAAATTCTCCCTTTGAACGAGGTCAGCCGGCGCGCCCGAGCCCGGGAAAGAGCTGCAGCACGCCGCCGATTGCATAGAGATAGAGCCCGGTGGCGACGACGCCGGCGACCACCCAGTCCGGCGTCGCGAAATGCAGGAGCAGCGCATAGCCGCTCAGCAGCGACCAGAGCAGGAAAACCGCGAGATTGAGCGGCCGCAGCCGCCTCACGCGCACCGGATGCAGGAAGTTGATCGGCATGAAGGTCAGGAACACCGAGACGAAGACGATGATCGACGCCGTCAGTTCGCTCGCCTTGATGACGAAGAGCGTGAAGACCACCATGTTCCAGACGACGGGGAAGCCGGAGAAGAAATATTCGTCGGTCTTCATGCCCATGTCGGCATAGTAGATGGCGCTCGACACGACGATGGCGCCGGCGGCGACAAAGGACCACGGCTCGCCGATCATGCCGCTCTGGTAGAGCGCGAAGGCCGGCAGCAGCACGTAGGTCACGTAGTCGATGACATTGTCGAGCGTGTCGCCGGACCAGTTCGGCAACACCTCCTTGACGCGCACCTTGCGCGCGATCGGCCCGTCGATGCCGTCGACGACAAGCGCCAGGCCCAGCCACCAGAACATGTCGACGAAGCGGTGCTCGGCGGCGGCCACGACGCCCAGAAAGGCGAGGAACGAGCCCGATGCCGTCAGGATGTGCACCGAGAAGGCGCGAATCTCGGCATAGGGCACGCGCTTGTAGTTGAAGAATTTCATCGGCGGCTGTTCCATCCCTCGCGGAGCGCTCCAGCCGGTTTGCCCGGTCCCGTCAACGCCGACACTCCGTCTGTCGGCAGCATTAATACCCGAACGCTGCCGAATGTCGCCAGCCATTTCCGTTTGTTTTCAACCGGAACGACGACTGCTCGCCGCCATGCGCCACTTCACCCCATGGATTTTGTTGGATTTCGGCTCTAGGTCTGGCAAAAGACCGGCCGCGGGCCTCGCGGCATCGACATGGGAAGGATGCGGTCAACATGGAAAAGATCGACATTGCCGTCGTCGGCGCGGGTCTTGCCGGCAGCCTCGCGGCCTTGGCGCTCGCCGGATCCGGCCGCCGCGTCGCGCTCGTCGCCCCCGAGTCAGGCGGATCCGACGGCCGCACCACGGCGCTGATGGATCCCTCGATCGGCTTCCTGAAGACCATGGGGCTCTGGGACGCGATCGCGCCCGAGGCCGCGGCGCTCGAGACCATGCGCATCCTCGACGGCACGGCGCGGCTCCTGCGCGCGCCGCCGGTGAGTTTCCGCTCGAGCGAGGTCGGCCTTGCCGCCTTCGGCTACAATATCCCGAATGCGCCGCTGATCGGCATTCTCGCCGGCGCGGTCGCCGGAAACGCGGCCATCGACCGCGTTTCCGCCGCGCTTGCCGGCCTGTCGGAGGAGGCGGACGGCATGCGCCTGGCGCTCTCCGACGGCCGGACGCTGCAGGCGGCACTGGTGGTCGGTGCGGACGGACGGCAGTCGAAGGTGCGCGAGGCAAGCGGCATCGGCCTGCGCAAATGGTCCTATCCCCAGGCTGCCCTCGTCGTGAATTTCGCCCATGACCGCCCGCATGACGGCATCTCGACCGAATTCCACACCGAAAACGGCCCCTTTACCCAGGTCCCCCTGCCCGGCCGGCGCTCCAGCCTCGTCTGGGTCATGGCGCCGGACGCTGCCGACGAGATGAAGGCAAGGGATCTTCCGGCGCTTGCCGCGGCGATCGAGCGGCGCATGCAGTCCATGCTCGGCAGGGTCGCCGTCGAGGCGCCGCCGCAGGTCTTTCCGCTTTCCGGCATGATGGCCGACCGCTTCGGCGAGGGCCGGGTCGCGCTCGTCGGCGAGGCGGCACACGCCTTTCCGCCGATCGGCGCGCAGGGCCTCAATCTCAGCCTGCGCGATGTCTTCGCGCTGCGCGACCTCGTGGCGGAGGGCAGCGGCATCGGCCCCGACATCGGCGACCGCTTCAGCCGCCGCCGGCAGGTCGACGTGCGCAGCCGCACGGCCAGCGTCGATCTGCTCAACCGCTCGCTGCTCTCCGGCCTCCTGCCGGTGCAGGTCGCCCGTTCGGCCGGGCTGCACCTCCTGTCGGCGATCGGGCCGCTGCGCAGCCTCGTGATGCGCGAGGGCATCGAACCCGGCGGCGCGCTGCGCGCC
>NZ_JAKGBU010000156.1 GCF_021555155.1 Rhizobium alarense
GCTTTCCGCCCAGGAGCGCGAAAGCCTCGAAGGCCGCTATACCTTCCGACGCATTGTCGAGCTTGAACTTGACCCGGTGCGCGGCAATTTCGATGCCGCGCACTTGCGCGAAATCAATCGCCGCATCTTCCAAGACCTTCCCGGTGCAGGCCTGGACCACGTAACGCCCGGCCAGTACCGGCCGACTGTTCCGGCCGGCAAGGACTGGCGGAAGCAACGCACGCTAGAGGGGCGCAACATTACGACCTTCGTTGCCTATTCGCCGATGGATAAAGCGTCACAGAACGCCATTGAGGAAACGCTGAAAGGCGTAGAACCGGCCTCGCTCTCCAAACTGAAGACCGCAGAATTCACGAAGGTTATCGCCTCGCTGTACACCAAGCTGGATTACTTGCATCCGTTTCCGGACGGCAATAGCCGCACTCTGCGCGCCTTCACTTCCCAGCTCGCACGCGAAGCGGGCTATGAGCTGGACTGGAGCCGCTTCAACAGCTCTGAGGGTGGACGCAACGTCCTCTATGTCGCCCGTGACCTGAGCGTAAACAGATTGGCTATGCCGCATATCAGGAACGACGATACGCGCCGCGAAATTAGCCTCACGCTCGATATGCTCGACGGCAATCGCGACCTGTCCGATTTGCTGCGGGACGCGATCCGTCCGCTTCGTTCAATCGCATTCGAACGCTTGCCGGAAGAACAGGCCAAGAAGGTCCATCCTGAGCTGAAATATGCCTATGACACGCTGGATAGAGCTGGGAAGTATGCTGTCGAGAAATTCCCCGACAGTGCACAGAAGCGACAGGATGCGCAGGAGCAGGCTCGCACGTTCGTTCAACGTCGTTTGAACGAGGGCGATACGAAAGACTTCAACATCAAGGCCAAGGAAGCCTCGCGGACGAAGGAAGCACCCACGCGTGACCGCGAGAAATAGAAAAGCCGGCAGATCGGGCAATCTGCCGGCTTATCACCATCACCGATTTTGGGACAGGTAACGATGACTAGCAAACATGATAGCACGAGCAGGCGCGCAGCATCCACGGCAAAAGACCCTTTTGCGGTGCAACGCCAGGCGTACCGGGCCGAAATGATAGCCAACGGCTTCGCCGTTGAGGATGCCGACATCATCGCGGCCAAGACCGTCTTCAAACAGTCGGTTCAAAACGAACCGAAGGCCATTGCCGAATCGATGTTCAAGGTTCGGCGCAATACGTCGAATGCACTTGCCGACCTGATCGCTGATTTGCCCGCCCACGCCGTGCCCAGGCGCGGTAGTTCAAGGCGTGCTATCGCGACCACGACTGAGGAAAAGCCCGCCAAACCACCCAAGAGAGTCGAAACGCCCATCAAACCGGCCGTTTACGACTATCGCTATGACGAATTGCCGAACCGTGTTCGCGACCTCATCGAGGCACATCTTGCCATCGAGGCCGACGATGCCAAAGCAGCCGGTACGATAGGCTTCATGACGCGAGCGCTCGCAATCGCTACGCTTCCCCATCGTCGCGTGCCCGAAGACCGTTTCGTTCGCAAAAACGGCGATTACACGCTCACTATGCTTACGGCACACCCTGAAGGCTTGCCCTATGGCACGCTGCCGCGCCTGCTTCTCGCATGGGTATGCTCGGAAGCAGTGTTGAAAAAAGAGCCTGTTCTATCGCTCGGAAATACGCTGTCTGCGTATCTTCGCGAGCTTGGCCTGAAGAACACAGGCGGCAAGCGAGGCGACATCACACGGCTGAAGCACGCCATGACGACGCTTTTCAGTGCCATCATTTCATGCCGTTATGACGGTCGGGAATCATGGGCGCTGCAAAACGTTTTGCTCGCGGAGCGCGTTGAATGGTGGCAACCGCAGGAGCAGACGGAAGCCGGGCAATGGAGTTCGAAGCTGGTCTTGTCGCGGCCGTTCTTTCAGGAGTGCATCGACCATCCGATCCCGGTCAATATGCATGCGATGAAGGCCTTCCGGCATTCCCCGCTCGCGCTAGATATCTATGTCTGGCTTACCCATAGAATGAGCTACCTATCCAAGCGGACCACGATTCCGTGGATCTCGCTTTCCTCTCAGTTCGGCGCTGGCTATGCCAGCAACGAACAGGGCTTGCGCGATTTCCGTCGCGCATTCCTGCGCGAACTGAAGCATGTTGTCGCGATTTACAACGACGCCAAGCTAGCCGCGACAGAAAACGGTCTTGTCCTCTATCCGAGTCCAACCCACGTTCCCCCGAAATTGGTCGAACAGCAAGCCTCGCTGCCCTTCTTCTAGGGCAGCTTGTCCATATTGCGCTGAATCTGTCTTGGCGACTGCCTAGAATTGGCCAGGTCGCCAGCGTGTCACCAATCGCGCCACTTCCCCAGGAGATATCATCAGTGTCAGACGACACGCCCTTTTCACTCGCGATAGCGACGCCGATGCTGCGCGGCAATGCGACGGCCAATTACGTTCGTAGCGTCTTCGGCTTGCAGCGCTATTGCGCGCAAGCGGGGATTCCGGTCGACCTGCTAGTCCTGGTCGGCGTCAGCATCATCGACCATGCCCGCAACATCCTGGCAAGCCGCTTCCTCTACGAAACCCAATGCAGCCATCTTCTCTTTGTTGATGACGATATTGGGTTCAATGTCGATGAGCTTGTGGACCTTCTCGCGTTTCGTGACCGCGACGTTGTAGGTGCCATGTGTCCAAAGCGCTCGATGGACTGGGCGCGCATCAAAGAAATTGTCCTGCGCAACCCCGATATTGACCCCAAGCATTTACCTCACCTTGCCGGCGACTATACGGGCATGTTCCACCTCTCAGGCGGCAGTCCAAACATGACCATCGGGCCGAAGCTGATTGAAGTTGACGCCATTGGTACGGGCTTGATGATGATTAGCCGCGACTGCCTACGCCGATTGATCGAGCGGGTGCCCCTGCCGCCCTTGGCTCCGATGGCGGGTGACACTCTCGAAGTGCCGCGTCATGTATTTTTCAACGCGACCAATAATCAGGGCGAAGACATTGCATTCTGCCAGTCGGTGCGGCACCACGGCGGCCGGGTCTTCGGCCTGTCCACTGTGACGGTAACGCACACCGGACTCTATGACTTCATTGGCGACCTCAAAGGAATCGCACGCTACGAGGATTAGGCGAAAAAAAGGCCGGCATTATGCCGGCCTAAGTGGGGAAACCTTATTTCGCCTATCAATCGAGGTTGAACGAAAGCCCGATGCCGCCAAGTGCTTTCGCCCCGTCGTGGGACAAGCCCATCGCCATAGCGCTGCGCTTGCTTAACCGGGCCTTCAAGCCCACGGCCAGCGCCGCTGACGAGCCGTAGAAGCCCACGCCTACTTGCGCCGATACCCGCGACGGACTGTCGGCCGATGACCCGACCATCATTGTCAGCGCCGCACTCATAGCGCCAAGGCGCTGCATGTCGCGGTCGAGTCGGTCAACGCGATTGCTCACGTCTTGCCACTGGTCATCCCAAAGGGTGGTCATTTCGCTAATGCGGGCATCGGTGTAGTTGTTCGCCGTGCTGACCGCGTAGGACGTGCGGCTGTCGGTGTAAGTGTTCGCTTCCGTCAATGTCTGCGCATCGCCTGCGCGCATCTGCGCCAGGTTCACCGCGTCGGTGTCGGCGGTGCCGGCGGCGACGTTCGTCACTTGCCGCTCCGCACCGGCCGCGCCCACCGAAACGGTGTTCGCACGGTCGGCCACTGCACCATTGCCCAACGCCACCGCATTGTCGGCCGCGGTTTGCGAGCCAGTACCAACGGCAACGCTGTTCGTCCCGCCCTGTGCGCCTTGCTCAACGTAATCACCCGCCAGCGTGTCGCTGATGCTGTTGCTGATGTTGCTGATTTGCTGGTCGGTGTAAGCGTTGGCTTCATTCAGAACGGTGATATCGGCGTCGCGCATCTGCGCCAGGTTCACCGCGTCGGTGTCGGCGGTGCCGGCGGCGACGTTCGTCACTTGCCGCTCCGCACCGGCCGCGCCCACCGAAACGGTGTTCGCACGGTCGGCCACCGCACCATTGCCCAGCGCCACTGCGTTATTAGCCACGGTTTGCGAGCCGGTACCAACGGCAACGCTGTTCGTCCCGCCCTGTGCGCCTTGCTCGACGTAATCACCCGTGAGGCCTTGCTGCAGTTCGGCTAGCTGCTGCATGTTCACCGCATCGGTCGGATTCACGCCAGCGGCAACGTTGGCGACGACCATGCCGCCGGCATTGATGCCGGCAGTGGTGATGCTCGGGCCACCGGCAATGACCAGGCCGGCGCTGTTCAGCACCGTGCCGCCAAGAGTCACGCTGTTGACGGCGATATCGTCGGCAAGGTCGAACGTCACCGCGTCGTCGGTCGCATTCTTGCTGACTACCAGGTTGCCATCGCTGTTGTTCAAGTCGATGGTCTCGCCCGGCGCTACGTTGGTGCTGTTCGCGCCCCCCGCTGTCAGGTTCCAGCCGGTCCCAGCGGTCACGGCGATGTCGTCAATCGCCTGGTTGGTCGCGAAGAGTTGTGCGCCGTTGACCGCATCGGTGCTGGCCGCCGACACCTGGCCAGCCGCAACGTTGGTGATGACCATGCCGCCGGCATTGATGCCGGCAGTGGTGATGCTCGGGCCACCGGCAATGACCAGGCCGGCGCTGTTCAGCACCGTGCCGCCCAGGGTCACGCTGCTGACCGCGATATCGTCGGCCAGGTCGAACGTCACCGCGTCGTCGGTTGCACTCTTGCTGACAACCAGGTTGCCGTCGCTGTTGTTCAAGTCGATGGTCTCGCCCGGCGCTACGTTGGTGCTATTCGCACCCCCCGCCGTCAGATTCCAGCCGGTCCCGGCAGTCACGGCCACCTGGTTAATGGCTTGGTTGGTAGCGAAGAGTTGCGACCCGTTGACGGC
>NZ_JAKGBU010000157.1 GCF_021555155.1 Rhizobium alarense
TGGGCGGCGCGAAACTGGTCTAGCGTCATGCTTTGCATGCCCATCCCCTTAGCGGTCCTGCTCAAGCCCGGCCGCATCATGTTCCGGCTCGATAGTTTCAATGATGATGTCGTCCAGCTCGGCCATGAACGTGTGAGCGATTCCATCGCGGCTGTTGGCAGCGGACAATTCCCAAACGAGGGGCAGGCCTGCGCCGTTAAGGTTGTCCTCGATGACGCCAAGGCAGGACAGGCGCAAGGTGTCGGGGGATACGTCGGCCGCACCGTGTTCGGCGACGAATTCGGCGAAGCGGGCCGCGCCTTCTGCGGTGAAATCGTGGACTTGCTGATAGGTTTCCATGCTGGTTTCCTCGTTCTTCAATGGTTGTTGATGGTGGCGATGATGTTCATTCTTCGGTCCTCGCTGAAGTAGCTACGGGGAATTTCGCTAACCCGGCGGCGGTGAATCCGAGACCGGCGCCCATAGCGGCAGCGCGTAGCCACCACGGTCCCCATTCAAGGGCGGGGAGAAGTTTGGGAAGCGCGCCGGCCAGTATCAGCACAATGCCGACCAGGAGCAGGGTGAGACAAAAGCGCACTCGCCAGCGCATATAGCTCAACTGCTCGGCTTTGTTGGTTTTGATGGTCATCATGTTTCCTCAAGGGGATGGCGGCGGCGGCGCAGTCAGTTTGCGTGCTTCGATCTCGATGCTGCTCTCAATGACCATGCCGCAACCGTCGCGCCCTGCGGGCCGATTGGCCGGACAGAGATAGCTTCCCCCGGCGCGGTAGGTGCGAACCTCGACCGCAACAGGTCGCGTTCCCTGGACGTCGAAAGGAAGGAATGCGTCGTACACCAAGAACTTGTTCGTGGTTGTCTCGACAAGCGTCCGGTCTGCGGAGAAAAGCCCCTGCGTTGGGTAGTAGGTCGTATGCGTGACGACGCCGGCAGCTTCGGTGTGCTCGAGCTTGTTGCTGTTGTGAAACATCAAGCCGGCGGACGCGGCGACCACTGCGGCCAGGGCGACAAAACATAATTGGAAAAATCTCACTGCATGTCCTCGATAGGGATAGGTAAGGTCTGCTGCGAGCCCGGCAGCAGGTCGGGAAAACGGGCGCGGAAGCTTGCCAGCGGATAGCCAAGCTCGCGCACCAGGCTACCGCCGATCCGCGCACGCACGGCGGGGTGTCCAAGCAGGGCCGACACGGCGGCAAGATGGTCGGCGAGATCCTGCATCGGGTCGGGGCCATGCTGGCACGACGGCTCCGGCTTCTTCTGCTCCTGCTTGCCGGTCATCCGAGATTCCCCACGCCAATCAGAGCCGCCCGCAGGCGGCGAACCGTGCGGTTTTCGTCAGGCAGTTCCGGCGCGTGCGTCAACAGGTAGACAACGAACAATTCGGCTTGCCGTGCGGCGGCTATCAGTTCGGCAAAGTTTTCAATCGCTCGATTCAGCTCGCCGGCATCCTGGCCGCTGTGCTGCGCATGGATGCGCCGCAGGACGGCCAGTCCGTCAAAGCGAGCGAAGGCGCTCATGCCTCACCGCCGCAGCGGGCGAGGGCGGCGGCGCGGCGCGCTCTACTGGCGATGCGCCGGTCCGAGGTCGCTTTCGGCGCGGGCCCGCCGCGCCCGCTATTAGCGTGTTCCGCGTCCATGGCTTCGTCGAATTCTTTATCCGCCGCCAGCAATTCAGCCACGGCGGCGCGGACTTCAATCAACTGAGCTGGATGAATCATTCCGGCCTTCTCCACTGCTATGCGGTCATCCAGCACCGCCAGCACACCCACACGGGCGCTCATTCCGACAGCTCCGGACGCCAAGCGCGCACGATGGCCTTGAACTCCGCTTCAAAGCCCAAGGCATCGGGGTAGCTGTGCAGTCGCGCAACAAGGCCGAAGACCGTCACCATGTCAGCGGCGATTTTCGTATCGACGCCCCATAGGTCTGTTAGGTCGAAGCTCCCACAGTTGCCAGCGTTCCACCATGCCAGCAGGAAATCGGCCACGCGCCGGCTCTGGCCGGTGTCTGCCTGGGCGATCTCGATGAGTCGCCCAAGCGCGGCCGATTCCTCCGGCTGGATGGGCTTGGGTTCGGGGTACAGCGCTGCCAGTTCCTCGATAGTGATGACACGGGCAGGGCGTGGCGGGGGCAGTTTGTTCGTCATGGTGGTTTCCTCCGTGATGGTGAGTGGTGACAAAGGGCGCGAGGCCTGGCGGCGCTTGTGTCGCCAAGCTTCCGAGCGGGTCAGGCGTGCAGGCGTTCGAGCTGGTCGGCCAGTTCGTCGGCACGCTGCAAATGCGGTTCGAGACTGGTCGAGTAGTCCGCGATAACGTCCCAACCGTCGTTGCCGTAGACGAACAGGACCGAGCCGACGCGCTGCCAGCGCGGGGCGGCGTCGGTCGCGGGGTTCGGCCGGTAGGCCAGAAGGGATTCTTCGTCGGTCGCGCCCATGACGGCGGCGATGGCCTTCGCGTCGCGCGAGCGGCGCAAGGCAAATTCCTCGCCGTCATAGACCGACAGGAAGAAACCGGCGTCCAGCAGGCCGCCAATGGCGGCCTTGGCGATGCGGCGCTCGATGCGCTGGCGAGCCTCAATGTTCATGCTTTGCTCCTTTCCAAAATGCCCTATCTCGTTAAGCCAAATTATACCAATTTGGTGCAATGAAACGCAACTATTGCGGCACGAAACAGGGGAAACAGAGTGACAATATTAAGGGAGGATTCAGCCATCCGGCCCGCGTCACTCCTACGAAGTGACGCGGCGCGGGTTCGGTCAACCGTACCAACTCACGGCCATGGGGCGACCGTCCCACTGGGACGCGCGGCAGCATTCGTCAATCTTCACGCTATTGGTGGCGTTGGCCCGGCAGCGGAACGGTTCGCCCGTGAAGCGGTCGCGGTGTGGGGTCTTCCGCCCGCTCATGAATCCGGTGTTCTCGGTGCTGGCCGCGATCTGGCGCAGCGTGACCATCGAGCGACTGACGGCGACGACCTGGTAAAACTCCACGTTGGTCTGTTCGTAGCCCCAGCAGGTGTTAAGAATCGAGCCGACTTCCAGCGTGTGCGGCTGCTTGGCTGCCTGCTGGCGTTCGCGCTTGCGGGCTTCGTTCGCGGTTTCGCGCTCGATGTAAGCCGCAAGGTACGCGTCACGCGCCTCCGGCGAGGCCAAGGCGACGAACAGGGCCGGTTTCGACTGCCGGCCCTTGTACGCGGCAACGGCCGAACCTCGGCGGCTGTCGTAGCAGTAGGCCACAACAGCGGCGGCGGGGAACTCGCGGGCTTCGGAATTGGCGGGGATGTAGCGGCTGCGCATGGTGTCGGCTCCTATCAATCTTCGTTCTGGGTGGTGATGGTGATGACCGGTTCGCCTGCATCACCTGGGCCGATGCGCAAGGCGAGGACCACAAGTCGGGGCATGCGGCCGCGACCAGGGCGCGGGACGCGATACACGACGAAGGGGCTGACTTGCTTGGCGTGGTTGCTCGGCTTGCGGGCGGCGCGCGATGCCATCCAAACGACATCCCACAAGCGGCCTGCCTCGTCCTGCACGGTGCCCTTGCGGTGGCCGTCTTCATCGCTCCATGCGACGCAATCGGCCCAAACGGCTGCGGTCACGGCTACGGAAATCGTGAACCCGGCTTCGCGTGCGGTTTCGGTGACATCGATTAGCCCGCCGTCGGCGATTGCCTCGGCGCGGCTATAGCTGTGAATTAGGTCGTCATCGGTGAAGACGGGCGCGGCAAGGTTTGCGCGGTGCCAGGCGCTAAGCCAAGCGTTCAGGATTTCGACGGTCGTCGCCTCGCCCTCGGGAGTCTCGCCCACGCGGCGGGAACCGAACATCGATAGCACTTCCGGGTCATGCGCCGGGACTGACAAGCGTCCTGCCGCGAAGGCCGCCGCGCCAAGCTGTGCTGCCCGCTGCAACTGCTCTGCCTTGGTGCTCATGCCGACACCTCGACCAGTTCAAGGCGACGCCACGGATAAGAGGCAATTTTGCTCATCATCACGCGGCACTGCTGCTCGTTCATGGGATAGCCGGTCATGCGAACGCGACGGCCGCTGTTGATGTTGACGGCCTCGATGTGGAACTGGGGCCCGCGCTCGATGCAAACCGTTTCGTCTTCGGAGAGGGTCAACAGAGCGGTTCCGCCGTTGGCCTCGATGTAGACCTTGCGCCACCAGCCAAACCGCACCCGGTCCACCATGAAGACGCTCACGCCCCGGTCCCGATGCCAGATAATCACGTCACCCGATTTCAGGCTTCTGGCTTCTCCCCACATTGCTTTGCTAGATGCTTGAGCCGGCTTTTTGCTTTTCTGCTGGTGGTTCATCGTGTCGTTCTCCGGGCTGTTGATTGAGTGGTTGAACATTGCTTCGCTGAGTGCCTTTCGCCGTGATTGCCCGTAGGTCGCCCGGCTGCTGAGGGCATCGCGCAAGGGCGACACCGGAAGCCGCAGCCGTGAGCGCAGCGAGGGGACCGGGTGAGGATGTCAACCTTGTGCGGTGGCCGAGCCGGGCTACCGTTTAGGGCAGGCGAAAGGAGCGCAGCGGAGCATCGAGCTGTTCAAACGAAATCGCTCGGGGGACGGCATGGGAACCGAGTAGGGCAGCGGAATCGCTGCACGATGAACGCGCCTTTGGCGCACCTGGGCGGGCCGTAGGCCTGCGCGCAGTGTTGGTGACGCGTGGTTGTTCTGCAGGACGACTTCGCGTCGCCACTTACAGGCAGCGAGCTGCATGCAGCGGCACGCTGAAACTGTCTTGCGCGGTAGCGCGAAATCTGCGTTGCCGCATGCGCTGATTCTGTCTTGCGCTGGCGACTGGCCGTCCGCCTGGCC
>NZ_JAKGBU010000158.1:0-2476 GCF_021555155.1 Rhizobium alarense
GCGCGCATCGCGATGGCTGCCGCCGCGATGGTGGACGATCGGCTCGGCGATCTGGCGGCCGATCGGATAGAGCGGGTCGAGCGAGGTCATCGGCTCCTGGAAGATCATGGTGATCTTTGCGCCGCGCACCGCATTGAGCGCCTTGGGCGCAAGGCCGACCAGTTCCCTGCCGCGATAGGACGCCGAACCGCTGACGGTTCCGTTCCGCGCCAGCAGTCCCATGATGCCCATCATCGTCTGGCTCTTGCCGGAGCCGGATTCGCCGACGACGGCGAGCGTCTCGCCGTTGCGGACATCGAGGTCGATGCCCTTCACCGCCTCGACGGTGCCGTCCGGGGTCGAAAAATCGACCTTCAGGCCGCGCACGGCGAGCACCGTTTCCTTCGCCGCGTCTGTCGTCGTCGCATTCATCTCAGCGGTCCTTCGGGTCGAGCGCGTCGCGCAGGCCGTCGCCGACGAAGTTGAGGGCGAACAGCGTTGCGACGAAGAAGATGGCGGGGAAGATCAGGAGCCAGGGCGCCGACTGGATGTTGTTGGCGCCTTCGGAGATCAGCGCGCCCCAGCTCGTCAGCGGCGCCTGCACGCCGAGGCCGAGGAAGGACAGGAAACTCTCGAGCAGGATGACCTTCGGCACGACCACCGTCACGAAGACGATGACCGGGCTGATCGTGTTCGGGATGATGTGGCGGCGGATGATCTGCCAGTCGGTGAGGCCGAGCGCCTGGGCGGCGCCGACGAATTCCCGCCGCTTCAGCGCCAGCGTCTGGCCGCGCACGATGCGCGACATTTCCAGCCACTCGACGGCGCCGATCACCAGAAAGATCAGGATGAAGGAGCGGCCGAAGAAGACGACGAGCACCACGACGAGGAAGACGAAGGGCAGCGAATAGAGGATCTCGACGAGGCGCATCATCACGTTGTCGACACGGCCGCCGAGATAACCGGAGGTGGCGCCGTAGACGACGCCGATGCCGAGCGACACCAGGCTCGCGAGCACGCCGACGGCGATCGAGATCTGGCCGCCGAGCATGACGCGGACCAGAAGGTCGCGGCCGTTCGGATCCGTGCCGAAGGGGAAATATTCGCGCTGGACGCTGCCTTCCAGCGTCAGCACGCGGCCGTCCTCGCCGGTCGAGACGACCTCGGTGGCGTCGAATTCGTTGGCCCGGTCGAAATAGCGGGTGGCGCGGGGATCGATCGGCTCGTCGGCGGCAATGGTGACCGTGAAGCGCTGCCCCTCGACCGCGAAGGCGCGCACCTCGACGCGGGCGCGGCTCGCCAC
Organism: Rhizobium alarense; assembly: GCF_021555155.1. GTDB lineage: Bacteria > Pseudomonadota > Alphaproteobacteria > Rhizobiales > Rhizobiaceae > Rhizobium_D > Rhizobium_D alarense. The sequence continues at coordinate 1,283 of NZ_JAKGBU010000158.1, forward strand.
GCTCTCGACGACGTCCTGCAGCGAAGCGCTGTCCGGCCGCGGCTCGAGGCTCGGCGGGATCGTCACGTAGGACGGAAACACCTGGTCGTAGCTGTGGGAGACGAACAGCGGCCCGAGGAACGAGAAAAGCGCGATGGCGACGAGCACGAAGCAGCTCACCATCGCCGCGCGGTTGCGCCGGAAGCGGATGCCGGCAAGCTGGAACAGGCTGCGCCCGGCCATTTCCGGCGTGGCGGCGACCGGCGCGGTGGTGATGTCAGTCATGGCGCACCCTCGGGTCGAGAAGGCCGTAGAGAATGTCGACAACCAGGTTGAAGACGATGACGAAGATCGCGATGAGGATGACGGTCCCCATCACCAGCGTGTAGTCGCGGTTGATGGCGCCGAGCACGAAGTAACGGCCGACACCCGGAATGGTGAAGATCGTCTCGACCACGGCGGAGCCGGTGAGGAGCGCCGCCGCGCAGGGCGCGAGATAGGAGACGACCGGCAGCATCGCGCCGCGCATCGCATGGGTCACGACGACGACGCGCGACGGCAGGCCGTAGGCACGCGCCGTGCGGATGTGGTCGGTGTTGAGCGCCTCGATCATCGCGCCGCGCGTCAGCCGGGCGAAGACGGCGAGCTGCGGCAGGGCGAGCGCGATCGTCGGCAGGATGAGGAACCGCAGCGATCCGTCGCCCCAGCCGCCGGCCGGCAGCAGGGAAAGGCCGATGGCGAAGATCAGGGTCAGCACCGGGCCGACGACGAAATTGGGCACGGTGACGCCGACGGTTGCGAGCGACATCACGCCGAAGTCGACGAGGCTGTTCTGCCTGAGGGCCGCGATCGTACCTGCAAGGACGCCGCCGACGAGCGCGAGCAGCAGTGCATAGACGCCGAGCTCGATCGAATAGGGCAGGCCCTTGCCGATCAGTTCGGCGACGTTGTTGTCCTTGTAGATGTAGCTCGGCCCGAAATCGCCGGTAACCGCATTGGTGATGTAGGTGAGATACTGCCGCCAGAGCGGCTGGTCGAGCTGATAGGTCCTCATCAGGTTTTCCATCGTCGCCGGTGGAAGAGGCCGCTCGAGATTGAAGGGTCCGCCCGGCGCGAAGCGCATCAGGAAGAAGGAAATCGTGACGACGATGAACAGCGTCGGCACGGCGCTCGCCAGGCGGCGCAGAACGAAGGACAGCATGATCCGCTCCTCGA
>NZ_JAKGBU010000158.1:2576-4638 GCF_021555155.1 Rhizobium alarense
GGCCCGCGCGCCGCTTCGTTGACGCTTATTCGGCGACGCTCAGGAAGCGGGAAAGATGCTGGTTCGGCGAGTTGTCCTGCCAGCCCTGCACCCGGTCGGAAACGAGCCACAGGTCGGCCTGGGTCAGGAACGGCGCGATCGGCTGGTCCTTCATCAGCAGCGTCTCGGCCTCATGCATGATCTTGGCGCGCGCCGCCTGGTCGGTCTCCTCGTAGGACTTCTTCATCAGCGCGTCGAAGTCGGCGTTCTCGTAGTGGCCGTAGTTGAAGGTCTTGTTGCCCGACAGGCTGAGCGCCAGGAAATTCTCGGCATCCGCATAGTCGGCCACCCAGCCGGCACGCGCGACGTTGAAGGCGCCGCCCTCCTGCAGGTAGGCGTAGTGCGACGACACGTCGAGGTTCACCATCGACACCTCGGCGCCGAAGGTGTTCTTCCACATGTCGGCAACGGCGGTCGCGACGCGCTCGTGGTTCGGGTTGGTGTTGTAGCGGATCTCGATCTTCAGCGGCTTGCCGCCCTCGCCGTAGCCCGCCTCCTTCATCAGTTCGATCGCCTTGTCCTCGCGGTCGAGCTGCGACATCTCGGCGAAGTCGGCCCTGGCCGGCTCGCCATAGGTCTCGATGCCCGGCGGCACCATGGAATAGGCGGGAATCTGCGAGCCGGAATAGATCTCCTTGGCGAGGAAGTCGCGGTCGACCGCCATGGAAAGCGCCTGGCGGACGCGCAGGTCGCTATAGGGTTCCTGGCGCGTGTCGAAGGCGTAATAATAGGTCGCAAGCGTCGGCGAGACATGGACCTGCTCGCCGTAGCTGCCCTTCAGCCGGTCGATCTGGTCGGCCGAGAAATTGTAGACGAGGTCCATCTCCTTCGCCTCGAAGCGGCGAACCGACGCCGCCTGATCGTCGATCGGATAGAAGATCACCTTGTCGAGCTTGACGTTGGCGACATCCCAGTAGTTCTCGTTCTTTTCAACCGTCAGGCTGTCGTTCGGCACGTGCGCGACGAGCTTGAAGGCACCGTTCGACACCATGGTGCCGGGCTTGACGAAATCGGCACCGTTCTTCTCGACGCTCGCCTTCGAGACCGGCAGCGCCGTCTGGTGCGCCAGGAGTTCGAGGAAGAAGGGCGTCGGGCGCTCCAGCGTGACTTCCAGCGTCTTCTCGTCCACGGCCTTCACGCCGAGCTGGTCGACGGGCACCTCGCCCTTGTTGACCTTTTCGGCGTTCTTGATCGGATAGAGGATGTTGGCATAGCCGGCCGCCGTCTTCGGATCCTCGACGCGGCGGTAGGAGAAGGCGAAGTCCTCGGCGGTTACCGGCGAACCGTCGGACCATTTCGCATCGGCGCGCAGCTTGAACGTGTAGACCGTGCCGTCGTCGGACACCGTCCAGCTTTCGGCCGCACCGGGCACGATCTTGCCGGCGGCGTCATAGATGGTCAGGCCTTCGTAAAGGTCCTTCAGGATGAACTCCTCGATATTGATCGAGGTGTGGGCCTGGTCGAGCGTCTGCGGTTCGCCGGCATTGCCGCGGTGAAGCACCGCTTCCGCGAAGGCCGGGCTTGCGCCGACGAGAAGAGAGCCGAGAACGAGCGCCGTGCGCAGGTTGAGAATTTTGGATGCCATTTTCCTGTCCTTCCCCTTTGTTATTGGGCTTAGTTTGGCGGGAGTGAATGTCAGAAATTTCGCGCTGGCAAGTCAAATCCGGAAAAGTAGCCTTAACGAAGGCTGACATCTTTGCGACGCAACGGATCGCGAACGCGACATCTCGACGCCTGACGCGCACCGCGGCCACGCGCCTTCAGATAGGGCGGTCCGCCACGGCGGCAACAAAAGATCGCGAGCGCGCCATCCACTTTCCGCTTATTACGTAAACTGCAGCTTCGGCGCCATGATCATGCGCCGCCCTGCCGCGAGACGCACGCGAGCCGTGCGCCGCCGCGGCCGCCCGCCACCGAATATGGGCCTTGCGAAGGTCATCCCGGGACGGGCCGCCGGGGCTGTGGATAATACATCTGGACGACGCCCGCGGCCGGCGCCTACAGCGATGACAGCAAATCGACG
>NZ_JAKGBU010000159.1 GCF_021555155.1 Rhizobium alarense
GCCCGCCGGCCGTCGCACATTCGGGTGGGATTTGCCCGGCACGGTGCCGGTCCACCCTTTCGCCCCGCGGCTTTGTCCGTCATTCTAGTGCTCTATCCGGCAGGGGGCCGTCTTTGAGAAAATACGTACTCAACCTCGTGCTGGCTCGCCTGCTGGTCGCCGGCCTGACGCTGCTCATCGTTTCCTTTGCGGTGTTCTTCGCCACAGCCATGCTGCCTGGCGATACCGCGACGATCCTGCTCGGCCAGGCGGCGACGCCGGAAGCGATTGCCGGCCTGCGCAGCGCCATGCATCTCGACGAGCCGGCCTATCTTCGCTTCCTGCGCTGGCTTGGCGGACTTGCGAGCGGCGACCTCGGCACGTCCTATGTCAACAATGTCGCCGTGGCCGACCTCATCGGCGGGCGCTTCGTCAACACCATGCGGCTTGCCGGCATCACCACGCTCTTCGCTGTGCCCCTGGCGCTGACGCTCGGCATCACCGCAGCCATGTTCCGCGGTTCGCTCTACGACCGCGCGGTGACGATCATCACGATCGGCGTCATCTCGATCCCGGAATTCATGGTCGCCACCTCGGCCGTCTTGATCTTCGCCGTCTATCTGAAGTGGCTGCCGGCGCTGTCCTTTGCCAACGACGTCACGTCGATCTGGCAGATGCTCGAAATCTACGCCATGCCGGTGATCAGCCTGACCTTCGTCGTCGCCGCGCAGATGATCCGCATGACGCGCGCCGCGGTGATCGACACGATCAACACCCCCTACGTCGAGACGGCCCTGCTGAAGGGCGCCTCCCGCCCCCGCCTCGTCCTGCGGCACGCCCTGCCGAACGCCATCGGCCCCATCGTCAATGCGGTGGCCCTTTCTCTTTCCTATCTGGTGGGCGGCGTCATCATCGTCGAGACCATCTTCAACTATCCCGGCATCGCCAAGCTGATGGTCGACGGCGTGGCGACCCGCGACCTGCCGCTCATCCAGTCCTGCGCGATGATTTTCTGCGTCGGTTACCTCACCCTGATCACGCTCGCGGATATCGTTGCCATCCTTGCCAATCCGAGGCTCCGCTGACCATGACCCCATCCGGCACCCTTTCGCAAAAGCTCGGCTACCGTTTCAGCTGGGTCGGCATGGTCGGCCTGTCGATCATTCTCTTCTGGGCGATCATGGCGCTGATCGCGCCGCATATCATCCCGCATCCGGTCGGCGAGATCGTCGACGAGGACTATTTCGGCCCGATCAGCGACAGGTTCTGGCTCGGATCGGACTATCTCGGCCGCGACATGCTGTCCCGCGTGCTGATGGGTGCCCGCTACACCGTCGGCATTTCACTTGCCGCCGTCTCCATCGCCTGTTTCTCCGGCGTCGTGCTGGGCATGGCGGCTGCCGTCATCGGCGGATGGTTCGACACAATACTGAGCCGCTTCCTCGATGCGATGAACTCCATTCCGAGCAAGCTCTCCGGCCTTGTCGTCGTCGCGGCGGTCGGCTCGTCGATCAGCGTGCTGATCGCAACGCTTGCCGTCATCTATACGCCGGGCGCCTATCGCTTCGCCCGGGCGCTCGCCGTCAACATCAACACGATGGACTACATTACGGTGGCGCGCACGCGCGGCGAGGGAATCCTCTACATCATCGGCTCGGAAATCCTGCCGAACATCATCGGTCCGGTACTCGCCGACCTGGGTCTCCGCTTCGTCTTCATCGTGCTCCTGCTGTCGGGCCTCTCCTTCCTCGGCCTCGGCGTGCAGCCGCCCTATGCGGACTGGGGCGCGCTGGTGCACGAAAATGTCGGCGGCCTGCCCTTCGGCGCGCCCGCCGTCATCGTGCCGTCGCTGGCGATCGCCAGCCTGACGATCAGCGTCAACCTGCTGATCGACAACCTGCCGCAGAAAATCCGCGACCGGAGCGCCTAGATGGAAAACCTCGTCGAAGTCCGTGACCTGAAGGTCGAGGCCACCACCGATTCAGGCCGCCACGTCGCGATCATCAAGGGCGTCAGCCTCGACATCGCACCCGGCGAGATCGTCGCGCTGATCGGCGAAAGCGGATCGGGCAAGACGACGATCGCGCTGACGCTGATGGGATACACCCGTGCCGGCTGCCGGCTTTCTGGCGGCAGCGTGCGGGTCGGCGGACGGGACATGGTGACGCTCAGCGAAAAGCAGCGCGCGGCGATCCGCGGCACTGAGGTGTCCTACGTGCCGCAATCCGCCGCCGCCGCCTTCAATCCGGCCATGCGGATCATCGACCAGGTGACGGAGGTGACCCGCATCCACGGGCTGATGCCGGCGGAGGAGGCCAGACGCAAAGCCATCGGACTGTTCCGCGCCCTCTCGCTGCCCGGTCCCGACACCATCGGCGAGCGTTTTCCCCATCAGGTCTCGGGTGGCCAGTTGCAGCGCCTTTCCGCAGCCATGGCGCTGATCGGCGATCCGAAACTCGTCATCTTCGATGAGCCGACCACCGCGCTCGACGTCACCACCCAGATCGAGGTGCTGCGCGCCTTCAAGTCCGTGATGAAGGCAGGCGGCATTGCGGGCGTCTACGTTTCGCACGATCTCGCCGTCGTCGCCCAGATCGCCGACCGCATCGTCGTGCTGCGCAACGGCGAGGTGCAGGAAACGGGCCCGACCGCCGATATCCTGTCGAAGGCGACGCATCCCTATACGCGCGAACTGCTGGCCGCCTTCGAGCCGAAACCGCATGGCGGCGCCGCAGATGCCGGGCAGGAGAAGAAGCCGCTTCTCGAAATCAGCGGCCTTCTTGCCGGCTACGGACCGGTGCAGGCCGATGGCCTGCCGCTGGTGCGCGCCGTCCAGGACGCCAGCCTTATCGTGGAAAGGGGCCGCAATCTCGGCATCATCGGCGAGTCCGGCTGCGGCAAGTCCACCCTTGCCCGCGCCATCGCCGGCATCCTGCCCGCGTCGCAGGGCTCGATGGTCTTCGACGACCGCGCGCTTGCCCGCTCGGCCCGCCAACGCAGCCGCGACCAGTTGCGCGAACTGCAGATCGTCTTCCAGTATGCCGACACGGCGCTCAATCCGGCAAAATCGATCGAGGACATTCTCGGCCGGCCGCTCACCTTCTATCACGGCATGAAGGGCAAGGTGCGTGATGCCCGCATCGACCAGTTGCTCGACATGGTGCACCTGCCGAAGACGCTCCGGCATCGCCGGCCCGCGGAACTGTCCGGCGGACAAAAGCAGCGCGTCAACTTCGCCCGCGCGCTTGCCGCCGAGCCGAAACTCATCCTCTGCGACGAGGTGACGTCTGCCCTCGACACCGTGGTCGCCGCCGCCGTCATCGACCTGCTCAAGGAGTTGCAGCGCGAGCTCTCGCTCTCCTACATCTTCATCAGCCACGATCTTTCGGTGGTCGAGGCGATCTGCGACCAGATCGTCGTGATGTATGCCGGCCGCAAGGTCGAGGAGATCACGCCATCCGGCCTGAAGGCCCCGCAGCACCCCTATTCGCAACTGCTGTTTTCGTCGGTCCCGAAGCTCGATCCGGGCTGGCTCGATGCGCTGGAACTCGATCCGGACCTGGTGAAAGCCTACGGTCACCAATAAGGCCGGCGGCTTTTCGGGACGGCGCTAAAGCGGGAACAGGCTCGTCAGCGGCATATGCGCCTTGACGATCGGCGACTTCAGCACGACGAAGCTGAAATATTTGTCGATGCCGATATCCATGTCCGTCAGCCGCTCCATGATCGTCTGATATTCGCCGATGCCGGCGGTGACGAACTTCAGGAGATAGTCGTAGCCGCCCGAGACGAGATGGCATTCGATCACCTGGTCGATCTTTTCCACGGCGGCCAGGAACCGGGCGAAATCGATCTGCCGGTGGTTCTTCAGCGTGATTTCCGTGAAGACGGTCAGCGTCTGGCCGAGCTTGCCAACATTGATCTGGGCCGAATAACCCTGGATATAGCCTTCCTGCTGCAGTTTCTTGACGCGCATTAGGCACGGACTGGGCGACAGGTTCACCAGTTCGGCCAGCTCGACATTGGTGATGCGGCCGTTCTTCTGCAACTCGTAGAGAATCTTGATGTCGATCCGGTCGAGTTTCATTCACGGTCCCCTTCGGTGGCATCGAGAGTACGGCAAAATTTTATGCTGTGTTTTTCAAGGATCGAGCTTAACACCATGGCAACGCTTGTCTATTCCATTCTGCGCGTCGATAGTCGGCAGGATCGGCGGGATTGTCGTCCCGCCGCGGAATCTTCTGCCGCAGCGCTTTGATGTGCGGCATCCTCGTTCCGGGCGGGCCACTATGCTTGCCTGACGAGAAGGAGATCGCCCATGCCCGCACCGCTGACGCTCGTGGAAACCCCGGCTGGCCTGCCCCGCGCGGCAGATGCCGTCGTCATCGGAGCCGGTATCGTCGGCATCTTCACCGCCTACTTTCTGGCGAAGAGGGGCCTGAAGGTCGTCGTCGTCGAAAAGGGCCGCGTCGGGGCCGAACAGTCGAGCCGCAACTGGGGCTGGTGCCGCCAGCAGAACCGCGACGCGCGTGAATTGCCCATGGCGACGAAGAGCCTGGACCTGTGGGAAAGCTTCGCCGCGGAAACGGGCGAGGACACCGGCTTCCGGCGTTGCGGCCTCCTCTATCTCAGCGACGACGGGGAGGAGCTCGCGGGA
>NZ_JAKGBU010000016.1:0-40311 GCF_021555155.1 Rhizobium alarense
ATGAACTGCCAGATGATGCGCGTCATCTCGTCCCCGTCGAGCTCGACGACCGGATTGACGACCTTGATCTTTTGCATAGGGAGAGCCTCGTTGTCTGAAGGGGGCGAGCCCCGTTTCCTTGAATGAAACCGAACGGGCTATAGCATTGCGACGCGGGAAGGCAAAGCCGAGCAACGGCGGCGACGCGCATTTTCGGCGGGCCGCGAATAGACGGCCGCAGCGACGCGTTTCCTCCCCGTCATCCCCTGCGCTGTCCGGCGCGAAACCCCTCGGGAGCCTGCCATGAAATTTGCCGCAAGCGTTGCCGCGCTGATCGTTTCGCTGCCGTCGGCCGGGTTCTGCGCCGATGCCGCGGCGCCCGTCGGCGAGATCGTCGCGGCCGCGACCGTCAACTGGCAGGAAATGGGGAGCGACATGGACACGCCGCCGGAATATCGCGACTATTTCAGCGCGGACTTCCTCGGCCGCGTCTACAGCCGGGACTTTGCGGAAAAGTACCGCGCGGCGACGAACTATCCGGCCTATGACGAGGGCGACTCCCCCTTCGACTACGACCCGATCGTCGGGGGGCAGGACGGCTGCCCGCTGAAGGACGTGAAGACACAGACCGGCGTCGCCGAGGGCGGCGTGACGGCGGTCACGGTGTCGTTCGACAACACCCACTGCTTCGGCGAGCGCGCCGCGGACTGGACGCCGACGACGCTCGTCTTCACGGTGATCGAGGAGGCGGGCAGGGCCGTCGTCGACGACATCGACCGGCTGTTCTTTGTGGAGGGGGCCTCGCTCAAGGGCGAACTCGAGCGGATCGTCACGGACGGCGCGGCGGCGGCGGCAGGCGGCACGGCGCAGTAACGACGGCGCGGTTCTTCCCATTCCGTCGCAATTGTGCCAGTGAGGCCGCACTTTGGAGCGGGACGAACGGGCATGGCAGGCACGAACAGCGAGCGCGAGCTGATCGCCGAGGGACCGGCGATCATTCTGGTTCATCCGCAACTCGGCGAGAACATCGGCATGGTGGCGCGCGCCATGGCGAATTTCGGGCTGAGGGAGCTGAGGCTCGTCAATCCGCGCGACGGCTGGCCAAGCGAGAAGGCGATCTCGGCGGCGAGCAAGGCGGACCACATCATCGCGGCGACGCGGGTCTTCCCGTCGCTCGAGGCGGCGGTCGCCGACCTCAATTTCGTCTATGCCACCACGGCGCGCGACCGCTACGGCTACAAGGAGGTGCGCTCGCCGGTGGTGGCCGCCGAAACGCTGCGGGCCCGGTTTGGCGCGGGCGAGGCGGTCGGCATCCTGTTCGGCCGCGAGCGGACCGGGCTCACCAACGAGGAGATCGCGCTTGCCGACGAACTCGTGACCTTCCCGGTGAACCCGGCCTTCGCATCGCTGAACCTCGCCCAGGCCGTGCTCCTGATGAGCTACGAATGGATGAAGAGCGGGCTGGCCTCGCTGGAGAATACGCCGTTCCACGCGCTGCCGCAGCGTCCCGCCAGGAAGGACGACCTGCAGGGGCTGTTCGACCATGTCGAGGAGGCGCTCGATGCCCGCGGCTACTTCCGCCCCGCCGCCAAAAAGCCGAAATTGATCGAGAACCTCCGGGCCGCGCTCACGCGTCCCTCCTTCACCGGCTCGGAAATCCAGGTCTTGCGCGGCATCATCTCCTGTCTCGATCGTTTCACCCGCGAGGCGCCGCGCGGCTCCGGCGCGCCAGCGCTCAACCGCACGCGGAACCGGCGTCCGAAGGTGCCCCGTGACGAGGGCTGAGGCGGCCGGCGCGGAGCGGGCGAAGCCGGTCCTCTTCTTCGACAGCGGCATCGGCGGCCTGACCGTGCTGCGCGAGGCGCGCGTGCTGATGCCGGAGCGCCACTTCACCTATGTCGCCGACGATGCCGGTTTTCCCTATGGCGGCTGGGAGGCGGCGGCGCTGAAGCGGCGCATCGTCGACCTTTTCGCCACGCTGCTTTCCGAGCACGACCCGGAGGTCTGCGTGATTGCCTGCAACACGGCCTTCACGCTGGTCGGCGCGGACCTGCGCGCGGCCTTCCCGGACATGCGCTTCGTCGGCACCGTGCCGGCGATCAAGCCGGCGGCCGAGCGCACGCGCTCCGGCCTCGTCTCGGTGCTCGCGACGCCCGGCACGGTGAAGCGCGCCTATACGCACGATCTCATCCAGTCCTTCGCCAGCCAGTGTCATGTCCGGCTTGTCGGCTCGGAAAACCTCGCCCGCATGGCGGAGGCCTATATCCGCGGCGAGACGCTTGCCGACGAGGCGGTGCTGACGGAGATCGCAGAATGCTTTGTCGAGAAGGACGGCCGCAGGACGGACATCGTCGTGCTCGCCTGCACGCACTATCCCTTCATCGGCAATGTCTTCCGGCGGCTGGCGCCCTGGCCGGTCGACTGGCTCGATCCGGCCGAGGCGATCGCCCGCCAGGCCCGCCGCCTGGTGCCGCTTCTCGACGCACTCGGCCCGGGCGAGGACGTCGCGCTCTTCACCTCCGGCAAGCCGGACTTCGCGACGCGCCGGCTGATGCAGGGCTTTGGTCTGCGGGTTACGTGAGTGGGTTGCATGTACCACATTTGTTGCTACAATATCGGCATTGAACGTGAGGAATGGCTATGCATAAGGCTGAAGCGATCCGGGTTCGCGTCGATGCCGCGACGCTGGATCTCATGGAGCAGGCACGCGCCTACGTAAAACTCGACAAGAGTAAATTCATCCGCGAAAGCATCCGCGAGAAGGCGACAGCAATCGTGGCCGATCGCGCGCGAACGCATTTCACTCCCAACGACTGGCGCTCGTTCTTCGCAATGATCGACAATCCGCCCGATCCGACGGACCGCATGCGCCGCGCCGTCGATACGCTGGATCGCATCGCTGGCGGTCGATGAGGTTCGAGCCGCTCGACGGCAAGCGCCATGACCGAAAGCAGTTCGACTGCGGCGTGCAGGCATTGAACGACTACGTCGCGCGCTTCGCGGGGCAGGATGCACGACGTGGACTGGCGCGTACCTGGGTTCTGGCAGACGAACGACGGATCATCGGCTACTATACGCTGAGCGCTCATTCCGTGCCGCGCGCCGGCATGCCGCCAAGTGTGTCGGCGGGCGTTTACGAGGAAATTCCCTTTCTACTGCTCGGGCGGCTTGCCGTCGATCTGGCGTTTCAGCGGCGGGGCTATGGCGATGCCTTGATCGCACATGCTTTCCGATCGACGCGAGATGCTGCAGACCGTTTCGGAATTTTCGGCATGATCGTCGATGCAAAGGACGAAACGGCTGCCATCTACTACGAGGGGTTCGGTTTCCAACGCCTCGAGGGCGATCGCCGGCGGCTGATGTTGCCGATCGGTGCCATGGACCGTCTGCTTCTCCCTCAGTCCTGAGTCCGGCCACTTCCCTGTGAGTTTCGCAACACGCGGGTCTGCAATCGGCTGCCCGTCGTGCTAGGTCTCCACGGTTTCCGGTGGCGGCCGGGCGAATCGGTTTGCGAAGCACGAGGGTCTGCATGAAAGTCGGCATCGACATGGGGACGGCGCAGGGCGGCGCGCCGGCCAAGCTCGATATCGAGGAACTGCTGGCGACGCGCCTGCTGGTGCAGGGCAATTCCGGTTCCGGCAAGTCGCACCTGCTGCGCCGGCTGCTGGAGCAGTCCGCACCCTGGGTGCAGCAGGTCATCATCGATCCGGAGGGCGACTTCGTGACACTAGCGGACCGCTTCGGCCATGTCGTCGTCGACGGCGAGCGGACCGAGGCAGAGCTTGTCGGCATCGCGACGCGCATCCGCCAGCACCGCGTCTCCTGCGTGCTGTCGCTCGAGGGGCTGGAGGCGGACGAGCAGATGCGGGCTGCCGGCATCTTCCTGAACGGCCTGTTCGACGCCGACCGGGACCACTGGTATCCGGTGCTCGTCGTCGTCGACGAGGCACAGCTCTTCGCGCCGTCGGTGGGCGGCGAAGTTTCGGAAGAAGCGCGAAAACTCTCGCTCGGTGCGATGACCAACCTGATGTGCCGCGGCCGCAAGCGCGGGCTTGCCGGCGTCATCGCCACGCAGCGTCTCGCCAAGCTCGCCAAGAACGTCGCGGCGGAGGCGTCGAACTTCCTGATGGGCCGCACCTTCCTCGACATCGACATGGCGCGCGCCGCCGACCTGCTCGGCATGGACCGCCGGCAGGCCGAGATGTTCCGCGACCTGCAGCGCGGGTCCTTCGTGGCGCTCGGGCCGGCACTGTCGCGCCGCCCGCTGCCGGTGACGATCGGCCCCGTCGAGACCTCGGCGCGCTCGACGAGCCCCAGGCTGATGCCGCTGCCGGAGGCGCCCGCCGATGTCGAGGACCTGATCTTCACGCCCGATCCCGAGGAGCTCACCCGTCCCGTGGTCCGCCGCGCGCCGCCCGCGCCGCGGCCGACCACCGACATCCTCGCCGAACTGTCGCGTGCCCGGCCGGAACCGGCAGCGGAGCCGCAGGCGAGGGCGTCTGCGCCGGAGTTGTCGCCGGAAGAGCGGCAGGGCCTGCTCGACGGCGCGCTCGGCGAGATCCTCGAGCATCCCGACGCCGCCTTCCGGGCCGACGCCGAGCTCTACCAGGACTTTCTCGTGCGCTGCCGCATCCGCCGCATTCCCGGCGCGCCGCCGTCGCTGCGCGACTTCCGGCGGCAGATGGCCGTCGTGCGGTCCGGCGTCGACAGGGAGACGGCGGCGACCGAACTCTGGGGCCAGGCGCTCGACCTGTCGCGCGGTGTGACGGAGGATCTGCAGGGCGTCTTCCTGCTCGTCGCGCAGACGGCGCTGAGCGCGCGCGCCTGCCCGTCCGACGCGCAGATCGCCCGTGCCTACGGCACCCATTCCGCCCGGCGCGCGCGCCGGCTGCTCGGCTATTTCGAGGAGCAGGGGCTGATCGTCGTGCACAGCGACCCGGCCGGCCGGCGCATCGTCGCCTTTCCCGACCTCGGCTGCGAGACCGCGCCGGGTGCCGCGGATGCGGCCGAGGCCGAGGCGCCAGCCCGCGACGCCGCCGAATAGCGCCGTTTACGCCCGGAGCAGCGCCAGCGTCCGGGCATCCGCCGCGCCGCGGTAATATTTCGCGAGAACGGCCTCGAACGCTCCTTCGCCACCGGTTGTGTGCGAAAAAAGCGTCATCGAGGAGCGGAGCTTCAGGACGTCGGGAAAGCCGAAGATGTCCTCGGCGCTCCGGCCCTCGAGGTCGAGAAGGATGCCGCAGCATTCCCGGAGCCGGGTGCCAAGGAGCGGGTCGGCGAGATAGGCCCGGGCCTCGGCGACAGAGGACAGCGCGTAGTGCCGCGCCGTCTGGCTCGTGCCGAGGCCGGCGATCTGTGGGAAGACGAACCACATCCAGTGGCTCTCCTTGCGCCCGGCGCGAAGCTCCGCCAGAACGTCGGGATAGACCGGCTGCTGCGCCTTGACGAAACGCTCGAAATCAAAGGGGATGTCCATCGGATTCTCCTCGGCTCCTGCGCACGCATCATACGGGCAAGGCCGACGACCGGCCAATCCCATCTCCCGCCGGCGCTTCCGCCGGAAAGGCCGTTGACATTTGCGGCTTTCCCCTTTATTCCGCCGCCAACGCTGGGCAGAAATGTCCGGTGTTTCATTTGACATGTCCCGTGGTTTCTCCGGTCGCGTATCGTGAGACACCTGTCAGAACCCCTAAATCGGAGTTCAGAGGAGGGCGTGTTTCCTTGATCCGCGCCGGCAACGGTGCGGTGATATGTTTTGAAAGGAAATGCGATGAGCAAGCGCGCTTCATCCAAGTACAAAATCGACCGCCGCATGGGCGAGAACATCTGGGGCCGCCCGAAGTCCCCGGTCAACCGCCGCGAATACGGCCCCGGCCAGCACGGCCAGCGCCGCAAGTCCAAGCTCTCCGACTTCGGCGTGCAGCTGCGCGCCAAGCAGAAGCTGAAGGGCTACTACGGCGATCTGCGCGAAAAGCAGTTCCGCGCGATCTACGAAGAAGCCAACCGCCGCAAGGGCGACACGCCGGAGAACCTGATCGGCCTGCTCGAATCGCGCCTCGACGCGATCGTCTACCGCGCCAAGTTCGTACCGACGATCTTTGCTGCCCGCCAGTTCGTCAACCACGGCCATGTCAAGGTCAACGGTGTGCGCGTCAACATCGGTTCCTACCGCTGCAAGGCCGGCGACGTGATCGAGGTCCGCGAGAAGTCCAAGCAGCTCGTATCGGTCCTGGAAGCCGTCCAGCTCGCCGAGCGTGACGTTCCGGACTATATCGAAGCCGACCACAACAAGATGGTTGCGACCTTCGTCCGCGTTCCGGGCCTGTCCGACGTGCCGTATCCGGTCGTCATGGAACCGAACCTGGTCATCGAATTCTACTCGCGCTAATCGCGCGGGACCTCTTGCCAAAATTCCGGAAGCCGCCCAGAAACGGGCGGCTTTCTTGTTTTCGGGAGTGCCGCATGACGGATCTGCAGGCCATCGTCGACGACATCCACCGCGAGCTCGCGCCCCGCTTCGGGGAGGGCAAGGTGGCCGACTACATCCCGCAGCTCGCGCGCGTCGATCCGAAGCAGTTCGGCATGGCGGTGGTGACGGTCGACGGCGCCGTGCATCTGGCGGGGGAGGCGGAAAAGGCCTTCTCGATCCAGTCCATCTCGAAGGTCTTCACCCTGACGATCGCGCTCGGCAAACATGGCGAGGCGATCTGGAACCGCGTCGGCCGCGAGCCCTCCGGCTCGGCCTTCAATTCGATCGTCCAGCTCGAGCACGAGCACGGCAAGCCGCGCAACCCCTTCATCAATGCCGGCGCCATCGCCATCACCGACCTCGTGCTCGCCGGCCACACGCCCAAGGAGGCGATCGGCGAGGTGCTGCGCTTCATGCGCTTCCTCGCCGACGAGGAGGACATCGTCATCGACCGGGACGTGGCGCAGTCGGAGCAGGCGACGGGCTACCGCAACTTTGCGCTCGCCAATTTCATGCGCTCCTTCGAAAAGCTCAGCCATCCGGTGGAGCACGTGCTCGGCGTCTATTTCCACCAGTGCGCCATCGCGATGAGCTGCCGGCAACTCGCCAGGGCGGGCCTGTTCCTTGCCGCCAGCGGCACCAATCCGCTGACCGGGCACCGGGTCGTGTCGCACATGCGGGCGCGGCGCATCAACGCGCTGATGCTGACCTGCGGCCACTATGACGGCTCCGGCGACTTCGCCTACCATGTCGGCCTGCCGGGCAAGAGCGGCGTCGGCGGCGGCATCCTCGCCGTCGCGCCCGGCAAGGCCTCGGTCGCCGTCTGGTCGCCCGGCCTCAACCGCAACGGCAACTCGCTGCTCGGCTCGATCGCGCTCGAGATGCTGGCGAACCGCACCGGATGGTCGGTTTTTGCCGCTTGATTGTACGGCCGGTTCCGGGCATGTGGACCGCGACGGCCTTCAGGATGACGAGATGACGCTGGCACTGGAAACGACGGACGAGATCGAGGCGGATGCATCCCGCCATCCGCTCTTCGCCGACGCGCCGTCCTCCGTGTCCTTCAACAAGCTGCGCAAGCGCCTGCTCCGGCAGGTGCGGCAGGCGATCGACGATTTTTCGATGCTGAAGGGACAGGCACGCTGGCTCGTCGGCGTGTCCGGCGGCAAGGACAGCTACGGGCTGCTGGCGCTGCTGATGGATCTCAAGTGGCGCGGCCTGCTGCCGGTGGACCTCGTCGCCTGCAATCTCGACCAGGGACAGCCGAATTTTCCGAAGCATGTGCTGCCCGACTATCTCTCGTCGATCGGCGTGAAGCACCGCATCGAATATCGCGACACCTATTCGATCGTGAAGGAGAAGGTGCCGGCGGGCGCCACCTATTGTTCGCTCTGCTCGCGGCTGCGGCGCGGCAACCTCTATCGCATCGCGCGGGAGGAGGGTTGTGACGCGCTGGTGCTCGGCCACCACCGCGAGGACATCCTCGAGACCTTCTTCATGAACTTCTTCCATGGCGGGCGGCTTGCGGCCATGCCGCCGAAGCTGCTGAACGACGAGGGCGACGTGATGGTGCTGCGCCCGCTCGCCTATGCGGCGGAGGAGGACCTCGCGAAATTCGCCGCCGCCATGCGCTTTCCGATCATTCCCTGCGACCTCTGCGGCTCGCAGGACGGCCTGCAGCGCAACGCCATGAAGGCAATGCTCGCCGACATCGAGACGCGCATGCCCGGCCGCAAGGACGCGATGCTGCGCGCGCTCGGCCACACGAACCCCTCGCATCTCCTCGACCCGAAACTTTTCGATTTCTCCTCCCTGGAAACGGCAGACCGAAAATGACCCTTCAGTTCGACATCAATGCGCTCGCCCTTCTGCTCAGCGAAGCGGCGGAGGCCGAGATCCGTCCGCGCTTCCGGGCGCTCGCCAAGGGCGACATCCGCCAGAAGATGGACGCCACCGATCTCGTGACCGAGGCCGACGAGGCGGCGGAGCGCTATATCCGCGCCCGCATCGGGGGCGTGGTGCCGGGGGCGCTGTTCGTCGGCGAGGAATCGGTCGCGGCCGACCCGGCGCTGCTGGCGAAGCTTGCCGACGCCGACGTCGCCGTGGTGGTCGACCCGATCGACGGCACGTTCAACTTCGCCTCCGGCGTGCCGCTCTTCGGCGTCATGGTCTCGGTCGTCGCCGGCGGAGAGACCGTCGCCGGCATCATCTACGATCCGATGGGCGACGACTGGGTGATGGCGGAGAAGGGGGCGGGCGCCTGGCAGACCGGCGGTCACCGGCCGGAGATCCGCCTTAAGGCGGCGAACCCCGTGCCGCTCGAACAGATGACCGGCATGGCTTCGACGAGCTTCCTGCCGCGCGATCGCCGCGCGACGGTGCTCGGCAACCTCGCCAAGGTCGCCTTCGTCTCCAACTACCGCTGCGCGGCGCACGAATACCGGACGTTTGCGGCCGGGCACCTGCACTACCTCATGTACAACAAGCTGATGCCCTGGGACCACCTCGCCGGCGCCCTGATCGCCGAGGAAGCCGGCGCCTATGTCGCGCGCTTCGACGGTTCGCCCTACCGTCCGCACCATGTCGAGGGCGGCCTGCTCGTCGCGCCCGACAGGGAAAGCTGGGAGACGATGCGCCGCGAGGTCTTCGTCGACTGAACCCGCATGGCCCAGGCGGATGCCGTTCAAGGGAACCCGCAGGGCGATCGAAAATGCGGACGGGGCCTGTCCATGGCGACGCCCCGTCGCGGTCGTGGTCAGACCGGCTTGTTGTGCGTCTGGAACAGCCTGCCGCGCTCGGCGACCAGCACGAAGACGAGGCCGATGACCGAGAGCGTGAAGAATCCGGCAACGAGCGGCACGGCCGTGCCGTTGAAGGCCTGGCCGATCGCCGCGCCGATGACCGCGCCGCCGGCCGTGCCCATGAAGCCGAGCACGGAGGAGGCGGTGCCGGCGACGTGGCCGAGCGGCTCCATGGCGAGCGAATTGAAGTTCGAGCCGATCCAGCCGAACTGGAACATCGCCAGCGCGAACAGAACGATGAACAGCGGGAACGGCAACTGGTGGTCCGTCCAGGCGAGCGTCAGGAGCAGCCACAGGGCGTTGACCCCGAGGAAGCCGAGCAGCGCGCCGTGCGACAGCGGGCGCATGCCGAAACGGCCGACCAGCCGGGCGTTGATGAAGGATGAAAAGGCCATGAAGGCGGCGACCCCGGCGAAGGCGACCGGAAACCACACGCCGAGTTTATAGATGCCGACATAGATCTGCTGCGCCGAGTTGATGAAGCCGAACAGCGCGCCGAAGATGAAGGTGCTCGCGAGCGTATAGCACAGCGCCACCCGGTTCGTGAGCACGATGCGGAACCCGTCGACGACCGAGCGCGCCGTGAAGGGACGCACGTCCTCCGGCGCCAGCGTCTCGGGAAGCCGGACATACATCCAGCTTCCGACCGTGGCCGCCATGACGCCCATGAAGATGAAGATCAGGTGCCAGTCGCCGAAGATCATCACCGTCTGGCCGATGCCGGGAGCGAGAACCGGCACCACCATGAAGACCATCATGATGAGCGACATGACCTCCGCCATGGCGCGGCCGCCGAAGATGTCGCGGACGATCGAGATGGTGATGACGCGCATCGCCGCCGAGCCGATGCCCTGGATGAAGCGCAGCGCCAGCAGCATGGCGAAGTTCGGCACCATCACCGCGAGCAGCGACGAGACGATATAGATGCCGAGCCCGACGAACATCGGCGCGCGCCGGCCGAAACGGTCGGAAATCGGGCCGTAGAGCAGCTGGGCGCAGGCGAAGCCGATCAGGTATGCGGAGATGACGTACTGCCGGTGATTCTCGTTCTCGACGCCGAGGCTGGCGCCGATCTCCTGCAGGCCCGGCAGCATGATGTCGATGGCAAGCGCATTCAGCGCCATGAGCAGCGCCATCAGCGCGATGAATTCGACCTTGCCCATGCCACGCAGGCGCTGGGCTGCTTCAGCAGACAATCCAGACATAACCAAAAATATCCATGAAAGAGAGAAGGCGCCGCTGGGATGGCGGCGCCTCGGGAAGTCTTCAGCCTTGAGGCCGTGGGCCGCCCTACGCGGCGCCCTTCACCGAAATGCCCTGTTCCTCCAGGTGGGACTGCAATTCGCCCGCCTGGAACATTTCGCGCACGATGTCGCAGCCGCCGACGAACGCGCCCTTGACGTAGAGCTGCGGGATCGTCGGCCAGTTCGAATAGTCCTTGATGCCCTGGCGGAGATCCGCGTCGGCGAGCACGTTGATGCCCTTGTAGTCCACCCCGATATAATCGAGGATCTGGACCACCTGACCGGAGAAGCCACACTGCGGGAACTGCGGCGTGCCCTTCATGAAGAGCACGACGTCGTTGCCCTTCACCTCGTTGTCGATGAAATCGTGAATGCCACTCATTGCCGTCATCCTTGGAGCGCCGGAAAAGGCCGGCTGTTTCGGCAGATAGATAACATGGCCGGGCGCCATTTACACCCCCGGCTGCGAGATTTCGCGACAGGCCGCGGGCCGTTCCGCGTCAGGTCCGGCGGCGTTTCACCTTGCTGCGCGACGCCGCGCTGCGCCGCCGGCTGAGCTGCTTTCGGGCCGGCTTCTTCTTCAGCGCCGCCTCGACGATCTCGGCCAGGATGCCGCCGGAGGCCTGCGTGCGGCGCGTCGCCGTGCTGCGGGTCCGCGACTTGCGGCGCGTGCGTTTCGTCGTCCTGCGGGTTCCGGTCTTCTTCAGGATCTCCTTGAGCGCGCTGTCGACGACGCTGGAGACGATGTCCTTGATGAGGTCCGCCATCGGCGCTGCCTCATTCCGGGGCGGAGGTCTGGAGCGCGAGCGCGTGGAGCACGCCGCCCATGTTGCCCTGCAGGGCGTTGTAGACCATCTGGTGCTGCTGCACGCGCGTCTTGCCGCGGAAGGCCTCGGCGACGACCTCCGCCGCATAGTGGTCGCCGTCGCCGGCGAGATCCCTGATCGTGACCTTCGCGCCGGGAATGCCGGCCTTGATCATGTCTTCGATGTCGCCGGGGGACATGGGCATGGGGTATCGCTCCTCGTTATTCCGCTGCGGCGGCGGCATTCGCGCTACCGTCCATGAAGTCAGGGAACCACGATTCATGGGCGCTGCGCAATTGCGCAATGCCGATCGAGAAGAGATCGCCGACGGCGAGCGCCGCGCCGCCCACCGTGCCGAGACGGCGGAAGGGCACGCCCGCACCCTCCGCATTGGCGCAGAGGAAGTTGCACAGGTCTGCCGGCACGGCGAGCACGTAGCGCGCCTGGTCCTCGCCGAAGAGCAGCGCGTGGGCCGGGCCGTTCGCTCCGGAAAGGTCGATCGTCATGCCCTTGCCCGACGACATCGCCATCTCGGCGAGCGCGACCGCGAGGCCGCCCGAGGAAATGTCGTGGCAGGCGGTCACCTGGCCGTTGCGGATCGCCGAGCGGACGAAGCTGCCGTTGCGGCGCTCGGCATGCAGGTCGACCTCCGGGGCAGGACCGTCGACGATGCCGAGCACG
Source organism: Rhizobium alarense (assembly GCF_021555155.1). GTDB lineage: Bacteria > Pseudomonadota > Alphaproteobacteria > Rhizobiales > Rhizobiaceae > Rhizobium_D > Rhizobium_D alarense. The sequence goes on from NZ_JAKGBU010000016.1 coordinate 11,981, forward strand.
TCGCGCAGATAGACGGACTGGCCGAGATGGCTGCCGTCGCTGCCGATCAGCACGACGTGGTCGCCGTCGCCGGCGCCGCCGATGCGGGCCATCTGCGCCCAGTCGGGCAGCAGCCCGACGCCGGCGATGGTGGGCGTTGGCAGGATCGCGACGCCGTTCGTCTCGTTGTAGAGCGAGACGTTGCCGGAGACGATCGGGAAGTCGAGCGCTCGGCAGGCCTCGCCGATGCCTTCGATCGCCTTGACGAGTTGGCCCATGATCTCCGGTTTTTCCGGATTGCCGAAATTGAGGTTGTCGGTCGCCGCCAGCGGCTCGGCGCCGGTCGCCGTGATGTTGCGCCAGCATTCGGCGACCGCCTGCTTGCCGCCCTCGAACGGGTCGGCCTCGACATAGCGCGGCGTCACGTCGGAGGAGAAGGCGAGGGCCTTGGTGGCATGGCCCTCGACGCGCACGACGCCGGCGTCGCCGCCCGGGATCTGCAGCGAGTTGCCCTGGATCAGCGTGTCATACTGCTCGTAGACCCAGCGGCGGCTCGACTGGTTCGGCGAGCCGACGAGTTTCAGCAGCGCCAGGCCGTAGTCGTTCGGCTCGGCGACGAGACTGGCGGGCAGTGGCGAGGGCCGGCCGGGCTCGCGCCACGGCCGGTCGTATTCCGGGGCCTGGTCGCCGAGATCCTTGATCGGCAGGTTCGCCACTTCCTCGCCCTGGTGCAGGATGCGGAAGCGCAGGTCGTCCGTCGTATAGCCGACGATGGCGAAATCGAGCCCCCATTTGACGAAGATCGCCTTGGCGACCTCTTCCTTTGCGGGTTCGAGCACCATGAGCATGCGCTCCTGGCTCTCCGACAGCATCATCTCGTAGGCCGTCATCCGCTCCTCGCGCACCGGCACGAGATCGAGGTTCAGCTCGATGCCGAGGTCGCCCTTGGCGCCCATCTCGACGGCCGAGCAGGTGAGGCCGGCGGCACCCATGTCCTGGATGGCGATGACGGCGCCGGTCTGCATCAGTTCGAGGCAGGCTTCGAGCAGGCATTTTTCGGTGAAGGGATCGCCGACCTGCACGGTCGGGCGCTTCTCCTCGATCGATTCGTCGAATTCGGCAGACGCCATGGTCGCGCCGCCGACGCCGTCACGGCCGGTCTTGGCGCCGAGATAGACGACGGGAAGGCCGACGCCCTTGGCTTCGGACAGGAAGATCGCGTTCGACTTGGCAAGGCCGGCTGCAAAGGCGTTGACGAGGATGTTGCCGTTGTAGCGCTCGTCGAACTCGACTTCGCCACCGACCGTCGGCACGCCGAAGGAATTTCCGTAGCCGCCGACGCCGGCGACGACACCCGAAACGAGGTGGCGGGTCTTCGGATGGTCCGGGGCGCCGAAACGCAGGGCGTTCATCGCGGCGACGGGGCGCGCGCCCATGGTGAAGACGTCGCGCAGAATGCCGCCGACGCCGGTCGCCGCCCCCTGGTAGGGCTCGATATAGGACGGGTGGTTGTGGCTCTCCATCTTGAAGACGACGCAGTCGCCGTCATCGATATCGACCACGCCGGCATTTTCACCGGGTCCCTGGATGACGCGCGGCCCCTTGGTCGGCAGCGTGCGCAGCCACTTCTTGGAGGATTTGTAGGAGCAGTGCTCGTTCCACATGGCCGAAAAGATGCCGAGCTCGGTGAAGGTGGGCTCGCGGCCGATCAGCGACAGGATGCGGTCATACTCATCCGGCTTCAGCCCGTGGGCGGCGATGAGCTCCGGGGTGATCGGGCGGGTGTTCGAGATTGTCATCGGCTCTCGTCTGTCTCAGGAGGTGGGGGCTTTTGCCGGTCTCTTTAGCCTAAGCGGAGCACGCGCGCGACAGGAAAATGCCACGGACCACAGGCGATGCGGCGGTTTCAGCCGAGACTGTCGTAGCCCGTCGGGCCGTGCCCGAGCAGCCGCCGGAGCCGCGCGAGGCCGTCCGCCACGTCGTCACGCGCGGCCGGCGAGGAGAAGCCGATCCGCACGCGATGAAAGGTCTTCTCGGATCGGCCGGCCTTGAACTCGTCCTCGTCGTCGATGAGGATGTTTTCCTCGAAGGCGGCGTGGCGGAACGTGCCGGAAAGCCAGGGTTCCGGCAGCTTGAGCCAGAAGAAGGGCGCAAAGGGCCGCGACGTGAAGTCGAGGCCGGCGAAGATGTGGCGTACGAGCGCCTCGCGCGCCCGGACCTCCTCGGCGACCGCGCTGCGGATCGTATCCGCCTTGCCGGTCAGCACGAGCCGCGCGCAGAGCTCCGCCAGCAGGAAGGGCAGGCCGCCCGTCACCATCTTGTGGGCGATGCGGACGCGCTGGGCGAGGTGCGGCGGGCAGGCGATCCAGCCGCCGCGCACGCCGGCCGCCACGCTCTTCGACAGGCCGCCGACGAGGAAGGTGCGATCCGGCGCGATCTCGGCCATCAGCGGAATGCCGTCGCCGGCCGCCGCGCCATAGAGATTGTCCTCCACCAGCCAGACATTGTGCTTGCGTGCGATCGCCGCGATGGCGCGGCGGCGCTCCTCCGGCATGCACGAAAGCGTCGGATTCTGCCCTGACGTCATCAGGAAGGCGAGCTTCGGATGCTGCTGGACGCAGACGCGCTCGAAATCGTCCGGGATCACACCCTCTGTATCGGATTCGACGAGCGCGGTCTGCCGGCCGAGCAGGGCGGTGCCGCGGCTGATCTGCGAATAGGTGAGGTGCTCGAAGACGATGCGGTCGCCGGGCGCGGTGATGACCGAGGCGGCGGCGATGACCGCGGCATGCGCTCCGAGCGTCGGGACGACACGCTCGGCCTCCGGCAGCCAGCCGTCGCGGCCGAGCCACAGGCGGCCTGCCTCCAGCCAGTGGCCGGGGAAGTTGCGCGTGTAGCTCGCTATCTCGTCCGGCTGCTCGCGGCCGATCGCCGTCAGGATGTCGGTGATGACGGCGCTCTGGCCGACGTCGGTGGCCGCGGTGGTGTCGAAGCGCAGCTTGCCGGGCGGGGCAATCGCGGCCCGCGTTCCACCGAGGCGGGTGCTGACCGCGTCGATTTCGGCCTGTCCCCCTTCGGCGGTGCCCAGCACATAGGTGCCGCGGCCGACCTCGCCGCTGACGAGGCCCCGCTCGCGCACCATGCTGTAGGCGCGGCTCACGGTGCCGATCGTCACGCCGATGTCGAAGGCGAGGTTGCGCTGCGGCGGCAGTTTGCTGCCGGCCGCGAGTTCACCGCTGCCGATCGCCTTCTCGATCTGGTCGGCGATGCGGACATAGAGCGGACCGTCGGCGGACTGGAGGTCGGGGAGCCAATTTGTCATGATGACAATTCTCTACATTGCACCGTTAATGGAGTCAATTATCTGATGACGATCAAGGCAAAGCGGACAATGGCATTGCTGATAGGATTGTAACCATGACAATAGATACAATTTCACACCAAGGCTCGGTCTCGCCTCTTGCGGAGCCGCGGTCCGGCATCCGGTCGCTGGCGAAACGTGCCTTGTTGGCCTACTGGTCCGTGCGGACCAGAAGCCGAAGCCGCCGTGTCCTTGCGGATCTCACGGACGAACAATTGCGCGATGTCGGCCTCACCCGCGCCGAGGCGGAGCGGGAAGCCTCCAAGTCGTTTTTCTGGGATGTATGAGAGGGCTCAGCAGCCCTTGCCGCCGGCCGCCCAGCGCTTGACGTCGACGGCGATGCGGGCGGATTCACCCTCGTTCATCATCGGGCCGAAGGCGGACAGGCGCGCCGGGTTGCCCTCCGCCTGCACGACGAGCAGCGGCCGGGATTCCGGAGAACCGCGCGGGACGATCAGGATGCGCGGCTTGCCAGAGAACGAATTGAGCTCCGGCGCGAGGCGGTAGCGCTTGAAGGCGGCATCGCCCGACTTGAACCAGCAGGCGCTGGCGCCGAGCGCGACGCGCTCCATGGTCGGCAGCGCGCCGGTGCTCGCCGACGGTGCCGGCGGGGCGGACTGGCAGCCGGCAAGTGCTGCGGCAAAGAGGGTCGCGACGGCAGGCACGGCACGGCAAAGGGCATGGGGGCGCATCGGGCGGACAATCCTTGCTACGGGTCTGCGCCCCAGCTAGCAGACGGTGGTTAAGCGGCGATTACGTCGAGGGCGGAGGCGAACAGGCTGCGTCCGTCCGAACCGCCATGGGCGGCCTCGATGAGGTTTTCCGGATGCGGCATCATGCCGAGCACATTGCCCCGGGCGTTCATGACGCCGGCGATGTCGTTCAGCGAGCCGTTCGGATTGGTGCCTTCGGCATAGCGGAAGACGACCTGGCCGGTATCCTCGATCGCCTTCAGCGTCTCGGCATCGGCGAAATAGTTGCCGTCGTGATGGGCGACCGGGCAGCGGATGATCTGGCCCCTGGCATAGGCACGGGTGAAATCCGTGTCGGCATTGGCGACTTCGAGCCGGATCTCCTTGCAGACGAATTTCAGCGAGGCGTTGCGCATCAGTGCGCCGGGCAGCAGGCCGGCCTCGAGCAGGATCTGGAAGCCGTTGCAGACGCCGAGAACCTTGACGCCCGCCTCCGCCTTCGCCTTGATCGCCTGCATGACGGGCATGCGCGCCGCGATCGCGCCGCAGCGCAGGTAGTCGCCGTAGGAGAAACCGCCGGGAATGACGATGAGATCGACGTCCGGCAGCTCCGTTTCCGTCTGCCAGACGGTGACCGGCGCCCTGCCGGAAATCTTGGTCAGCGCTGCGATCATGTCGCGGTCGCGGTTGAGGCCGGGAAGCTGGACGACGGCGGATTTCATGGGTGCGGTTCAAACCTTGCCTGGGCCTCGGCGAGTTCACGCAGTTCGAGGCGGTTTTCGATACGGTCGAGGCGGGTCAGGACCTGCGCCATGGAGCTTTGAAGGTTGTTTACGTCGCCTTGCATGACATGCACGTGATTGCGCAAGCTGACCATGTCCTGCCGCATGTCGCCTTGTCCGTCCTTCAGCAGGGAAATGTCGGACTGGATGCGCTTCAGCAGCTCGTACATCAGTTCCTGGGAGACGTCGGCCATGTCCTGCGCCTTCAACCGTCAGTCGAGTGCGATAGTGTAGTTCTCAATCACGGTGTTGGCCAGAAGCTTCTCGCACATGGCCTTGAGGTCGGCTTCGGCCCTGGCGCGATCCGCGGTTTCGAGCGCGAGGTCGAACACCTTGCCCTGGCGCACCTGGCCGACGCCGTCGAAGCCGAGGGTCCCGAGCGCGCCCTCGATCGCCTTGCCCTGCGGGTCGAGAACGCCGTTCTTGAGCGTCACCGTTACGCGTGCCTTGATCATTTCTTCCTCTTGCAAAACCGATGGTCGCTTGCCGGGTGCCGCGCGCTCGACGGGCGAGGGCGGGCCTCCCGTCGACGATTATTTCACCAGCACCGGACCGGTGCCCCGGATCGGCTCGTTCTCGTTCATGATGCCGAGCCGGCGGGCGACCTCCTGATAGGCCTCGAGCAGGCCGCCCATGTCGCGGCGGAAGCGGTCCTTGTCCATCTTCTCCTGGGTCGCGACGTCCCACAGCCGGCAGCTGTCGGGCGAGATCTCGTCGGCGATGATGATGCGCATCATGTCGCCCTCGTAGAGGCGGCCGCATTCGAGCTTGAAATCGACGAGCTGGATGCCGACGCCGAGGAAAAGGCCGGACAGGAAGTCGTTGACGCGGATGGCGAGCGCCATGATGTCGTCGAGTTCCTGCGGGCTCGCCCAGCCGAAGGCCGTGATGTGCTCCTCGGAGACGAGCGGGTCGTCGAGATTGTCGGCCTTGAAGTAGAATTCGATGATCGAGCGGGGCAGGACGGTGCCCTCATCGATGCCGAGGCGCTTCGACAGCGAGCCGGCCGCGACATTGCGCACGACGACGCCGAGCGGAATGATCTCCACTTCCTTGATCAGCTGCTCGCGCATGTTGAGGCGGCGGATGAAATGCGTCGGAATGCCCATCTTGTTGAGGTGGGTGAAGAGATATTCCGAGATGCGGTTGTTGAGCACGCCCTTGCCGTCGATGACGTCGTGCTTCTTCTTGTTGAAGGCGGTGGCGTCGTCCTTGAAGAACTGGATCAGCGTGCCCGGCTCGGGACCCTCATAGAGAATCTTGGCCTTGCCCTCGTAGATACGGCGGCGACGGTTCATGGATTTTTCTCTGTTGTTGGCGCGCTTGGGTCGCGCAGATGTCATTTCTTCCGCGCTCCATAAACGAATTGCGGCGGTTTCACAATCGGCGTCTCGCCGCTTCCCCCGTTTTCGGGACGGCGACCCGGCCGGCGCCGCGAAACTCCCGTTGCACTTTCGTCGTCCATTTGGTTTATGGACGGAGGCCCATGGGGTGAAAGAATCTACGGGAGTTCTGGACATGACGACGATGCAGGATCGCGAAAAGGCCTTCGAAGCCAAGTTCGCGCTCGACGAGGAACTGCGTTTCAAGGCGGAGGCGCGGCGCAACAAACTCGTCGGGCTCTGGGCGGCGGGTCTTCTCGGCAAGACCGGCGACGAGGCCGACGCCTATGCCAAGGAGGTCGTTGCGGCGGATTTCGAGGAGGTCGGCCATGAGGACGTCGTGCGTAAGGTCAAGGCAGACCTCGATGCGGCCGGCGTCGGCAAGACCGAGGAGGAGATCCGCGTCCAGATGATCGAGTTGCTCGCGGTCGCGATCGCCCAGCTTGAGCAGGATTGAACGGCGGCCGGTTTCGATGTCGCGTGAAAACCCCCGCTCCGGCGTGTCCGGAGCGGGGGTTTTCTTTGTCGGCCTCTTCGATCTCCCGGCCTCGGCCGGCTATTCGGCCGCCTCGGCGTAGTCCTCGAGCGGCGGGCAGGAGCAGACGAGGTTGCGGTCGCCGTAGACGTTGTCGACGCGGTTCACCGGCGACCAGTACTTGTCGACCCGGAAGGCGCCCGGCGGATAGCAGGCCTGCTCACGCGAATAGGGGCGATCCCAGTCGCCGACCAGGTCCTCGACCGTGTGCGGCGCGTTCTTCAGCGGGTTGTTGACCTTGTCCATCCGGCCCTCCTCGATGGCGCGGGCCTCCTCGCGGATCGCCAGCATCGCATCGCAGAAGCGGTCGAGCTCGGCCTTGGTCTCCGATTCCGTCGGCTCGATCATCAGCGTGCCGGCAACCGGCCAACTCATGGTCGGCGCATGGAAACCGCAGTCGATGAGGCGCTTGGCGACGTCGTCGACGGTGACGCCGGCGCTCGCCGCGAGCGGGCGCGTGTCGATGATGCATTCATGCGCGACGCGTCCCTTGCGCGAGGCATAGAGCACGTCGTAGGCGCCCTTCAGCCGCGCGGCGATATAGTTGGCGTTGAGGATCGCCACCTTGGTCGCCTGCGTCAGCCCCGCCCCGCCCATCATCAGGCAGTAGCTCCAGGAGATCGGCAGGATCGACGCCGAGCCGAACGGGGCGGCCGAGACCGCGCCGGTGCCGCCGAGACCGTCCACCTCCGGATGGCCGGGCAGATAGGGGGCGAGATGCGCCTTCACGCCGATCGGCCCCATGCCCGGTCCGCCGCCGCCATGCGGGATGCAGAAGGTCTTGTGCAGGTTGAGGTGGGAGACGTCGGAGCCGATGTCGCCGGGGCGCGCGAGGCCGACCATGGCGTTCATGTTGGCGCCGTCCATGTAGACCTGCCCGCCGTGCCGGTGCACGATTTCGCAGACCTCGCGCACATTCTCCTCGAAGACCCCGTGGGTCGAGGGATAGGTGATCATGCAGCACGAGAGGTTTTCGGCGTATTGTTCTGCTTTCGCTCGAAAATCCTCCATGTCGATGTCGCCGTTGTCGCTCGCCTTGACGACGACGACGCGCATGCCGGCCATCTGCGCCGAGGCAGGATTGGTGCCGTGGGCGGAGGTCGGGATCAGGCAGACGTCGCGATGCGCGTTGCCGTTGGCGATATGGTAGGCACGGATCGTCAGAAGGCCGGCATATTCGCCCTGCGCGCCGGAATTCGGCTGCATGGAGACGGCGTCGTAGCCGGTGATCCGGCAGAGCTTGTCGGCGAGATCGTCGATCATGTGCCGATAGCCATCGGCCTGGTCGGCGGGCGCGAAGGGGTGGATCTCCGCGAATTCCGGCCAGGTGATCGGCAGCATTTCCGCCGTGGCGTTGAGCTTCATCGTGCAGGAGCCGAGCGGGATCATCGAACGGTCGAGCGCCAGGTCGCGGTCGGCGAGGCGGCGGATGTAGCGCGTCATCTCGCTTTCGGCACGGTTCATGTGGAAGATCGGATGCGTCAGGTAATCGCTTGTCCGCAAAAGCTTTTTCGGCAAACGGTAGTCCGGCTCGAACATGCCGGTCGCAAAGTCGCCGCCAAACGCGCGCCAGACGGCTTCCAGGGTCACCGGCCGCGAACGCTCGTCGAGGCTGACGCCGATGCGGTCGTCGCCGATCTTGCGGAGGTTGACCTCCTCGGCGACCGCCGTCTTCAGGATGATGCCCTGCAGCTTGCCGACATGCACGGTGATCGTGTCGAAGAAGGCCTCCGGTTCGACCGTGTAGCCGAGCCGTTCCAGTCCCATGGCGAGGCGCACCGTCTTCTGGTGCACGCTCTGGGCGATGGCCTTGATGCCCTCCGGGCCGTGGAAGACGGCATACATCGAGGCCATGACGGCAAGGAGCACCTGCGCGGTGCAGATGTTCGAGGTCGCCTTTTCGCGGCGGATGTGCTGCTCGCGCGTCTGCAGCGACAGCCGGTAGGCGCGGTTGCCGCGGCTGTCGATCGAGACGCCGACGAGGCGACCCGGCATCGAGCGCTTGTAGGCATCCTTGACCGCCATATAGGCCGCATGCGGCCCGCCATAGCCGACCGGCACGCCGAAGCGCTGCGTCGATCCGACAGCGATGTCGGCGTCCATGTCGCCCGGCGACTTCAGCAGCGCCAGCGCCAGCGGATCTGCCGCCACGACGGCGATTGCATCCGCCCCGTGCAGGTCGCCGATCACGCCGGTGAAATCGTGCACGTGGCCGTAGGTGCCTGGATACTGGAAGATCGCACCGAAGACATCCCCCGGCTTCAGGTCCTTGAAGGGGTCGCCGACGACGATCGTCCAGCCGAGCGGCTCGGCGCGCGTCCTCAGGAGCGCGATCGACTGCGGATGGCAGTTCTCGTCGACGAAGAAGGCGGTGGCCTTCGACTTCGCGACGCGCTGCGCCATCGCCATGGCTTCCGCGGCGGCCGTCGCCTCGTCGAGCAGCGAGGCATTCGCCACGTCGAGGCCGGTGAGGTCGCAGACCATCGTCTGGTAGTTGAGGAGCGCCTCGAGGCGGCCCTGGCTGATCTCCGGCTGGTACGGCGTATAGGCCGTGTACCAGGCGGGATTTTCCAGGATGTTGCGCTGGATGACCGGCGGGGTGATGGTGCCATGGTAGCCCTGGCCGATCAGCGAGACGAGCTTCCTGTTGCGGTTCGCCGTCTCGCGCAGCTTGTCGAGCGCTTCGCGCTCGGTCATCGGCGCGCCCCATTCGAGCGGCTTCTGCTGGCGGATCGAGGGCGGCACGGTGTCGTCGATCAACGCGTCGAGGCTCGGATAGCCGATCACCTTCAGCATCGCCTCCATCTCCTTCGGCGAGGGACCGATATGGCGGCGGTTGGCGAAATCGTAGGGCTGGTAGTCCGTAAAGGCAAAGTCCTTGGGCAGTGTCATCAGCCGACAAGCTCCTTGTAGGCGGCGTCGTCCAGCAGGCCGTCGGCATCGGCGGGGTTTTTCAGCTTCAGCTTGAAGAACCAGCCGTCGCCCTGCGGCGCGCTGTTGACCAGCGACGGGTCGGCGGTGATCGCCTCGTTGACCGCGACGATCTCCCCGTCGAGCGGGCAATAGACATCGGAGGCGGCCTTGACGGATTCGACGGTCGCGGCGTTGTCACCCTTCGAGAAGGAGGCGCCGACCGCCGGCAGTTCGACGAAGACGAGGTCGCCGAGCTGTTCGGCCGCATGCGAGGTGATGCCGACGACGGCCGTGTCGCCCTCGATCTTCAGCCACTCGTGTTCTTCGGTAAATCTGAGCATGACGAACCTTTCTGGTCAGCGTTTGAACGTGTTCTTGACGAAGGGCAGGGCGGCCACCGTCACGGGAAGGAATTTTCCGCGCACGCCGGCAAAGAGCGGCGTGCCGGGGGCGGCGCGGTCGAGGGAGACATAGCCCATCGCCACGGGGCCGTCGGCGCTCGGGCCGAAGCCGCCCGAGGTGACGGTGCCGACGACGTCCTCGCCCTCCGGATCGGCGGCGAGCACCGCGCCGCCGCGCACCGGTGCGCGGCCCTCGGCCTTCAGGCCGACGCGGCGGCGCTCGGCACCCTTGTCGAGTTGCGGCAGGATGACGCCGGCGCCGGGAAAGCCGCCCGCGCGGGCGCCGCCCGCGCGGCGGGTCTTCTGGATCGCCCATTCGAGTGCCGCCTCGGCCGGCGTCGTTGCCGTGTCGATGTCGTTGCCGTAGAGGCAGAGGCCCGCCTCGAGGCGCAGCGAATCGCGGGCGCCGAGCCCGATCGGCAGCACGTCCGGATGGTCGAGGAGGCGGCGGCAGACCTGCTCGGCGAGTGCTGCCGGCATCGAGATCTCGAACCCGTCCTCGCCGGTATAGCCGGAGCGGGAGACGATACAGTCGGCATCGTGCAGGTCGCAGGCCCTGACGTCCATGAAGCGCATCGAGGCGACGTCGGCCCACAGTTCGGCGAGCACCGCCTCGGCATGCGGCCCCTGCAGGGCGATGAGCGCCCGGTCGTCATGCAGCGTCAGCTCGCAGGCATCGCCGATCTTCGCCTTCATATGGGCGAAATCGGCCTCCTTGCAGGCGGCATTGACGACCACGTAGAAATGGTCGCCGCGATTGGCGATCATCAGGTCGTCGAGGATGCCGCCCTGGTCGTTGGTGAAGAGCGCATAGCGCTGGCGGCCCTCGGCAAGGCCGAGCACGTCGACCGGCACCAGCGTTTCGAGTGCACGCGCCGCGTCGGCATTGTCGCCGGAGCGCGCGCGGACCGTCACCTGGCCCATATGCGAGACGTCGAACAGGCCGGCTGCCGTGCGGGTGTGGAGATGTTCCTTCATCACGCCGGCGGCATATTGCACCGGCATCTCGTAGCCGGCGAACGGCACCATGCGGGCGCCGAGCGACAGGTTCAGTGCGTGAAGCGGGGTTTTCTTGAGCTCAGACGTTCCGTCCAAAAGGCGCCCTCCAGTCTCTTGGCGCCTTCCGCGGGAACGGCGCCGGCTCACAATTTGGGCGCGGCTGCGCCCTTCTCCTGAGCCCCCTCTGTCCTTGCGCCTGAGATTGTTATCCCTTCGGCGAGCGCGCGTGGCACTTCTCTCCAGAGTCCTGTCGGCACCTTGCTGGTCCTTTTGCCTGAGAGTTTCCGGGGCGGTTGCTCCTTCGGCACCGGGTGAATCCGGTTTCTCCCAGCGAGGTCCGGGTCAGATAACGGCGTCGACGACCGTTTGGCAAGAGCCTCGTGTCGCGCAGGAACACATTTTTGTCGCCACCGGGCGACAGGCGATGAAAAGAAAAAGCGGCCGAAGGGGCCGCCTGGAAGGGGGAGTCGGTCGGGGGAGGTTCAGACGTCTTCGGATGCGCCGTTCTGGGCGTAGCTCTGTTCGACCTCGGCGAGCGTCGCCTCGGCCTGCCGGGGCATGGTGATCAGCGCAAGCGCAAGCGCCGGCGGCGTGATGACCGTCAGATACGCCTTCTGCTGCGCATCGCCCGACGTCTTCGTCTGCTCGCTCCAGGCGGCGATCTTCTGCTCGAACAGGCTCTGCGCGGACGACTTGACGTTCGTGCGGAAGCCCTGGGCAGCGGCGGCGGCGGTGCTTGGTGAAACGGTTATGATCTGCGTCATCGACGGTGCGCGGTTCTGGTTGTGGCTGACGCAACGTTACCATCCGGGCATTGCCGCATCGCTAAATGAATCGAATGTAATTTAGTAAACTTTTATCGATTGCGTCGGGGCGGCGACAGGGCAGCCCCGGGTCCTTGCGCCCTGTACGCACGGGCGGATTTCGGCCATAAAGCGGCGAGACGAGGGAAGCGCCGCCTGCGGCGTCAACAAGGCCGCATCCGGCGGCGGAGTGAAGCGATGAAACCGATTTTTGTCCAGTTGCAATGTGCCCCCGGCAAGACCTACGAGGTCGCCGATGCGCTCTATGCGACGGAGCTCGTGTCCGAACTCTATTCGACCAGCGGCGACTACGATCTCCTGCTCAAGATCTATGTCGAGAGCGAGGAGGACATCGGCAAATTCATCAACGACCACATCGCAACCATTCCCGGCATCGTGCGCTCGCTGACGACGCTCACCTTCCGCGCCTTCTGACGCGCCGGCCGAACCTTCCCACGCGTCGCCACATGCGCTAAGAGCGCGGCAACGAAAGAAGGCGACGATGGCAGGCATAGAACACAGGCAGGTGGACGCGGACGAGGCGGGCATGCGGCTCGACCGCTGGTTCAAGCTGCATTATCCGGGGCTCGGTTTCGGCCAGTTGCAGAAGCTTCTGCGCTCCGGCCAGGTGCGCGTCGACGGCGGGCGCGCCAAAACGGACCTGCGCGTGCAGCCGGGGCAGATGGTGCGCATTCCGCCGATGGGCGTCGACGGCAGGGAAAAGGCGGGCGGGCCGATCGCCGGACGCGACCTCCGGCATTCGCCCGACGGCGAGCTTCTGTCGCGCATGCTGCTGCACGAGGACGACAAGGTCTTCGTCCTCAACAAGCCGGCCGGCATCGCGGTGCAGGGCGGCTCCGGCGTCACCCGGCACATCGACAAGATGCTGGAGGCCTGGACGAGCCCGAAGGGCGAGAAGCCGCGCCTCGTGCACCGCATCGACCGCGACACGTCCGGCGTTCTCGTCGTCGCCCGCACGCGCGGCGCGGCGCAGAAGCTGACGGCCGCCTTCCGCGAGCGCGACACGAAGAAGACCTACTGGGCGCTCGTCAAGGGCGTGCCGCGCAAGCGCGAGGACAAGATCTCGACCTGGCTGGTGAAGGAAGCGACGCCGGACGGCGACCGCATGCGCATCGCCAAACACGGCGAGGACGGCGCCGACCACGCCGTCTCCTACTACCGGGTCGTCGAACAGGCCGGGCAGAACTTCGCCTGGCTCGAGATGGAACCCTATACCGGCCGCACGCACCAGCTGCGCGTTCACGCGCTGCATATCGGTCATCCGATCCTCGGCGATCCGAAATATTTCGAGGCGGACGTCAACTGGGACTTTCCGGGCGGCGTGCAGAACCGCCTGCATCTGCATGCCCGGCACATCGACATTCCGCATCCTTCCGGCGGGCGGCTCCGCGTGACGGCGCCGCTGCCGCCGCACATGGTGCAGACCTGGAACCTTTTCGGCTTCGACCAGAACGCCGTTGGCGGGGACGACTGATGCGGCTCGTTCTCTTCGACTGCGACGGCACGCTGGTCGACAGCGCGGCCCTCATCCACGAGGTCATGGCCCGCACATTTGCCGATTTCGGCAAGGTTCGGCCGGCGATCGGCGACACGAAGGCGATCATCGGGTTGACCCTCGACATCGCGATCGCCCGCCTGCAGGGCAAGCCGCATGTCGACAAGGAGGCGCTGGCGATGACCGCGCATTACAAGGCGAGCTATGCCGGGGTGCGGGGGGAGCCGGGCCTGGAAGAGCCGCTTTTCGCGGGCATCGCACCGCTGATCGGGACACTGGAGCGGCGGGACGACCTGATCCTCGGCGCCGTCACCGGCAAGTCGCGGCGCGGCCTCGACCTGATCCGCGCGAGCCACGGCCTGGAGAAGACCTTCGTCGTGTCGCGCACCGCCGACGACTGCCCCTCCAAGCCGCACCCGGCCATGGTGACGGAATGCTGCCTGGAGGCGGGCATCGATGCCGCCGCGACCCTTGTCGTCGGCGACGCGATCTACGATATGCAGATGGCGAAGGCTGCCGGCGCGACGGCGATCGGCGTCGCCTGGGGCTATGCGAGCGTGCCCGAGCTTATTGCCGCCGGCGCCGACCACATCCTGAGAGAGCCGGCCGACCTCGTCGACTGGCTGGAGCGAAGCGATGCGTGACATTTTGAGCGACCCTGCGGCCGAGACCAGCGATCCCGATCCGGTGCGCCGCGCCCAGATCCAGATGAAGCGGCCGCTGCCGAAGCGGTTCTACAAGACGGCGACGACGGGATCGGGACCGGACGGCTTTTGCGTGCTGCTCGATGGGCGCGGCGTGCGCACCCCGGGCAAGCGGCCGCTCGCGGTCGAAAGCGAGGCGCTCGCCGGACGGATGAGGGACGAATGGGAGGCGCAGGCCGAGGTGATCGATCCGGCGGCGATGCCGGTGACGCGTCTCGTCAACACGGCGCTCGACGGCGTGGCCGACAACCTTGACGCCGTGCGCGACGAGATCGTGCGCTTCGCCGGCACCGACCTCGTCTGCTACCGCGCCGAGGGACCCGAGGGTCTGGTGGCGCGCCAGCGCGACGGCTGGGATCCGGTGATCGCCTGGGCGGCGGAGGCGCATGGCGCCCGCTTCATCCTCGCCGAGGGTGTCATCCACCAGGCGCAGCCGGCGCCGGCGCTCGCCGCCTTCGAGCGGGCGCTCGACCGCCACCGGGCGCCGCTGGTGCTTACCTGCCTGCACACGGCGACGACGCTCACCGGTTCCGCGATCCTCGCGCTGGCGCTTGCCGACGGCAGACTCGACGCGGAGACGATCTGGTCGCTTGCCCATATTGACGAGGACTGGCAAATCGAGCATTGGGGCACCGACGAGGAGGCCTTTCGCCGGCGCGAAGCGCGCTGGCAGGAGATGAAGGTCGCCTCCGACGTCTTGAAACTCTGCCGCGCCTGACGCGCCGTGTCCTCCCTCGGGTGGACAACCAGTACCGGAACCGACCCGAATGCCCACAATTCCCGTCCGCCATGCCCTTTCGCTTCTTGCGACGATCGCCCTGCTGTTTTTTCCGGCCGCCGGCCTTCGCGCCGAGACGTTGAAGGATATCCGGAAGATTGCCGTGAGCGGCGATGCGAGCGTGCCGGCGAGCCTCATCAAGACGGCGGAACGGCAGCTGAAGCAGGCGGTGCGCGGCACCAGGCGGCCGGTTTCGCTGGAGCGCGTCACCATGGAGGTGACGCTGTCCGACGTAACGAAGGGCAGGGGCGCGGCCGAGGGGCGCAATTCGGCGACGGTCAGCGTAGACCTTGTCGATGCCCGTGGCGTGGCCGTCGACAGCGACCGCTTCGCGGTCAACAGCTTCATGCCGGCGGCGAAGGGGCAGGACCGCGCGCTCGCCCAGGCCATCGCCCAGCGGCTGGCGATCGCCTATCACCTTGCGGCGCCGAAGCCGGTTGCCGACTGGGGCAAGCGCCCGGGCAAGGGTCGCAAGAGCGCGGAGGGGTCGCAGCGCCGCGTCCGGCACCAGACCGCCGCAGCGCACGCCACGACCGCCGAACCGGTGATCATTCCGACGGCGGCGGCGCTCACCGTCCGCTCGCGCACCCGCACGACGGGCGGAACGGCGGAAAAGGCGGCGACCGCGAAACAGCCCTGCGTCGTCACTCTGACGGCGAGTTGCAACTGAGCCGCCTGCCGGGCAATCTGCATTTCCAGGCAATGAAGAGTCGGCTTTCCGCCGCGATCGCCGGCAGGGGAGGCACGGAGATGGCCCTTTTCGACAGTCTTGCGGCCTACCGGCCGATGGCGCTCGCGGCGCTGCGGATCATGACGGCGCTGCAGTTCATCGAGCACGGCACGCAGAAATTCGTCAACTTCCCGCCGGCCGCCGTGCCCTTCGGCGACCTCATGAACCTGATCGGTGTCGCGGGTCTCCTGGAGGTGGCCGGCGGTGCGCTCATCCTCGCCGGCCTGTTCACGCGGCCGACCGCCTTCGTGCTGTCCGGCTTCATGGCGGTCGCCTATTTCGTGGCGCACATGCCGGCGGACTTCTTCCCGGTCAACAATCGCGGCGACGCGGCGATCTCCTTCTGCTTCATCTTCCTCTATCTGGTCTTCGCCGGACCGGGTGCCCTTGCGCTCGACAACCGGCGCAAGACGGCCTGAGAGAGGGCCTCATACCAATCTGCAGTGATGTTGACCGATTGCGTGGGACCGTCTGCGGTCATCCGGCGCAATCGGTTGCCATCAGTGCAGGTTGGTATCAGGCTGCGAATTTGAGGCCGAGGATGCCGGCGACGATGAGGGCGATGCAGCCGATCCGGATGGCGGTGACCGGCTCGGCGAACAGCAGGATGCCGAGCGCCACGGTGCCGACCGTGCCGACGCCGGTCCAGACCGCATAGGCGGTGCCCATCGGCAGCGTTTTGACTGCGAGCCCGAGCAGCGCGATGCTGACAACCATCGACGCGACCGTCAGCATCGTCGGCAGCGGCTTGGTGAAACCGTCGGTGTATTTGAGGCCGATCGCCCAGCCGATCTCGAAGAGCCCGGCGAGGACAAGCAGAAACCAGGACATGTCCAACTCCCTGTCAGGAGCAAGGCCGTCCTCGCATGCGCAACCGATCATTCGGCGACAGTCGTCTGTCAGGTGCGGATTATCGGTCTTCCGCGTCTTCGGGGCAAGACCGGGAGGGCAGGGCAGCCGTGCCCTGCCGCCATGGCTCGCGCCGCCGCCGGCTCAGCCGAGCCGCTCGGCATGCCACTTGAGATGATCGTCCATGAAGGTCGAGATGAAGTAGTAGGAGTGGTCGTAGCGGTCGTGCATGCGTAGCGTCAGGCCGATGTCGGTGCCCTGGATCGCCTCCTCGAAAAGCCAGGGCCTGAGGCCGTTTTCGAGGAAGCCGTCGGCCTTGCCCTGGTCGATCAGGAATTCCGGGAAGCGGGCGCCGTCGGTCACCAGGGCGCAGGCGTCGTAGGGGCGCCAGGTCTCGCGGTCGGGTCCGAGATATTTCTCGAAGGCGGGTACGGACCAGTCGGCGGTGGAGGGCGCGACGATGGGAGCGAAGGCGGAGCAGCTTTTGAAGCGGTCCGGGTTTTTCAGCGCGATCGTCATCGCGCCGTGGCCGCCCATGGAATGGCCGAAAATGCCCTGGCGCGCCATGTCGACGCGAAAATGCCCGGCGACCAGCGCCGGCAGTTCCTCGGTCACGTAGCTGTACATCCGGTAGTGCTCGGCCCACGGCGCTTCCGTCGCGTCGAGATAGAAGCCGGCGCCCTTGCCCATCTGCCAGTTGGTGAGTTCGTCCGGCACGTCGTTGCCGCGCGGGCTGGTGTCCGGGCAAACGACGATGAGCCCCAGTTCGGCGGCCATGCGGCGGTATTCGCCCTTCTCCATGACATTGGCATGGGTGCAGGTGAGGCCGGAGAGATACCAGAGGACGGGGCACGGCTCGGTGATCGCCTTCGGCGGCACATAGACGGCGAAGGTCATTTCGCACCGGGTGGCGGCCGAGTCGTGGGCGAAAACGCCCTGCATGCCGCCGAAGGCCTGATTCTGGGAGAGGATTTTCATGCAAGGCTCCGGTTGGTGGTCGGGTCAGGCCGCAAGCGACACGGCCGCGTTGACGGCGGCCGCGACGAGCACCGTGTTGAAGAAGAACGAGACGATCGCGTGCAGGAGGTTGACCTTTCGCATCGCCGTCGTCGTGATCACGACGTCGGACGTCTGCGCCGTCATGCCGATGACGAAGGCGAAATAGAGAAAGTCGAAGACGCCTGGGTCCTCGGTCTGCGGAAAGGCGAGCCCCCGATCGGGCGCCGGGCCGTTCTGCCTGCTCCGCGGCACCCAGTAGAGATGGGCATAGTGGAGCGCGGCCATCGTCTGGATGGTCAGCCAGCCGAGCGCGACGGAGCCGAAGGCGAGGGCGAGTTCGACCGGCGCGGCGGCGCGGTCGCGGTTGAGCACGACGAAGAGCGACGCGAGCGCAACGACGACCGCCGAGAAGGTCACCAGGAAGATGACGGTCACCGGTTCGTCGGTGTCGCGCGCGTGGTGCTTGAGGCAGCCGGCGATCAGCGCCGGCAGGCGGATCGCCGTCATCAGCAGGTAGAGCAGGAAGAAGGCGATGGCCGCGCCGTCCAGCGCCATCTGCGGCAGGGTGGCGACAAGCACGAGGAAGACCGCCGCGGCCACCGCCATGCCGACATAGAAGGGCATGTGGCGGCCATAGGGCGGCTTCGTGACCGGGCCGCTCATCGCGCTCCGCCGGCTGCCTGGATCGCCCGGCGGCAGAGCCGGTCGAGCATTTCGAGAAAGGCCGAGCGGTCGCGCGGCGTGAACGCGGCGTTGTAGCCCTTGCTTTCGCCGGTCTCGCGCAGGTGCGCGCCGAGATCGCGCATCGCGCTTGCCATGCCGATATTGGCGCGGTCGAAGAGCCGGCCGGTCGGGCCGGTGACATGGGCACCCTTCTCGACGCAGCGGCCGGCGAGCGGTACGTCGGCCGTCACAACCAGGTCGTTCTCCAGCACGGCATCGACGATCCAGTCGTCGGCCGCATCGAAGGCGCCGGACACGACGACGTTGCGCACCATCGGGTCGCGCGACGGCCTGAGCCCGGAATTGGCGACGAAGGTGACGGCGAGGCCGTGGCGCTCGGCGACCTTGAGAACCTCGGCTTTCACCGGGCAGGCATCGGCATCGACATAGATCTGGGGGGCGCGGGACGACATGGCGCGCACCATAACCACACGCCGACATGCCGGCAACGCCTTCCGGCGCTATCCACCGCCGCGATAGGAGCGGCGGCGCGGGCGGTTGCCGCCGGCCCTATTTCCAGACCCATTCGGGGATGGCTTCCCCGAGGTTGCGGCTCTTGCGGTAGTTGAGGATTTGCCGTTCCTGCTCCACCGCGTAGAGCATGCGTTCGAGCTTGCCCGTCTCGCGGATATAGGCGCCGTAGGCCGAACCGCAGATGAGATTGATCGTGAAGACGAGCAGCGAGATGCCGGCGATCAGCGACTTGCGCACCGAATCGAGCGAATAGACATAGACCGTCAGCCCGCCGGCGAGCGTCAGCACCGCCGGCAGCGTGTCGCCGATCGCCGGTTCCCGGCTGATCGAGGAGAGATAGCCGACGACGATGCCGAGCGCCATCAGCGGCAGCGCGTAGAGGAACAGTCCGGCCGACAGCGGCAGGAAGGGTTCGGCGCCGCCGACCGTGGTGAACCGGGCGAGCGTCGCGCAGGCGAGGCAGACGGCGAGCGTCAGCACGCAGCCGAAGCCGAGCAGCGTCGCGGCGGTCGGAATGGAAAAGCCCTCGATCATCCGTGCACCAGCCCCCCGGTTCGCTCCAGTTCCTCCAGCCGGCCCGGAAGATCGAGTGCCGGCGGCTGGTGCGCCATGAAGTTGTCCGGCTTGAAGAGATCCAGCCAGAATTTCGAGATGCAGAGATTGAGCCGCGTCTTGCTCGGCTCGTCGTCCAGGCCGAGCAGATAGGCCTTCTTCTGAAGGTCGATGCACGCGGCGAGATTGTCGCCCGTATCGGCCGGTGCGGCGTCCTGCGCCGCGGCCGCGCCCACCATCAACGGGGCGACGAGGAGTGCTGTCAGAGTACCGCAGTGCCGCATGGGTCTCGCTCCATCCGTGCGCCGGCGGCCGGTGAGGGCGGCAGGGGCGCCTAAACCAAGGATTGCGGAATGTCGCGATACAATACGCCTGTTTCGGCCGTCTGGCTATGGCCGGATCACGGCCGCACCGTGTAGTCGCCGGTGGGTTTCACGGACATGGCCGGCTGGTTTCCGGCCGTCGTCGTGCGCATCTTCGGCTTGCCCTTCGGATACCAGACCTCGGTGGAGACGACCGGCGATCCCGCATAGGTCCAGATGCCGGCCCAGCTTCCGTCCGGCTGCTCCTCGTAGACGGCGACGCCGTGCGCCTCGCCGCTGCCATAGCCGACGGAGAGTGCGGTATCGCCCTGTGATGCCTTCGAGAAGGCGGCGGCGGTGCCCGCCGGCCTGGCGCCGATGCCGATGCCGACGAAGCGGGTGCCGGCGACGTCCCAGACGACCGCGTAGGTCTCGCCGGTGCGTTTCACCGTCACGGTGCCTTCATATCGTCCGTTGTCGTCGGGATTGGTCCCGACGACGTCGAACGTACCCTCGGGCCCCGCCGAGGCGGCCGACGCCGCCATCAGCAATGCCAGTGCCGCCAGTCCCGTCCGCATGCCCTGTCCCCCCGGTGATTGCCCGCCCGATTGCACCCTGTGGCGGGCGCGCCGTCAATAGAGGACGACGCTGCGGATCGATTTGCCCTCGTGCATCAGGTCGAAGCCCTTGTTGATATCCTCGAGCGGCATGGTGTGGGTGATCATCGGGTCGATCTCGATCTTGCCCTCCATGTACCAGTCGACGATCTTCGGCACGTCGGTGCGGCCGCGCGCGCCGCCAAACGCGGTGCCCATCCAGGTGCGGCCGGTGACGAGCTGGAACGGCCGCGTCGAGATTTCCTGTCCCGCGCCGGCGACGCCGATGACGACCGACTTGCCCCAGCCGCGGTGCGAGGCCTCCAGCGCCTGGCGCATCACCCTGGTGTTGCCGGTGCAGTCGAAGGTGTAGTCGGCGCCGCCGATCTGGTCGGCGCCGCGCTTCGTCAGGTTGACGAGATAGGGCACGATGTCACCCTCGACCTCCTTCGGGTTGACGAAATGGGTCATGCCGAAGCGGGTCCCCCATTCCTTCTTGTCGTTGTTGAGGTCGACGCCGATGATCATGTCGGCGCCGGCAAGCCTGAGCCCCTGGATGACGTTGAGGCCGATGCCGCCGAGACCGAAGACGATCGCCGTCGCGCCGATCTCCACCTTCGCCGTGTTGATGACGGCGCCGATGCCGGTCGTCACGCCGCAGCCGATGTAGCAGATCTTGTCGAAGGGCGCGTCCGGGTTGACCTTGGCAAGCGCGATCTCCGGCAGCACCGTATAGTTCGCGAAGGTCGAGCAGCCCATGTAGTGAAAGATCTTGTCCTTGCCGATCGAAAAGCGCGAGGTGCCGTCCGGCATCAGGCCCTGGCCCTGCGTCGCGCGAATGGCGGTGCAGAGGTTCGTCTTGCGCGACAGGCACGACGGGCAGGCGCGGCATTCCGGCGTGTAGAGCGGGATGACGTGGTCGCCCTTCTTCAGCGAGGTGACGCCCGGGCCGACATCGACGACCACGCCGGCGCCCTCATGGCCGAGGATCGCCGGGAAGAGGCCTTCCGGGTCGGCGCCCGACAGCGTGAACTCGTCCGTGTGGCAGATGCCGGTCGCCTTGACCTCGATCAGCACCTCGCCGGCGCGCGGGCCTTCGAGCTGCACGGTCATGATCTCGAGCGGTTTTCCGGCCTGAACGGCCACGGCGGCACGTACGTCCATCGTTCTCTCCCTTTCTGGAATCTGTTTGCGGGGACCATTGCAGAGCCGCCGCGGGCTCTCAAGTCCTTCCGGCGGAAAAGGTCAGTCGGTTCGGCGGGCAACGTGGCGGGCGAGTTCCTGCTCCAGCGCGGCAAGCGCCGCGCCGGTCTGCTGGTGCAGCCGCTTGACGCGCTCCAGTTCCCGGAACAGCGGATGCAGGTCATCGCCGGACAGGGGTTCGTTCGGCGCTTCGCCGATGCCCGCGATCAGCCAGGAGGGCGAGACGGACAGCACGCCGGCAAGCCGGAAGAGCGCGTTCGTGCGCGGCTCCGCATGATCCCGCTCCCAGTCGGCGACTGTCTCCTCCGGAACGCCGAGCCTTGCCGCGAGCGCTTCGATCGACAGGCCGAGGGCGTCGCGGGCGTGCCAGATGCGGCCGCCGAGCGTGTCGCCGTCCGGCGTGATCGCCACCGGCACGCGTGTCCTGTCGGATCCGGAATCGGTCATCTCCGCCTCCCTCCCTGAAGTGCGGAAAGTCTAGCCGGCGAAGCGGCCGGCGGCTGCTCCAAATGCGCCCCGCGAGGACGTTGCTGCAGCGGAGGGCGACATTTGCCCTCTTGCCTCGCGGCCGGCGCCCGCTATGACGGTCGCACAGTCCGGAGACGTCATGACCCCTTCGATCAATACGCGCGCCGCGCCGCCTGCGGCCCTCATGCAGGGTCTCGGCCTGATGATCTTCGCGATGACCGTGCTGCCCGGCATGGACGCGATCGCCAAATATCTCTCGACCTTCGAGGACATGTCGCCGGGGCAGGTGTCGTTCTACCGCTTCTTCTTCCAGGTCGCCTGCACGCTGCCGCTGCTGCTGACCGTCGGCGGGGCCGAGAGCCTCCGGCCGAAGCGGCCGTGGGTCAATCTCTTCCGCGGCGTGCTGCATGCGGCGGCGAGCCTGCTCTTCTTCATTGCGGTGAAATACATGCCGCTCGCCGACGTCTTCGCGATCTATTTCGTGGAGCCCTTCATCCTGACGGCGATGACGGCACTCTTTCTCGGCGAGCGTGTCGGCTGGCGCCGCTGGCTCGCCATCGTCGTCGGCTTCTGCGGTGCGCTCGTCGTCATCCAGCCGAGCTTCGTGCTCTTCGGCACGACCGCGCTCCTGCCCGTCGGCTGCGCCGTCATCTATGCGCTCTATCTCTTCCTCAACCGTGCCGTCGGCCTGGAGGATTCGCCGCTGACCATGCAGACCGTCGCGGGCTTCGGCGGCACGCTCTTCATGGGGGCGGTGCTGCTTGGCGGCGCGGCGACGGGAAACGCCGACTTCGCGCTGTCGCTGCCGGGGTCCTTGCCGGTCTTCCTGCTTCTCGTCGTGCTCGGATCGCTCTCCGGCTATGCGCATCTCCTCGTCGTGCGCGCCTTCCGGCTGGCGCCGCTGTCGCTGCTCGCGCCCTTCCAGTATTTCGAGATCATCTCGGCGACGGTGCTCGGCTATGCGGTCTTCGGCGACTTCCCCACGCCGGGAAAATGGCTCGGCATCGGCATCATCGTTTCGTCCGGCTTGTTCATCATCTGGCGGGAGCAACGGGCCCATAGGCCCGGCGCATGAGCGGTGCGGCGTCCCAGCCGCCGCTCAGCGCATAGGAAGCCTCGACCGCCGGCGATTCGCGGGAGGCCGCCACCGCCGCAAGTCGCTCGGCCATCGCCAGCGAGAAGCGGCCGAGGTCGAGCATGGTCCTCCGCCCGTCGTCGATGGCGAACATCAGTTCCTCCATCTCGCGCAGCCGAAGGCTGCAGGCCGCCGCGACATCCGGGCGGATCGTGCCGCCCGGCACCGTAAGGCAGAGAAGGGCGAGCAGCGGCTCCTCTGGCAGATCCGGCCAGCCGCCGCGCCGTGCGGCCGGCGTGAGCAGGCGGTCGAGTCCGGCTTCGCCGCCGATCGCCTCGCAGAGGGAGAGCCTGCGCGGCGCCTGGCGATAGGCGCCGATGCCGCTCGTCGGGATCAGCCGCTCGCGGTAGCGGAAGGGCAGGCCGGTCATTTCGCCGAGCACGATGCGCCAGGCGTTGAACGACGCGAGGCGGATCGCACCGCCGGAGCCGACCTTGATGTCTTCGATGAAATCGTCCATTCGGCAGATCCTGTGGAAACGTCGGCACCATTATGCCTGACGGCTCCGCATCGGCCGTGCCGCGGGGAACAGCTATCCCGCATCGGCCGGGGCGAGCGCTTCGGCGTGCTCAGGTGACCGCTCCGTACGCGTTTCGCCGAACACGGCCTCGAAGGCCGTACGGATGGTGAGGTCGACGTCGCCCATCGTTACCGGCAGGCCGAGGTCGACGAGGCTCGTCACGCCGTAGCCGCGGATGCCGCAGGGCACGATGCCGCCGAAATGGGCGAGATCGGGGTCGACGTTCAGTGAGAAGCCGTGAAAGCTCACCCAGCGGCGCAGCCGGATGCCGATCGCCGCGATCTTGTCCTCGGCCGGTGCCCCCTCGGCAAGGGGCGGGCGCTCAGGCCGGGCGACCCAGACGCCGACGCGCTCCTCGCGCCGCTCGCCCCGGACATTCATCTCGGCGAGCGCGCCGATCACGACGTCCTCCAGCGCCGCTACGAAGGCGCGTACGTCCTGGCGCCGTCGCTTCAGGTCGAGCATCACATAGACCACGCGCTGGCCGGGGCCGTGATAGGTG
The DNA here is from genome assembly GCF_021555155.1 of Rhizobium alarense. Classification (GTDB taxonomy): domain Bacteria; phylum Pseudomonadota; class Alphaproteobacteria; order Rhizobiales; family Rhizobiaceae; genus Rhizobium_D; species Rhizobium_D alarense. Next base: position 35,879 of record NZ_JAKGBU010000016.1, read on the forward strand.
TATTCGCCGCCGCGGCCGGTGGCGAAGACGGGGAAGCGGTCCGGCTCGACGAGGTCGGCGGCGTCGGCGCTGGTGCCGGCGGTATAGAGCGGCGGGTGTTCGACAAGCCAGACGAGTTCGTCGGCCTTACCCTCGGCGATCAGCGCCGCCTCGCGCTCCATGCGCGCGACCGCCTCCGGATAGCCGGTCAGGCCGGGCTCGATCAGCCACCGCACCGGCGGCGAACCGGCCGTTGCCAACATCGATTGTCTCAAGTCCGCGCGCTGCATCGCATCCCCGTCCTGTTTGCCGCCTTCTGCCAATATAGGCCTTGAAAGGCAAGGATTTGAGAGGAAAAGCCGGCTTTCTGGGAGCCTGTTGAAATCCTTTCGCTTTGTCGCAAATTTCTCATGAAGCGGGCTTGTGGACCCGGAAGGCTTTTGCTACATGCAGCCGCGCCGGAGCAATTCGGCGCCTACCACGATGCGGTCGTGGCGGAATTGGTAGACGCGCAGCGTTGAGGTCGCTGTGGGGCAACCCGTGGAAGTTCGAGTCTTCTCGACCGCACCAAAGAAACCCGCTTCGGCGGGTTTTCGCTTTTCGGCCCAATGGTTTACCCATTCTGCCACCGCTTCATCCGGAAATCTTCCTGAACCGCTTCACCACGCGCTCGCGCTTCAGCCGCGACAGCCGGTCGATCCAGAAGATGCCGTCGAGCTGGTCGATCTCGTGCTGCAGGCAGACGGCCAGCAGACCGTCGGCCTCCTCCTCGCGCGGCTCGCCGGCAAGTGTCCGATAGGCGAGGCGGATCGCAAGCGGCCGCACCACGTCCTCCGTCACGCCCGGCATCGAGACGCTGCCTTCGGCATGCCGGCCCGTCGCGGCGGAGGCGGAGAGGATCACCGGATTGACGTAGAATCGCGCCGTGTCCGGCCCGCCGAGCTCGATCGCCACCAATCGCAGCGGGATGCCGACATGGCCGGCGGTGATGCCGATGCCCGGCGCCGCGCGCATCGTTTCCACGAGATCGGCGGCGAGCTCCGCCAGTGCCGCGTCGAAGCGCTCCACCGGCGCGCAACGCGTGCGCAGGCGCGGATCGGGAAAGCGCAGGAGGGGTCTTCGGGCCATCGCATGTTCTCCCGGCGGGTCCGGTGCGGCCTGTCGGCACGCGTGCTTTCACGTTGTCCAATTCGCGTGAAATTGCAACAGCTTGCATAAATTTCGCCGGCAGACGTGTTTTTGCCGCTCCGGCGATGGACCCGCCCGGCGGATTGGGCTAGCACGGTTGCGCCCGCCGGCCTCCACCGACGGGTCGACGCCCCATTTACCCCTTGTCCGGCCATCGTTGCGGTGACGCAAGCGCGGACGAGTCGATCTCTTGAGGAGCGCCTCGGATGACGGATACCGAGAAGAAAGAACGGGAGCGTCTCCGTCCGCCGGAAGGCTCGGCCTTCGAGGGCGACGACATCTATTCGGAGGACGGCTCCGTCCGTTCCGATTTCCTGATGCATGTCGGCGCGGCGATCGCCGACCGCGACCTGCTCTTCCTGCGCCAGCACGTGGCGCGGCTGCACGAATCGGAAATGGGCGACCTGCTGGAGGCGATCCAGCCGGACCAGCGGCGCGCGCTCGTCACCCTGCTCGGCGACGACTTCGACATGGCGGCGCTGACCGAGGTCGACGAGGCGATCCGTCTCGAGATCGTCGAGCACATGCCGAACGAGCAGATCGCCGCGGCACTCGGCGAGATGGATTCCGACGACGCCGTCTACATCCTGGAAGATCTCGACCAGGAGGACCAGGAGGAGATTCTCGCCAAGCTGCCGTTCACCGAGCGCATCCGGCTGCGCCGCTCGCTCGACTACCCCGAGAGCACGGCCGGCCGGCGCATGCAAACCGAGTTCGTCGCCGTGCCGCCGTTCTGGACGGTCGGCCAGACGATCGACTACATGCGCGACGAGGAGGATCTGCCGGAGAGCTTTACCCAGGTCTTCGTCATCGACCCGACCTTCCGGCTTCTCGGCGCGGTCGATCTCGACCGCATCCTGCGCTCCAAGCGGGCGACGAAGATCGAATCGGTCATGCGCGAGACCAACCATCCGATCCCGGCCGAGATGGACCAGGAGGAGGCGGCGCAGCTCTTCGAGCAGTACGACCTGCTGTCGGCCGCCGTCGTCGACGAGAACGGTCGTCTCGTCGGCGTGCTTACCATCGACGACGTCGTCGACGTCATCCAGGAAGAGGCCGAGGAGGACCTGATGCGCCTCGGCGGCGTCGGCGACGAGGAACTCTCCGACTCGATCGCGGAGGCGTCGCGCTCGCGCGTGCCCTGGCTGCTCGTCAATCTCGTCACCGCTTTCCTCGCGGCCTCCGTCATTTCGCTGTTCGAGGCGACGATCGAGGAGATCGTGGCGCTCGCCGTGCTGATGCCGATCGTCGCCGGCATGGGCGGCAATGCCGGCTCCCAGTCGATGACGGTCACCGTCAGGGCGCTCGCCACCCGCAATCTCGATATCCACAACGCCTGGCGCGTCGTCCGGCGCGAGGCGGGCGTCGGACTGCTGAACGGCGTGATCTTCGGGACGCTGATCGGCCTCGTGGCCGGCGTCTGGTTCCAGAACCCCAATATCGGCGGCATCATCGCGGCCGCGATGCTCATCAACATGATGGCCGCCGCGCTCGCCGGCATCATGATCCCGCTGCTGCTCGACCGGGCCGGCGCCGATCCGGCGGTATCGTCGGCCGTCTTCGTGACGGCGGTCACCGACATTACCGGCTTTTTTGCTTTTCTCGGCCTCGCAACCTGGTGGTTCGCCGTGCGCTGAGCGCGCAAAAATTGACTTTCACGTAAAAGTCAATAAACTGCCCGCTGCGTTAGGAGCGGATCGGTTGGACAAGTATTATACGATAACGGAGCTGACACGGGAATTCGGCGTTTCGACCCGCACGCTGCGATTCTACGAGGACGAGGGTCTGATCCATCCCGAACGGCGCGGCCGCACGCGGCTGTTCCGGCCTGCCGACCGCCGCCTCATCCAGGAAATTCTGCGCGGCCGCCGCATCGGCTTCACCATTTCCGAGATTCGCGAGATCATCCAAGTCTACAAGGACCCGCCGGGTGAAATGGGCCAGCTTCAGCTGCTGATGAAGAAGGTCAACGAGAAGCGCGAGGACCTGCGCCAGAAGCGCAAGGACATCGACGAGACGCTGACCGAACTCGACAATGTCGAAGAGGCCTGCCTGACCAGGCTCGCCGAAATCGGCGTCGGGACCTGACCCGCAGTCTTTCCCGAAATTCAGATCCAGCGTGCCGTGCGGCGGCAATAGGTCTCGAACTCGATGCCGAAGCGCGACAGGAGGTGCAGTTCCTCGCGCCGGACCGAGATCACCGTCGTCACGGCGATGGCGGCGACGGCGCCTGCGAGGAACCACGGGTTCTGCAGGATGAGCCCGATGCCGGTCGTGATCAGCGTATAGCCGAGATAGATCGGATTGCGGGTGAAGCGATAGGGGCCGGTCGTCACGAGATGGCTGGAGCAGCGGTGCGGCAGCACGGTCGTGTGATTGTCGAGCAGCGTGCGCATGGCCCAGACGTCGAGACAGACCGCTGCGCCGATCAGCAGGAAGCCGACCGCGCGCCAGGCAAGCACGTTGGTGTCCGGCATGATCACCGGAAAGAAGCGCTGCAATGTCAGCGCCGACAGGATCGCCGCCGCAAAGACCAAGGGCGGCCATGGAAAGACGAACGGTTTGCTGCGGTAGGCGTTCATGGTGCTATTGCCTCGTGTCCATATCCGTCCCGGCGCGCGCGGTGCACTGCTCGGAAAGAGCCGCGATGCGCGGGTCGGTGACCGTGTCTATTCTCCCGGCGTTCAGGTCGTCGAAGAGGTCCTCCGCCACAAGGCCCTCGAGCGTGCAGCCGCAGAAGCGTTCGCAAAAGGCGGCGTCGCGCGTGCCGGAGCATGCGGACGAGCAGCTTTCGAGATAGGAGCTCTGCGGATCGGGTTCTGCCGCCGGCGCGATCTGCGATGCCAGGAAAACGATCGCGATCAGCAGCGGTTGATGCAGAAGGTAGATGGCGAGACTGTGGCGGCCGGCGGCGGCGAGCAGGTTTTTCCAGCGCGAAGGCCGCGCCGGCATGACCGCGCCGTCGAACGTCGCCAGCCGGCCGGCAAGGAACCGCGCGGCGGCCATGCCGAGGAGGAACGGACCGAGCCAGGGGAGGAGCGGCACGTAGTCGTTCGAGCGCGGGATCGTTTGCGAAAGCCCGACCCACCACAGTGCCGGATGGTCGAAGGCCGCGGAGCGCGCGACATGCGGCAGCGCGAAGGCGGCGATCGCCAGGACGACCCAGAGCGCTGCCGGCAGGCGCAGCAGCAGCAGGCCGACGAGGCTCGCCGCGGCGATCGAATGCAGGATGCCGAAGAAGATGAAGCTGTCGGGAAAGGCGAAAT
>NZ_JAKGBU010000016.1:40411-57648 GCF_021555155.1 Rhizobium alarense
GGCGGCCGCGGCCGCCCCGACCTTGGCGAGGCGCCGCCAGAAGGAATGCCAGCGGATGCCTTCTCCGTGGCCGAGGACCAGGCCGAGGCCCGCCAGGAACAGGAAGCTGCCGGCGATCAGCCGCGCGAAGATCTTCCAGCCGCCGGTGCCCGCCGTGCCCGGTTCGACATAGCCGAAGAATTCGAGATCCCAGGTGAAATGGTAGATCGCCATCGCGACGAGCGCCATGGCGCGGGCCATGTCGATGCTCGCCAGCCGGCCGCCGGCAGCGGCGGCGGTTGCCGCGCCGTGCTGCTGTTGCCGAGTGTCCGAATCGATTGCGAGTTGGGTCATGTCGGATGCCGCCGGTTCTCGAGGGGAAGAATGCCAGCCGAAACTTGCGCCGGGCAATTGGCGGAAACGTGGCCGTCGCGCGGCGACGCCGGCCGCTTCAGTCCTGCATGACCGCCAGACGGGCTTCCGAATAGAACTGGCGGCGGATCAGCACGACAATGACGAGCGCGGTCGTCACGATCAGCACATAAGGGCTGACGAACCAGCCGAGATAGCCGATCGACAGGAAGATCGCCCGCAGCCCGGCATTGAAATGCTTGGCCGCGAGGATGTTCATGTGGATGACCTTGTCTGCGGCAAGGTCGGCTGCGGCCGGATCCCTCTGCAGTTCGCCGGCCATGGGGATCGCCCCGAACAGGATGGTGCAGTAGTTGAACAGCCTATAGGCCCAGCCGAACTTGAAGAAGGCATAGCCGAAGATGCAGGCGAGCCCGCCGACCTTGAGCTCGAAGCCGGCCCGGCTGCCCCGGAAGACGAAGGGCAGGTCGCCGAAGATGGCGAAGACCTGCTCCGTCGCGCCGAGCAGCGCGAAACAGCCGCCGAGCGCGAAGATGGAGGTGGAGGCGAAGAACGCCGTGCCGTTCTGCAGCCCCGCCATGATCTGCGTGTCGATCATGCGCAGGTCGCGCTTCATGGCGTTGCGGATCCAGGCGGCGCGCTGCGACCGCATGGCCCGGGTCAGGCTGACGCGGTTGAAGAACTTGGCGCGGTCGGTGATCCAGCCATAGCTGAGCCACAGCACGGCGAAGAAGGCGAGGGCGACGAAATCGGTGATCGACATGGAATCGTTGTGCCATGCTTTTCGGCCTTTGCAAGCGCTCCGGCGCGCCGATCCCCTTGCAGCGCAACATTCCGTCAATATTTCCGGTGAAAGCAAGGCGCCGAGCATGTCGGGCGCTTCCACGGCCGGAGGCTGTAAGTGTTTGTTTTTGATACAGCCTATGCGTCCGGTGAATGGCTGTCATGCGGACGGCGCCACTTTCTCGCCACTTTTAGCGATTGCGGTTTCATGAATCCTTCATTAAGAAGAGCCCACTGCCGCTGCCTGTCGGGGCCAGCGACATAGACGTTCTTCCTTCGGAGACATCATGGAAAGCACCGTTCAGAAATCTTGCTGGGGCGTAACGCTACGCACAGTGATCGGGTTTGCGGGTCTTCTGGTTCTCGCCTATCTTTTTGGCGGAATCTGATCCTTTTCCGGCTTCCTTTCGAAACAGCGCGCCCCTCCCAGGCGCGCTGTTTTGATTCCGGCGGTTGCCATGTCGCAGCCGCCCAAGCGCATGTCGGGCCGTCGCATCATCCCGACGACGTGGTAACGTAAGAAAAGCAGATCGATCCGCATCGCCACAAGGGAGCCACACGGCATGTTCCTATCCGTATTCGACGTCTTCAAGATCGGCATCGGCCCGTCGAGTTCGCATACGATGGGGCCGATGTCGGCGGCCAACCGCTTCCTCGACCTCATCCTGTCCGACGACTGGCCGCGTCCGGCGGGCGCCCATGTCGCGGCGATCCGCATGAGCCTGCACGGCTCGCTCGCCTATACGGGCGTCGGCCATGGCTCGGACCGTGCCGTCATCCTCGGCTTGATGGGCGAGCGCCCCGACGAGGTCGATCCCGACCGCATGGACGCGATCGTCGCGGAAGTCGAGCGCACCGGCCGCATCACGCCGCCCGGTCATCCGGGTTATGCCTTCCAGCCGAAGACCGATCTCGTCTTCGACAAGAAGAACCCGCTGCCGGGCCATGCCAACGGCATGACCTTCAGCGCCCACGACCGGGACGACCGGCTGCTCCTGAAGCGCATCTATTATTCGGTCGGCGGCGGTTTCGTCGTCACCGACACGGAACTGGAAGCGATGCGCGGAGCAAAGGCGCGCTCCGGCGACCGGAAGGTGCCGTTTCCCTTCTCGTCGGCCAGGGAGATGCTGGAGATGGCGGCGCGCTCCGGCCTCACCATCGCCCAGATGAAGCGCGCCAACGAGGAGGTCTCGATGTCCCGCGCCGAGCTCGACGCCGGGCTCGACCGCATCTGGGGGGCGATGAAGGCGTGCATCGACCGCGGGCTCACCGGCGAGGGTATCATGCCGGGCGGGCTCAAGGTTCGCCGCCGCGCGCGCATGATCCACGACAAGCTGCAGGCCGAATGGCGCTCGAACAAGGCGAACCCGCTGCTCGCCAACGACTGGCTGAGCGTCTACGCGATGGCGGTCAACGAGGAGAATGCGGCCGGCGGCCGCGTCGTGACCTCGCCCACCAACGGGGCTGCCGGCGTCGTGCCGGCGACGGTGCGCTACTACCTGCATTTCCACGAGGACGCCGACCAGGACGGCATCCGCGACTATCTGCTGACCGCTGCGGCGATCGGCGGCATCATCAAGCACAATGCCTCGATCTCCGGCGCCGAGGTCGGCTGTCAGGGCGAGGTGGGCTCCGCCTCCGCCATGGCCGCTGCCGGGCTCGCGGCCGTCATGGGCGGCACGCCGGAGCAGATCGAGAACGCTGCCGAGATCGCGCTCGAGCACCATCTCGGCATGACCTGCGACCCCGTCGCCGGCCTCGTGCAGGTGCCCTGCATCGAGCGCAACGCACTCGGTGCCGTCAAGGCCGTGACCGCCGCCTCGCTGGCGCTGAAGGGCGACGGCCAGCATTTCGTGCCGCTCGACGCCTGTATCGAGACGATGCGGCAGACCGGCGTCGACATGAACGAGAAGTACAAGGAAACCTCGACCGGAGGCCTCGCGGTCAACGTCGTGGAGTGTTGACGGCGGCGCCCTGTGGACGCCGTGCGGCTTCGGCCTTGACCGCGGCCGGCCGGTGGGCGTTTAAAGGGCCATGGCACTGCATCTCATCAAACTCTGCGTCGGCGCCGAGAGCATCCAGGACCTCGGCGAGTGGGTTGCCGAGCGCGCGCTGATCGCGATCGCCGCCGGGCTCGAGCCGAGCTCGACCCACACGACCCGCATGGTTCCGAAACGGGTCGACGAACTGCTTGACGGCGGCTCGCTCTACTGGGTGATCAAGGGACAGGTGCAGGCGCGCCAGAGGCTGCTCGACATCCGCACCTTCACGGACGGGCAGGGGATCGGCCGCTGCGACCTGGTGCTCGGCCCCGAGGTGATCGAGACGGAACTCCAGCCGCGCCGTGCCTTCCAGGGCTGGCGTTACCTCAACGAAGACGAGGCGCCGCGCGACCTGAAGGCGCTCGGCGGCGGCGACCTGCCGGTGGAACTGCGCCGCGAGCTCGCGGAACTCGGTCTGCTCTGACGGAGCGGGCGCTCAGCGCAGCCGGATGCGGACCGCCCGGCTGCGGCTGACGGAGGCAACATGCAGATGGATGCCGACTGTAGGCTGCGTGCTCCGCCAGGCGCGTGCGCCGTGGGCGAGCAGCATGCCGACGAGGTCCTTGGTGCGTGACCGCGAACGCGTCAGTCCGAGGTCGGCGATCCGCATCGCCGCCTCGTGCAGCGGCAGAAGCGCGCTCTTGAACGGCTTCTTCCTGCCTGCAGTCTCCGGATGCGCCGCATCCGACACGTTCTCGTTCACTGCCATGATTGTCCTCGTACGCAATACCAAATCGAGGTCGCGGTCCGCCTGTGGCGTGCCGCCTGCCTTGCCCGATCACCGGAACTCGAACCCATCCGGTGCCGCAGGGGCAAGGCCTGTCTTTCAGCGGAGCCGAGGCCCCGCAGCAAATCTCACTGCAGGCTCGCCCAGCAGGCGAATCCCTTGCGCTTCAGCACCTTGCAGGCGGCGACCGCGCCATCCTGGCCGGCAAAGCCGGCGAAACGGGCGCGATAGAGCTCCTGGTAGGCGACCGTGAACGGCGTCGCGCCGTTCAGCGCCTTGCCGCCGCTCGACCGGGCGCGGTCGAGCAGGTCCCTGGCCTGCTTCTGGTCCGGCGTCGCGCCGATCTGGATCACCCAGCCCGACGGCACGTCGGCTGCCGTCGCGACGACGGTGGACGAGGTGGTCAGTTCGTCGACGGAGGCACCGTTCGTGTCGCCCTGCTCCGGCATATATTCGGGAGCCGGTTCGGGCACGGCAACCTCGCGCTGCAGCTTCAGCGTCGCAGCAAGCGCTTCCTTGCCGACGACGCTCCCGTTGCCGGAGGTCGCCGCATAGGCTGTCTCGATGCGGCTTTCCTCGTAACGGTAGGTCGGGACCGGGCCGTTCACCGGGAGATCGTGGCCGGAGTCGGCTGCAACGGCTGCCGTCGCAAGCGTCGGCGCATCCTCCGCCTGGGCGATGAGGCCGCCATTGCCGCGGCGCGACGCCTTGCCGAGATAGGCGGCGACAAGTTTCTTCATCTGCGCGTCGCGCGACGCACCGGAGCGCCCGCCGAGCACGACGCCGACGACGCTGCGGCCGTCGACCTGCGCGGAGGTCACCAGATTGTAGCCGGACGCACGGGTGTAGCCGGTCTTGATGCCGTCCACGCCGCGCACCGCGCCGAGCAGGCGGTTGTGGTTGCCGATCGTCTGGCGGCCGAACTTGAAGCTGCGCGTGGAGAAATAATCGTAATATTGCGGGAAGTGCTGGCGCAGCGCCATGCCGAGGCGCGCCTGGTCGCGGGCCGTCGTCACCTGCGCGGCGTTCGGCAGGCCGTGCGCGTTGCGGTAGACGGTGCGCGTCATGCCGAGCTGCCGGGCCTTCTGCGTCATGAGGCGGGCGAAACGATCCTCGGAGCCGCCGAGGAATTCGCCGAGCGCCGTCGCGACGTCATTGGCCGAGCGGGTCACCAGGGCCTTGATCGCCTGGTCGACGGTCAGGCTGTTGCCGGCGCCGACGCCGAGCTTGGACGGCGGCTCCTTGGCGGCATTCCTGGAGACGGGCACGCGGCTGTCCTTGCGGATCTTGCCCGATTCGAGCGCCTCGAAGGTGAGATAGAGCGTCATCATCTTGGTGAGCGATGCCGGGTAGCGCAGCGCGTCCGCGTCCTCGCTGTAGAGCACCTTGCCGGATTTCGCATCGACGACGATGCCGGCATATTTCGGATTTGCCTGGGCCGGACCGGCAGAGGCCATGACCGCGACGGCGCCCGAGATAAGAAGCCAGCGGGCCGTCTTCGGCCTGAGTTGCAGCGACGTCGGCAACAAATCGGTAAAAGAGGATAGGGACACTCGGCTACTCTTCAGTCTCGTATTGCACATCCGGCCGCCGCCTCCAGAAACGACCGCTGGACATGAACCTTATCGGCACAGCGTTACCAATCGGTTTATGATGAATGGTCGGTTTCCCGGTCGCGGGCATTTTTATCGAAAGGCGTTGCGCGAGGTCTTCAGTCCGCCCGCGACGAGCCGTCCCTCGACATAGGCGCGCACCGCGGTCTCCATGGCGCGCCACTGTGGCAAGAGTCTGCTCGAGAAGCGATAAAGGACGCTGAGGTCCTCACCGAGATGGATGTCGCGCTGGCAGTCGGCGCTCGTCGAAAGCGTGTCGTTCTGCGGCAGCATGCAGCGCACGGCATAGTCGGAACCGGCGTTGAGCGGCGCCGTGAGGAAGACTTCGTTGCCGTAGCCCGACTGGTCCCTGAGCCGGCGCAGCGTCAGGCCGGCGGGTCCGGCTTGGCCGGCATCCTCGAAGAGCCGCTCGTAGATCGGCGCCAGCCGGCCGGACATGTCCTTCGACATGGTGCTCTGGGAGAGTTGCAGGAAGATCAGACTCTCGGGATGGCTCACGTCGTTGAACCGCAGCCGGTTGCCGTTGGAATATCCCTCCATTTCCGGCCACAGCAGGTAGAGATCGACCCGCTCGGCCTGCCCGGTGACGCGCTGCTCGTCAAAGCGGATCACATTGGCGGGAAACCGCAGGTGATCCTCGCCGATCAGTATGTCCACCGGCGTCGTGTCCTCGGTATGGCCGGAGAGCGCCAGCCGTTCGCCGGCCCAGCGTCCGGCGACGCTGACCGTCAGCGTCAGCGCACAGAGCAGGGCGATACCCGCCGTCAATCGGGTCAGCAGGCGGGGCGAGAAGAGGGGCGTGTGCTCGGGAGCGGCGTCGACGCCGGCGCGGTTCATGAAGCCTCCGTCCATGCGCTCGGCCGGCGTGGGGCGCGGCGGGCATGGCGCGACTGTGCTCCGGACAGGGTTAATCATCCGTTAACGATGTCGGGGTGCTGCGTCCGAATGAAGGCGCGGCCGGCTCCGGGACAGCGGAACCGGCCGCAAGGACCTTGGTCGGGGACGGGGATTGGGGACTGACCGAGGTCCTGGCTTTGAGGGCGCACCGTCGGCGCGCCCGAATTCACATCCGCTTGCCGGCCCTTGCGGGCGGCAGGCCTACTTGACGCTGCCGACCGCCGTCGTCGCGCGGCCGTCCTGGATCTTCATCCACTTGCCGGCATTGGCGGAAGACTGCCGCTTGAGGAAGCGGTATTCGGTCTCCGACCACAGCAGCACCTTGTTGCGCATGTTGTCGAGAACGAAGTCGCCGCGGTCGGTGCGCACCGTCAGGACGGCATGGCCGTCGCCGTTCGGCTGGAGCACGACCGTGATCAGCAGGTCGGACGGCGAAATGCCGGCCTTGATGAGCAGCTTGCGCTTCAGGAGGACGTAATCCTCGCAGTCGCCGACCGAGCGCGGATAGGCCCAGCGCTCCTCGACGCCGTAGATCTCCTGGTCGGTGAGCGGTTCGATCGAGGAATTGACCGTGTAGTTGACGTTGAGGATCGCTTTCCAGCTCGCCTCGCTCAGAATGAGCGGCCCCGTGTCGTCGCCGATACTGTCGCACTCGTCGCTATACTGGCGGCAGAACTCGTAATGCCCGATCGGCTGGTTCGTGGCGCCTGCGATATCCATGTTCAGCGGTAGGGCGCTGGCCGGATTTGCCAGAAGTGCGCCAAGAATAAAGATGAATGCCCCTGCTTTTTTCTGTGTTTTTGTCATTGTCGTTTCCCCGTTATGGTTCGACAATGACAGCTATATTTTGATCTCTCGCGAAAATCGGTGGCGCAATTAAGTGTAAATTCGAAGCGAATAAGTATAAAATTCGAACTGTACTTGAGTAAAATGCGCCGAAAATTCGATTAAATTTATAACGATCTACCGGGTCCTTCGACTGATCGGCTTCACTCAAGCTCTTGAAAAGACGGAGAAAATTTCTTGCGCGCGGCGCGGCGGCCGCCGATGGCGTGTGGCCGGTCGGGGCTGCGACCGGGGCCCTGTGCGAGCCTGGGCCGCGCGGAAGGCGGCCGAGGCGCACGCGGATCGCGGTGCGGTGTCCGAAAAAAAATCAGAAAAATTTTGACGCGGTGTCATTTCGGGAGGTGGTTGCCTCATTCCGAAACAATAAAGGCCCCGAAAACGGGGCCCTGGATAGGAAGCGCCGGACGTGGCGGACCGGTCAGAGGAATTCGGTCAGCGCTTCCCTGGACTGGACGCTCGAGAATTCGATTGCGACGCCTTCCTGGAAATGGCGCACGACGCGCCCGCGCATATTGCCGAGCTGCACCGGCGTTCCAAGCGCCGGACGGACCTCGATGTCGACTGCGGCACCGGACATCGACAGGTCGATGATGCGGCACGGATATTTGCGGCCGTCGTCGAGCGTGATCTCGGTGCGCGTCTTGCGCGGCGCGAGACGGCTGTGCCGTCGATCCTCGGGCAGGCCGAGCTCGTGTTTGTTGGCGATCCAGGTGAGCTGGGCCGCAAGCTTCTCGCGCTTGCGGTCGGTTGCGGTCAGCGCGATGGCGAAGCCCTGGTCGCTCGAAGCGACCACGTTGCCTTCGATGCGGCCGAGATGGTCGACATAGGCGATGATGCGTTCGCCGGAGCGCGGCCGGGCGACGCACGCGAAGAAGGCGTCACCGGGCGACATGTCGATCACGAGGCATTCGTATTCGTCGTGGTTGGGCAGCATGAGGCGGCCCGACAGATTGACGGAAACACGCTGGAAATGCCGCTGCTCCACCGGGATGCCGGGTTTTGCCGGTGCCGCTTGCTGAAAGGAGTACATGGGTGCCCCAGCCTGACAATAATTCACTTTCCGAGTCCTAACCTTTCGGGGTTAACGGAAGGTTGTTTTCGGCTTCAAAACCTTCAGGGCGGCGAAGCTTTTTCCACCGGGGCGCGCATTCTATCGTATTTGCGCCCGATCAGCGGTGTTTGTCGCCGTCGAAGACCTTGAGATGCAGCACACGGCGGACGGCGGCACCGAACATGGTATTGCCGGTCGCGGCGGGCGGCGCTAGCGGAAGGGCGGGGCGGCTGGCGACGGTTTCGCCGCCCTGTGCCGCGTCGATGGCCGTGACGCCGTCGAGTGCCATGTACCGGAACGGCACAGCGAGAAGGTCGAGGTCCTCGAGCGGGCTGAGGGCGCCGATCAGCCGGTCCGTCTCTCCGCCGGCACTGCGCATCGGCAGCAGGACGAGTTCGACCCGGGTGCCGCGCGGATGGCTGCCGTAGGCCGTGGCCTCCAGCACCGCCGGGGTGCCGTGCGCCATGGTGTTCCCGCCGATGCGCGCGACCCGGTTGCGGATGTCGGCGGCAAAGACGCCGCCAAAGTCCGAACCGCGCAGCTCGCGGGCGAAGAGTTCGCACAGCCGGGTTCCCGCAAGCCGGAAGCGGGGTGCCGCGGCGGGCACCTGTTCGAGAATGAAGAGAAACGGCAGCAGCGCGCGGATGTCGGCGGGCTCGACGGCGTGCCGATACGGTGCATCGCCTTCGCCTTTCACCCGCCGCCAGTAGTCGTAGAGCTCGCCAGAAATTCTGCTTTGCATCCGGATCGTCCGCCAATCTGTCCCGGTACATGACGGAAAAGCCCGCCGCATACCTTCACATGACGGTCATGCGAGCGCCGTGCCAAGGGCGAATTAAGGTTAACCAATGGTTTGCGTTGCCGGCTGCGGCCGGTCATGCCACACCTTCGCCATCGCTTCACGGAGCGGACAGTTCAGCACACATTTCAGGGGCCGGGATTTGGGGCCTCGGGCCGCGCGCGAAAGCTGCGCGGCCCATCTTTTATCTGTATAAGCCGGTCAGCCATTTGAAGTGACGGACAATTGCGTATGACAAATTCCGAACCGGGGCAGGGGTCTGCCGAGGCATTGCCAGACCTCGAGCGAAAGCGCGAGCCGGCGATCAACCTTCCGACGGCCCTGACCCTCGCGCTGGCGCTGCTGACGCTCATCCATCTCATGCGGACCTTCATACTGTCGCAGTCGGCGGACGAGTGGCTGCTGCTGCATTTCGCCTTCATCCCGGCACGCTACTATGCCGAGGTCATGGCCGCGGATCCGGCCTGGATCTGGACGCCGGTGACCTATTCGCTGCTGCACGGCGGCTGGGAGCACCTGATCTTCAACGCCTTCTGGATGGTCGCCTTCGGCGCGCCGGTCGTCCGGCGAATCGGCAGCCTGCGCTTCGTCGTGTTCTGGATCCTCTCGGCCGTCGCTGCCGTGGCGCTGCACATGCTGTTCCACTGGGGGGGCATGATCGTCGTGCTCGGCGCGTCCGGCGTCGTCTCGGGCCTGATGGGGGCGGCAGCCCGCTTCGTCTTCTCGCCGAGCGGCCGCATCAGCCGGCAGTTCGCGCACCTGAACCGCCGCCTGACCGTGCGCGAGGCCTTCGCCAACCGCTCGGTGCTCGTCTTCTCCGGCATCTGGTTTCTCACCAATTTCGCAATCGGCTTCGGCCAGACCTTTGCGGCCGGCGGCGGGGCGACGATCGCCTGGGAGGCGCATATCGGCGGTTTCCTGTTCGGCTTCTTCTGCTTCCCGCTGTTCGACCGGCGGCCGGCGGAGGTCATGGACGAGCGTCCCGCCGGTTAACGCTGTCGCAACAGCAGCCTTGCATTCGCCCGTTTCGTGGCGCACCATGACATCATTCCGGTTCGCGCATGGCGGCCGGAAGGGGAAGGAGATGTCGAGGAGGCATCTTCTTCGTCGACGGGCAGTTCGCCCGCGCATGGGTCGATCTGCCCTCTCTGCGTCATGATGCACACGGGAGGAATTGCATGTATGTAAAGTCGATCCTGGACGAAAAGGGCCGCAACGTCGTTACCGGCGGTCCCCAGCTCACCGTTCGCCAGGCTGCGGTCTATCTCCATGAGAATCATATCGGAGCGATCGTCATCGTCGATCGCAACGATCGTATCTCGGGTATTCTGACCGAGCGCGACATCGTGGCTGCGATCGCCAAGTCGGGCGAGGATTGCCTCGACAAGCCGATCTCCTCCATCATGTGGGGCAACGTCCATCGCTGCGACGAGAGCGCGACCGTCGACGAGATCATGGAAATGATGAGCACGCTGCGCGCGCGCCATATCCCGGTCGAAAAAGGCGGCAGGCTGGTCGGCATCATCTCGATCGGCGACGTCGTCAAGGCGCATATCCGCTCGATCGAGCGCGAGGCGGCCGAGATCAAGGCCTATATCGCCGGATAGGCGATCCTGTGGACGGGTCGCGCCCGCGGCCCGTCAGCGCAGCAGGGCTTCCTGCATGCGCTGTATTTCGAGGATCTTCGCCTTCGCTTCCTGATAGCCGCGGTCGATCGCTTCGCCGGCGCGGTGGAATTCCGACAAGCCGATGTCCGAGAGCTTCGGGTGCAGCGACAGGTCCGGCGGGTCGCCGGCCAGCCGCGCCCGCGAGATGCGGTCCTGGATGATGTTGAAGGCCTGAACCATGACGCTCGTCAGCCCGAGTCGCGCCTCGCTGTTTTCCTGATGCACCTGGTCCTCGATCTTCTGGACGCTGGCGCTGTGCTTGATGACGGCGGAGCGGCCGTAGAGGTCGTAGTTCAGGTTGACGGCGACGACGAGCGGCTCCTCATGGGCGCGGCAGACCGAGACGGGCACCGGGTTGACCAGCGCGCCGTCGACCAGCGTGCGGCCGTTGCACTTGATCGGCTCGAAAATGCCCGGAAGCGCATAGGAGGCGCGGATGGCGGTGATGAGCGAGCCGCCGCCGATCCACACCTCGTGACCGCTGTTGACCTCGGTCGCCACGGCGACGAAGGGGCGGTCGAGATCCTCGATCGCGAGGTGCTCGAGATGCTCCTGCATGCGCCGCGTCAGCCGCATGCCGCCGAACAGGCCGCTGCCGCGGATGGTGAAGTCGAGCAGGCTGGCGATGCGCCGCATGGTGAGCGAGCGGGCGAAGACCTCCAGTTCGTCGAGTTTGCCGGCGAGGTAGCAGCCGCCGACCAGCGCGCCGATCGACGTGCCGGCGATCATGCCGACCTCGATGCCTTCCTCGTCGAGGGCCCGCAGCACGCCGATATGCGCCCAGCCGCGCGCCGCGCCGCCGCCGAGCGCCAGCGCGATCTTCGACCGGCGGGGCGGTGGGGTGACGGGAATATCGGAATGATCGTTGAGGGAGGGGCCGCCGGGATCGGCCGCGTCGGCGGTCGCTACGGTGCGATTGAAACTCCAGTTCAGCATGGAACGCCTCCAACCCGCAGGGGAACTCGTGGGCGTCCGCAGTGTTCCGGACGCAAGCGGTTCCGACCAGTAAAATAATGTTTCGGCCGATCATTTTCAGTACCGGCGGGAACATCCGCCGCCGGGCTGCGCGCCATGTCCGGAAGAGCGCCGCGCGGGGCGAAACCTGCGTCACGCCCGGCCGGTGCGCGGCCCGCCGGGTCTCCCTTGCGGGATCGCCTGTTTCGGGGCCGGGGCGGGCGTGCGGCTCTCATCGTTTCGTTCCGTGCGGATATGTCGCAGCGACGGCACCATTACGCGCCCGATCCCTTGCAAAAGAGTGAATCGGCGGGAAAATTGACCGCGAAATGCGCAGATGCCTATTTGGCGGCCGGCCCGCCCGGCGTCAGCGGGGCGTGCCGCCGTAGACGGCGGCCGGGTCGAACTGCGGATCGCCGCCGGTGACCGCCAGCGTCGGGCGACCGTCTTCGAGCTTTGCCGTGCGGTAGAAGCAGGAGCGGCGGCCGGTGTGGCAGGTGGCGTCGTGGCCGGCGACGGCGACCTTCAGCCAGACGGCGTCCTGGTCGCAGTCGGTCCGCAGTTCAACGACGGTCTGCAGGTTGCCGGACGTCTCGCCCTTCTTCCAGAGCGCGTCGCGCGAGCGGCTCCAGTAATGCGCGATGCCGGTCTGAAGCGTCAGGGCGAGCGCCTCGGCGTTCATGTGCGCGACCATCAAAAGCTCGCCGTCGCGCGCGTCGGTGACGACGGCGGTAACGAGGCCGTTCGCGTCGAAGCGCGGCGTGAAGGCGGCGCCGGTCTCGAGCACCGCCTTGTCGGCGGATGGTTTTTGGAAGGTTATCGCCATGTCGGCCCCGTCTCGAGAGGCCGGCGGTCTCAGCCGCGGCCCCGGATCATCGTCATGAACCGCACCTGTTCGGCGGGTTCCGTCTTGAAGGCACCGGTAAAGGTGGTGGTCAGCGTTGTCGAGCCCTGTTTCTGCACGCCGCGCATCGCCATGCACATATGCTCGGCCTCGATCATCACCGCGACGCCGCGCGGATTGAGCGTCTCGTCGATCGATTTGGCGATCTGCGCCGTCATCGTCTCCTGCGTCTGCAGGCGGCGGCCGTAGATCTCGACGACGCGGGCGATCTTGGAAAGCCCGAGCACCTTGCCGTCCGGCAGATAGGCGACATGCGCCTTGCCGATGATCGGCACCATGTGGTGCTCGCAGTGCGAATAGAACGGGATGTCCTTGACGAGCACGATGTCGTCATAACCGGCCACCTCCTCGAAGGTGCGGCCGAGCACGTCCTCGGGGGCGAGGTCGTAGCCGGAGAACAGTTCGCGATAGGCTTTCGCCACGCGCGACGGCGTGTCGATCAGGCCCTCGCGCTCCGGGTCGTCGCCGGCCCAGCGCAAAAGCACGCGCACGGCGTCCTCGGCTTCCTTCTGCGAGGGGCGGCCGTTGTCGTCCTTCAGCGGAAAATTCTTGACGATGGCGTCCATGGACCCATTTGCCTTTCTGCAGGTAGACTTGCGTCAGATCGGACTCTCGCCACTGGCCATTCGCCTAACCCTGCAGGCTTGGGTTCCGTCGGCGGGCTCCGGGGCTTTCGGGTCTAGCGTCTCAGTGCTTCGACCGTCCGGCACGGTTTCCCAAACAACAGGCGCCGGATATGCATGCCGATGATCCGCATTGCAAAACCGTCACCCCAACACGACATAGCATATAGTATGCCGCCAAGGCTGTGGAAGAGCCCGCGGGCGACGCCTCGTGCTTTTTTCCCGTCTCCGGTGGAATATTGTGCCCGGATCATTAAAGATCGCGCAACAGCGACGGAAGACTGCAGGATGATGGACGATATCTACAACAGCCGGATCCTCGAATTCGCCGGCAATATCATGCGCATCGGCACGCTTGCCGACGCCGATGCCGAGGCGAGCGCCCATTCGAAGCTCTGCGGCTCGCGGGTCAGGGTCTTCGTGAAGATGGACGGCGACACGGTGAGCGACTTCGCCCACGAGGTGAAAGCCTGTGCGCTCGGCCAGGCGTCGTCCTCGGTGATGGCGCGCCACGTGGTGGGCGCGACGGCGGCCGAGATCCGCCAGGCGCGCGCCGACATGCTTGCCATGCTGAAGGCGGACGGCGAGGGGCCGACCGGCCGCTTCGCCGACATGCGGTTCCTGAAACCCGTCAAGGACTACAAGGCCCGCCACGCCTCCACCATGCTGACCTTCGACGCGGTGGTGGATGCCATCGGCCAGATCGAGGCGAAGCGGCCGGTGGCGGTCCGGTGAGGGGCGCGTTAGCGATTCGTCAGGGAAGAAGACTCCTCCCCAGCCCCTCCCCGCAAGAGGGAGGGGCTTTGGGCGTCGTGCCCCGGCTCGGTCGGGCGTTTTCGGTTGCGGGCGTATTGCGGGGAGCGGTGGCGTTTCGGGGCGCTGCCTTCTGTCCGAATGGTCGTCAAAGCCCCCCTCATCCGACCCTTCGGGCCACCTTCTCCCCGCTGGGGAGAAGAAAGAGCGCGGAGCCGGCCTCCTGCCTCTTCTCCCCATCGGGGAGAAGGTGCCGGCAGGCGGATGAGGGGGTCTTTGAGGACACCGCGTTCCCGGCAGCGGCAGCCCCGCCTTCTGATCTTGTAGGCACAACGCCGGCGGTCGCACCCGCTTCCCTCGCTTCCCTCGCTTCCCTCGCTGGCCTCCCGGGCACCAACCGCGCGGCCGGGTTAGCTCCACCCCCTTGTGGGGAGGGGTTGGGGAGGGGTCTTTCTCGACCCGGCAGCCGGTCCGATGTGTAGCGCGCCCGATTGCAGGCACGACGCGCCCAGGCCCTATCGCGGCCGCAACTGGCGGGGGCGGTTTCGCAAAACGCCGGGGCGGCTTTTCGGCATGGGGCTGATCCGGCTTTATCAGCTGACGCTCTCCGGCTTCATCGGCAATAGCTGCCGGCATATCCCGACCTGTTCGGAATATGGTTACGAGGCAGTGGCGCGGCACGGGCTGTGGCGGGGCGGTTTTATGGCGCTCTTCCGGTTCCTGCGCTGCGGGCCGGGCGGCACGAGCGGGCTCGACCCGGTGCCGGAGGCGCTGGCGCCGCGGTTTTACTGGTGGGCGCCCTGGCGGCTCTGGCGCGTGTCGTCCGGCAGGGGCTGAGGCGATGGCGAGCCATGTGGCGCTTCTGCATTCGATCGTGCTGTCGCCCGGCCGCCGCGTGGTGATGGCGGAACTGCGGGCGATGGCGGAGGCGCTCGGCTTCAGCAATCCGCGCACGCTGGTCTCGACCGGCAATCTGGTCTTCGATGCCGATGCCGATGCCGATGCCAATGGCGATTGCGGCGCGGTCGGCGAGATCGAGGCGGCGCTGGAGGCGGGTTTTCGCCGGCATTTCGGCCGGCCTGTCGATAGTCTCGTGCGCAGTGCCGATGACTGGCGGCGGCTTGCGGCGGGCAACCCTTTTGCGACCAGCGACGCAGGCCACGTGACGGTGCGGGTGATGCGCGCGCCGCTGCCGCAGGCCGCCTTCGAGCGGCTTTGCGCCGTCGCAGCACCCGGTCTCCGGCTGGCGCTCGTCGATGGCGACCCGTGGATCGACTTTTCCGGCGCGCCGGACGAGACGCGCCTTGCCGGGCACCTCACGACAAAAAAGCTCGGCATCGGCACGCTGCGCAACGCCAACACCGTCAACGGCCTTTGCGCGATGCTCGGCTGACGGGGCGCGGGCATACCCCCTTCTGCTCCGCGCCTCGTCCGCCACGGCTGCACGTACTGATCGCAAACGAAAGCGCCTCCTTCCGCCCGCATCGACACGTCCGGCGGTGGAAGGAGGGATAGGATAACGCGGGTTGCGGGGGCGGGGAAATCGAGAGGTAACTTTGGGAATTTCGATGCTATGTTACCCGGTCCTACTGCCCGGTACTCCTATAGAACGGCGGGAACAGAAAACCTCTGGAATTCCCCCAACCTCCATGACTCGCCTGCAAAAATGATTATCTCATAAATATACCAACAGCTGTTTTCCCTGGCCGACCGAATCTTGCGTCGGTGCATCAGGTTTTCGGTTTTAACGTGAATTTTATGCTCGCTTCTGCGCCGGCTTCGGCAATAAATAGCAGCTCTCCCTTGGCGCTCAGGGTAAGGCCGACCTCAATTTCGTCTATACGCCATTCGCCGGATTTTTGCGCTACAGCGGAGCCGAGGGCCATCAAGGTGTCCAGCGTCCGATTCCACTGATCCTGAACATTCTCCTTGCGTACCCTGACGACACGTCCAATTGCGCGCGCGATGTCCCGAAGGGAATCTTCCGTCGCCTGATCGGGAGGCAAGTCAGGATATACCTGAGCAGCGTCCGGAAGAAAAATCGATATTTCCCAGTTCGCATCATTGGTCATAGTTCACCTCCTAAAGGAATCCAGAAGTATCAAGCGCGAACATCGCTTGCGCGAAGTTCAGCACGCGCCCTGAGGTCCCACCTGTATCAGGGGATGGCTGCGATCCGTTGTAAATTCCACAGGCTTCTCCCGTGTTAAGCTGAACCAAAGCACCGGAGTCTCCCGGTGAGCATGGTTGGTTCAAGAAAAATAGAACAGGAAAAAGCCTTGTCTGGTAAAACCCCTGGGAATTACAGGCGCTAGCGACGGTACGAGATTGTTTATTTCCTTTGCAAACCACGTTTACTGGTAGTCCGGAAGCGGGAAAATTAATTATTTTCAACGACGATACTGGTTCTGTTGGTGCAGCGCTCAAGATGAAGGCTGCATCTATCGGTTGCCAGAAGCTTTTGTGCGACAGGGCCATACTGCCGTCATCGAGCGGTACCGAAAGTCCGACGAGGTTAGTCCCGACTGCATGTCCTGCAGTTATCAGGCCCCATTTCCCGGACGAATTGCACTTTGCCCAGCAGGTGGTGGTTGCGTTTACCGGATTTGGTGGCGAGTGCAATTCCGTTGTTACCTGACGCACCGCAAAGGGGAAACGCTGCTGCAGTCGGGGAAATTCTATATAGTCAGCGATATAAAATGGCGGGCCTACCCCTTGAGGAACATTAAGCGCTAGGCCGAACCCCGCGCGCTCTTTGTCTTTATCATAAAGTCCGACGGTTACTTGCTGATCATACGGTAAGACGCATGGTCCCCACGGAAAAAAACCGAGACCTTTGCCTTCCGTGTAACGATAGTTGCCAAGGCTAAACTCCGAGAAGATCGCATACGTCCACCGGACACTCCTGGCCAACAATTCCGGATCGTCAAATTCGCCTTTTTCCCGCCACGACACAATTTCACGCTCGACGTCCGGGGGGACATATTCTGACGAAGGGTTCTCTTTCGGAAGCTGTTCGCGAAGATAGGCATCTGAATATTCCATCGCCCCCTCCGTAGTATTCAACATAAATAATATACAATTCTACTTCAGCAGGCAATTAATAACAATGCAATCCACACTTCGCGCAACCGCAACGTCACTGCGTGAGATATGGTTGGAAAACGCACATGGTAGAATCTGATCGCACGGGCTTACGATCAAGCGAACCGGGTACCCGCCACCCC
>NZ_JAKGBU010000016.1:57748-65514 GCF_021555155.1 Rhizobium alarense
CCGCAACGCGCCGGCCCGCCGGCTTTTTCCCCGCATACCACCCGCATTCGTTGGCGGGACTGGATAGGAGATTTCTTGATGTCTGCACCTGTTTCCCTGACCTTTCCCGATGGCTCCGTCCGCGATTATCCCGCGGGCTCGACGGGGCGTGATGTGGCCGAGGCGATTTCGAAGTCGCTGGCGAAGAAGGCGATTGCGATCACGCTTGACGGCGAGCTTCGCGATCTCTCCGATCCGGTTGCGACCGGGCGGATCGAGATCGTCACGCGCGAGCATGACCGCGCGCTCGAACTGATCCGGCACGATGCGGCGCATGTGATGGCGGAGGCCGTGCAGGAGCTCTGGCCCGGCACGCAGGTGACGATCGGCCCGGTCATCGAGAACGGCTTCTACTACGATTTTGCCAAGAACGAGCCGTTCACGCCCGACGATCTGCCGAAGATCGAAAAGCGGATGAAGGAGATCGTGAGCCGCAACAAGCCTTTCACGAAGGAAGTCTGGCCGCGCGACAAGGCGCGGCAGGTGTTTGCCGACAAGGGCGAGGCCTACAAGGTCGAGCTTGTCGATGCGATCCCGGAAGGGCAGGACCTCAAGATCTACTACCAGGGCGACTGGTTCGACCTCTGCCGCGGGCCGCATATGGCGGCGACCGGTCAGATCGGCACGGCCTTCAAGCTGATGAAGGTGGCCGGCGCCTACTGGCGTGGCGATTCGAACAATCCGATGCTGACGCGCATCTACGGCACCGCCTGGCGCACGCAGGAGGAGCTCGACAGCTATCTGCACATCCTCGCGGAAGCCGAGAAGCGCGACCATCGCCGGCTCGGACGCGAGATGGACCTCTTCCATTTCCAGGAGGAGGGGCCGGGCGTCGTCTTCTGGCACGGCAAGGGCTGGCGCGTCTTCCAGACGCTGGTCGCCTATATGCGCCGGCGGCTGGCCGGCACCTATGAGGAGGTGAACGCGCCGCAGGTGCTCGACAAGTCGCTCTGGGAAACGTCCGGCCACTGGGGCTGGTATCGCGACAACATGTTCAAGGTGACGGTCGCCGGCGACGAGACGGACGACGAGCGCGTCTTCGCGCTGAAGCCGATGAACTGCCCCGGCCATGTGCAGATCTTCAAACATGGCTTGAAATCCTATCGCGAACTGCCGGTGCGGCTTGCGGAATTCGGCAATGTGCACCGCTACGAACCGTCAGGCGCGCTGCACGGGCTGATGCGCGTGCGCGGCTTCACGCAGGACGACGCGCATGTCTTCTGCACCGACGAGCAGATGGCGGCGGAATGCCTGCGCATCAACGACCTCATCCTCTCGGTCTACAAGGATTTCGGCTTCGACGAGGTCGTGGTGAAGCTCTCGACCCGTCCGGACAAGCGCGTCGGCTCCGATGCGCTGTGGGACCGGGCGGAAAGCGTGATGATGGACGTGCTGAAGGAGATCGAGGCGCAGTCCGGCGGGCGCATCAAGACCGGCATCCTGCCGGGCGAGGGCGCCTTCTACGGCCCGAAGTTCGAATATACGCTGAAGGACGCGATCGGCCGCGAATGGCAGTGCGGCACGACGCAGGTCGACTTCAACCTGCCGGAACGGTTCGGCGCCTTCTACATCGACCAGGCGTCGGAAAAGAAGCAGCCGGTGATGATCCACCGCGCCATCTGCGGCTCGATGGAGCGTTTCCTCGGCATCCTGATCGAGAACTTTGCCGGCCACATGCCGCTCTGGATCTCGCCGCTGCAGGTGGTCGTCGCGACGATCACCTCGGAGGCGGACGATTACGGGCGCGAGGTGGCGGACGCGCTGCGCGAGGCGGGCATGACGGTCGAGACCGATTTCCGCAACGAGAAGATCAACTACAAAGTCCGTGAGCATTCGGTGACCAAGGTGCCGGTCATCGTCGTCTGCGGCAAGCGGGAGGCGGAGGAGCGGACCGTCAATATCCGCCGGCTCGGTTCGCAGGCCCAGACGGCGATGACGCTCGACGAGGCGGTGGCGACGCTGTCGGACGAGGCGACGCCGCCGGACCTCAGGCGCAAGGCGGCGGCCCGCAGGGCCGCCTGACCGGTCGTGCACGGCGGTTGTCAGAAAAGTGCAACAAAACCGTAATATCCGGTTTACACAAGAACCGATCCGGGGAAACGCCGTGCAGTTCAAAGAGCTGTCCTATGCCAACGAGAACGACCGGCGCCTCAAGCGCTGGTTCATCCGCTCGATCGAGGGCCTGTCGGGCCGCAACCGCTATGCCAGGCTCTACGCGCAGTGGCGGGACGGAACCGTCGGCAAGAGCGACCGCGTCTTCGGCGAGATGCTGGAGCTGATCAGGGTGAGGGTCGCCGTCAAGGGCGAGTGGCCGCCGCGCCACCTGCCGGACACGCCGCTGGTCATCGTCGCCAACCACCCGTTCGGCATCGGCGACGGCATCGCCATCCTGTCGCTCGCCGAACAGCTCGGCCGGCCGTTCCGGGTGATGATCCACAACGACCTCCTGAAAGTGCCGGAAATGGCGCCCTATGCGCTGCCGGTCTCCTTCGAGGAGACGAAGGAGGCGCTGGCGCTGAACATGAAGACGCGCCACGAGGCGGTGCGGCTGCTGAAAGAGGGCGTGACGATCATCGTCTTCCCGGCCGGCGGCGTCGCCACCGCGCCGAGGGGGTTCGGCAAGGCGGAGGACCTGCCCTGGAAGATGTTCCCGGCCAAGCTCATCCAGGCCGCCAGGGCGAGCGTCATCCCGGTCTATTTCGAAGGGCAGAACGGCAGGCTCTTCCATCTCGCCAGCAAGATCTCGATGACGCTGCGCCTGTCGCTGCTGATCCGCGAGTTCAAGCGCCTGTCGGGAACGACGATCTCGTCGCGCGTCGGGACGATGATCGGCTGGGAGGAACTGAGCACCTATGCGGACCGCAAGGACCTGCTCGCGCGCATCTACGATTCGGTCTTCTCGCTGGCGCCGCCCGGGCGCACCCTAAAGCCTGTCGCGTCTATCCGGAGCCATTCTGTTGGCTGAAACGGAGTCGGATGGTCGACCGGCCGGCGCGTGTCGTAGCCACGCCCTACGGCCAAGCCGGCCGGTCGATCAGGCGGCCCGTTTCAGCCAACCCGAAGGGCCGGGCATCTTTCCGCCTGGATCAGAGGCGATCGGCTCGGACGTAGCGAGGGGTATGCCCTTCGCCGATAGCCTCTGCCCAAACGAAAACCTGCTCCGGCAGAATGGCTCCAGATAGACGCGACAGGCTTTAGTCCGGAAAGCCGGCTGATTCGGCAGCGCCGGCCTCTTCCAGCAGCACCTCGACATCGGTGTTCTGGCCGGCCTTCACCGTGAATTCGCGCTGGTAGATGCGGTCCTTGTTGCGGGCGATCGCCGTGTAGTTGCCCTCGGCGAGCACCAGCGTCGGGAAGGCGCCGACGCTTTCGCTGACGACGTCGCCGGAGCCGGTGAGGATCGACCAGGCCGTGTCGGCAATCGCCTCGCCGCCGGCTTCCGAGACGAGTTTCAGCGTCAGCTTGGCGGCGCGGTGCTGGATCGTCGCCTTGACGAGCTTGCCGGCCTCGACCTGGATGTCGGCGCGGATGACGGCATTGACCGTGCCGTAGTCGGAGACGACGTGATAGGTGCCGGCATTGAGGCGCACGACGGTGTTCGGCTTGACGCCGGCGACGATGAGCCCGCGCTCGCCGTCCTCCGTCACCTCGTCCGAATAGATCGAGAAGCTCAGTTCCTTCGGTGGGATGCGCATGTCGGAGCCGGAGACGGCGTTCAGCATGATGCCGCCGGCGTCGAGCACCAGCACCTGCTTGTCGACCGGGCCCGATTCGGGAATGATCAGCTTCTTCGTCGCGCCGGCGCGGCCGAAGGCGACATTGACGAAATACTCGCCCGGCACGAGCTGGAAGGCGGCCGAGCCGCCCTCGGAACTCGCGAGCAGCGGCAACTTGCCGTCGGCGCCCGGGATCGGCGAGAAGACGCGCCAGGACAGGCCGTGCTGCATGGCCGCCCCCCCCTTGGTCAGCATCGCCTCGCAGCGGATGTCGCGCAGGTTGGCGGCGGGCGCGACGATGTCGTCGCCGGTGACGAGCGGGTTGAAGGAGGTCAGCTTGCCGCTCTTCTGCGGCGTGGTGATCTGCGAGAAGCTGTCGAGCGTTTCCTGCGCGGCGGCGGGCGGCAGACCGGCGCAGACGACGAGAACCGCCGTCAGGGCTCCGGCCAATGTCGGGAGGGCAGGCATGCGCATGGTGTAGGTTGACTTCCTGACTTTAAGGCTCCACTTGAAAGCCCGGCAGATGGCATTTTTTTGACCGCGCTCGCGGCCCGCACGTTAGTGGAACTCCTTCCCGATGAAAACCGAAATCAAGCTGATCGACTATCTTTCCAGTCGCCGGTCCATCCCGGCATTCCAGATGGGCGCGCCGGGGCCGTCCGAGCCGCAGATCGAGGCCATGCTGAAGCTCGCCGCCCGCGTGCCGGACCACGGCAAGCTCGCGCCCTGGCGATTCGTCGTCTATCGCGGCGAGGAGCGCGCCCGCATCAGCGAGGCGCTCGCCGCGATGGCGCTCGCCGACAGGCCGGACCTTTCCGACGAGATGGTGAAGGTCGAGAAGACGCGGCTGACGCGCGCGCCCGTCGTGGTCGCCGTCGTCAGCACCGCGGCGCCGCACGAGAAGATCCCGGAATGGGAGCAGCTCATGTCGGCCGGCGCCGTCTGCCTCAACCTGCTGATGGCGGCGAACGCCCACGGCTTCGCCTCGAACTGGCTCACCGAATGGTACGCCTTCGACCCGCGCGCCTATCCGCTGCTCGGCATCGCGGCGCACGAGAAGGTGGCGGGCTTCATCCATATCGGCACGGCGACCGTGCCGCCGACGGAGCGGCCGCGCCCCGACCTCAAGCAGATCGTCACCTGGGTCGGCAGCGAGGCGTGACGGCGGTGATGTTCTACGACACCGACAGCAACGCGCACGGCCTCCGGCACGATCCCTTCAAGGCGATCGTCGCGCCGCGCCCGATCGGCTGGATCGGCACGAAGGCGACGGACGGCTCGCTCAATCTCGCGCCCTACTCCTTCTTCAACGCGGTCAGCGACCGGCCGAAGCTCGTGATGTTCTCCTCGAGCGGCTACAAGGACAGCATCCGCAGCATCGAGGAGACCGGCGTCTTCACCTGCTCGCTGGTCAGCCGCGATCTCGCCGAGCGGATGAACGTCACGTCGGCGGCGGTGCCGCGCGGCACGAGCGAATTCGCGCTCGCCGGACTGACGCCCGTCGCCGGCCGGCTCGTCGACGCGCCCTATGTCGGCGAGGCGCATGCCGTGCTCGAATGCCGGATGACCGAGATCGTCCGACCGAAGACGCTTTCAGGCGACCTCGCCGAAAGCTGGATCGCCTTCGGCGCGGTCGTCGGCATCCATCTCGACGAGGCGATCGTCCGCGAGGGGCGCATCGACATGGCACTCGCAAGCCCGGTCGCCCGCATGGGCTACATGGACTATTGCGACGGCAGCGACGCCTTCGAGATGTTCCGCCCGAAGGCGGGCTGAGCGTCAGCCGGCGGAAAAGACCCCGGCGATGACGGGAAGCGCGGCCGGATCGGTGGTGGCACAACCCGAAAAGCCGTCCTGTCGGGCACGACGGCAGTGATCCGCGAGCGCCGCGCCGGAAAGGGCGGGTGCCAGTGCATAGGCCGGCAGCCCGGCAACGCGCGCGGCAATCAGCGTCGCGGCGCGCAACTGCGCCGGCGCCTCCGTCCAGCCGCCATCATCCGTCTGCAGCCGCTCGGCGCCGAGCAGCGCCGGCAGGCCGCGCCAGTCCCAGACGAGCCCGGCAAGCCGCGCGGAGCAGTTGCGGAACGTCGCCGCGGCGGGTGCAGGCAGAATGCCGTCGGTGAAGGCGAGGATATGAAACCGGCGCTGTGGCAGGCCACGCTTCGCCTCCACCACCGACAGGAGGACGTCGATCCGCTGCACGGCCGCGCCGCCGCGGCAGGAACCGACCGCGATGCCCGCCGCCGGGTCCGTCAGCGCCGATTCGAGTAGCGATTCGCCCGCGTCGGGCGTCACCAGCGCGAAGCCGCCGCTGCCGGCCGGCCACAGCGCCTGCGCTTCCACGACCTGCGTGCCGGCTCCGCCTGCGGGCAGGTCATCGTTGGCCGCGCGCAGAAACAGCGCATGACGGGGCGAGGGAGCGCTCATCGCGGCGCATCCGAGGTCGGACACAGGATGCCGTCGCCTCGCCTGGCGTCGGCCGTCGGGATCATCGGCTTGATGAACGGCGCGTTAAGGGACATGGTGAACCAATCTTAAACACTTTGCCGCTAGCGTGGCCTGCAGCAGTCGTTGATCGCATACATGCCGGGGCGTACCTTGATTATCAATGCCTTTCTCCGTTGGGTCGAAACCGCGCGCGTCAGCGACAGGGCCAAGGCGGCAGGGGCGCTTGCCCGGGCCTATCGCCGGTCGCGCATCCGGCCGGCCGATTGCAACGCCGCCGAAATGGCCATGATCTTCCTGCTCGACGACCCGGCGCCGCCCGTACGGCTGGCACTTGCCGAGGCGCTCGCCGATTTCGCGGAGGCACCGCGCGCCGTGGTGCTGCCGCTTGCCGCCGACCAGCCGGAGGTCGCCGCGCAGGTGCTGCTGCGCTCTCCCGTCCTGACCGATTCCGACCTCGTGGACCTGGCGGCCAGGGGCTGCCCGGTTCGCCAGTCGATCATCGCGCATCGGCCGCTCGTGTCCCGCGCGCTTGGCGCTGCACTTGCTGAAGTTGCGCATTGTTCCGCCATTCAGGTCCTGCTCGAGAACCGCGGCGCGGATCTCTCCCGCCGAAGCCTGAAACGCATCGCCGAGCGCTGCGGCGACCTCACCGAGATCCGCAACCTGCTGCTCGAGCGCGACGACCTGCCGGGCGAGGCGCGCCAGGCGCTCGTCGAGCGGGTCGGTGCAGCGCTTGCGCGGTTCGACCTGGTGCGCGCGGCCGTCGGCCCGTCCCGCGTCGAGAGGATCGCCCGTGAGGCCTGCGACATCGCGACGATCGGCCTTTGCGGCGAAGCGCGCGGCGAGGAGATTGCCGCGCTCGTCGAGCACCTGCGCCTCGCCGGACGGCTGACGCCGGCCTTCCTGATGCATGCGCTGTGCTCCGGCAAGATCGAGTTCTTCGCGGCGGCGATCGTCAACCTGTCGGGCGAGCCGGAGCGGCGTGTCCGGTCGATCCTGGCTGACGGGCGGGAGGCCTCGGTGCGGTCCGTCTTCGAGGCCGCGGGCCTTGCGCGCGACATCAGCACCCTCTTTGCCGAGGCGACGCTGCTCTGGCGGCAGGAGGCACGCTCCGGCGTGTTCGGCGGCAGTTCGGTGTCGCTGCGCCTGCTGGAACGCGTTCGCCAGGCGGGCGGTGCGGCGACCGAGGACATGCTCGATCTTGTCGAGAGGCTGGCGATCGCCGAACAGCGCAGGCACGCCCGCAACTATGTGGAAATCGTGGCCCGCGAGGCAGCTTGAGCGGCCGGCCGCGGCTTCGCTACGCCGCGACGGTCAGCGCTCGAACTTGCGCATCACCCAACTGAAACCGTCCTCGGCATAGCGGACCGGCTTGGTCAGCGTCTGCTTGATGTCGGTGCCCGTCGGAATGTTGTCGCGGACCATCGCCATGCTGCGCGCCACGATGCCGCGCTTCTCCGCTTCGCCGGCCGGCGGCGTGACGGCCTTGGCCGTTTCCGTCCCGGGTGCCGGTTTGCCGACCTTCGGCGTCGCCTCGTGCGCCTCCGCCGTGGTGCCGGCACC